>FR881939.1 GCA_000435615.1 Firmicutes bacterium CAG:238 | reverse complement strand
TATCCTCTTTTCTCTTTCTGTTCCATGCACCGAACACGATGATTCCAACAATCGCAATTGCAATTGCTGCTGAAGCAACCGGATTCTCGCGAATGGTATTGGTTACAGATTTAATCAGTTTGTAGATTTTGCTCTCAGGCTTGATTGTGCCTTGTTCGCCGCCGCCCTGACTCTGGCCGCCGCTTTCCGGCTCTTCAATCTGTGAATGCTGCGTATCATCAGCCGCCTGTGATGGTTTAGACGCTGGTTCTTCTGCAATTTCCTGTGGTGTGGTCTGGTTTACCGGAGTTACCGAAGTTGGTTTCGTCGATACGCCCGGTTTCACATCTGTGCCGGCTCCTTTGCCACCATTCGGGTTATCCCCTTTGGTTCCGCTCTGGCCGTTTCCATCACCCTGCTGACCGCCGGTGCCGTCTCCGCCTTGCTGTCCATCACCTTTGCCATCTCCGGTTCCGTCTCCGTCACCTTGTCCCGGTTGGTCTCCGCTTCCGCTTCCACCTCCGGTTCCTCCGCCGGTCCCTGAATTTCCGCCGGTTGTCGTTGAAGTGCTGCTGAGTGTTCCGGACGCGGATAAGTCTTTATCAATCGTCATCTCTGCACTTGAATTGCCAGAGGAGCAGGATGCAAGATCATTATCTTCCGTGTCTTTAATTCTTACTTCATAGTTTATTGTTGTAGTGCTGCCGTCACTATTGCTTATAACCTTTGACGCCGGGATTCCGTCTACAGTGATTTTTACTTTTTCACCGCCTTTGACAAATACCTTGTCACAGTCCGTAAGACCCGCCTTCTCGCTGAGGTCACTGGAAACGGTCGTCGTAATATCTGCTTCTGCGTCTATTGTTCCGTCTTCATTCTCCCAAGTCATATGGTCATTTTTCTTGACTTCAACTTTATAGATAATGCCATCTTCTCCATCTTTATTGAACTCCGGACCGTTTTCGCCCTGCGTCCATGTACCACGTGGATTATGATTTTTGTCTAACTCATAGGCAATTTCACCGCTGACGAATGCAGATGATGGCATACCCTTTGCGTCCGCCTCTCTGCTGGAAAATCCATCTTCGTCTGAGTAATATGCATTCGACACGGAGGTTCCGTCATTTCCTGCAATTGTGTCAAACATTTTCCCCTGCGGATTCGCAATTGTTCCGTTCCAGTAGGCATTTCTAATTGTAGTTGTTCCCAGTGATTCGTAGTTCTTTGGCATAGAACCCATGATACCGCCAATATGATCACCATGCTCCGCAATATCAATTGTTCCATTTGCATATACATCATTCAGATTTACCCAGTCCGAATGTGCGTCCGAATTGCTGCCTAAGATGCCGCCAACGCTGTCTGCCTTTCCTTCTGCCTTGATACTCCCGGTAAATCCGCAGCGTTCAACTTCAAGTTTGCCCTGTGTGCTTCCCTTTACGCCTACAATTCCGCCGATACCATAAACTTCTGAGCCTTCTGCTTCAATTAACGCGTCTGACATACAGTCGCTGAGTCTTCCTGCTCCATATCCAAGGATGCCTCCCAGACCGCCGACAGCGCTTCCATTCGCAGGGTTAGGATCACCACTGCCATCCGGCATGGCTGATTTGCTTCCTGAGCCTTTAATTGTTGCTGCTCCTACGCTGCAATTTTCAATGGTTAATGTATCGCCATTGCCGCTCACTTGTCCGGCAATTCCGCCAACATAGCTTCCGCCACTGATGGTTACACCTGACTCAATGCGGCATTCTGAAATTTTATTGCCATTAGACCCATTATTCAGAATTGTTCCTACAATTCCACCGACGATGTCACCGCCGTTCAATACTGTTCCTGACTTAATTGTGCAGGCCTCGATGCTTCCGCCATCCAGAATATTAGCGATTCCTCCGCTCATGCTGCCGTTGCCTGCAATATTTATATTCTTTGCCGTACCTTTTAAGGTCTCGAAAATCGGGGCACTCGCACCTTCGTATGTAACGGTATGTCCGTTTCCGTCAAAAATACCTTCAAAGCCGTCTATGCCTCTTGTCCAGTCATCTTCCAGTACAAGGTCTGCGCCTAATGCAAAACGATCGTTTGCTGTACTTTTTCCTTCGTCTTTACATTTTGCTACATAATCTCTGAATGCCTTCAAGGTCTCGACATCTTTGATAACGAAGAAGGTCGAATCCTGCTGATCTTTAACATAATCCTCAAAAGATTTCTGCGTCCAGTTTGCATAAAGCGTAATATCTGCATTTACCTGTTCACATCCACTCCATGGATTTTCAGGAGCCAGTGGTGATACTGTTTCAAACCATCCTGCAAATTGATAGCCATATCCATCAGCCATATCTCTAGCAACCTCCGGTACTGCCAGAGTTTCAAGCGTTACAGCGCTTCCCGCTGCTGCATAAGCATAATAGCGTTTAACCTGCTGGCCGTTTATATTGAAATATCCCCCGTTTGCATCAAAGGTAATCGTTTTGTGTGGCACTGCTACTGTGCCTTTTTCCTTCCAGCCTGCATACAAAGTAATATCACCGCCCACTGCTTCATCGCTGTATGGCAAGTGCTGTTCTGTATCAAAGAACCAGCCGACAAAAGTATAGCCTTCGCGTGCCATGATGGTTTCATTATACGCAGTCAGGTCAAGGGAGTTACCATCTTTTACATCCAAAACAAGATTGCCCTGTTCATCTGCGAGTTCTTCTGCAAAGGTTCCGCCATTTGCATTTAAAGTTACCTGATAATACGGAGAAGTGGTATCCCATCCCGCATATACATCAATCTGCAGCGGTTCTTTGTCCTCCGGCACCATTCTGCTGCTCATGTCAATTGCTTTCGTACATTCTTCATCTAAATACCAGCCTTTGAATTCATACTTGCCATTTTTGAATCCGGCTGCAGTGTTTAACTGTGTAATCGTTTGGAATCTGTTGCCGACAGTCGCTTCAATTTCAGTTTGTTCTTCGCTTCCGATTGTTCCGCCGTTTCCGCGAAGAATCAGCTTCATCGTTGAACCGAGATTCGGTACTTCTACGAACTCTGCGGATGCTTCAAGGTTTGAAACAAGCGGTAATGTAACAGTAATGCTGCTGTTTTCTTCATCGATAACTGCTGCCAGCTCTGTCTGCGTCTGATCATAGATATGGAATGTATTCAGGACATAGTCCTCCTTCACTCCTGCGGTCTGCCATTTGATAATCGGCTGCGCTGTGCCAAACATAACAGTGAAATAGCATGTTGTGATATTCTCCTCAGAAGCACTGCTCCAAATCTTTAAATTTGACAATGTTTCATCCAATGTAAGGCTGCCGTTAGTCATCGTTATCGTCAGCTTATATACAAGCGGCGCAGTGTTTGAATCATAGAATTCCGGTCTGCCGTCTGCAATACTCTGACCCCAAATGCCTCTGCGGTTCTTGCTTACACCATTGTCAAGAAGGAATGAGATTTCGCCTGTCGCCAGAATTTCTGCTGAAACTGCATTTCCAAGTTCTTCTTCAGAAGGTGTACCGCTAAGGGTATTGTCAAGATAATATGCCTGCTCTGCGTTGCAGTTTCCTTTTGCAGGCTTTCCGGCAATACCGTAAGATTGGGTTGTGCCGTTAACAGAGCCATAATTCATCGCTCTTTTCAGTGAAGGTTTGTAGCTCGATGCATTCTCTATAGTAGTCTCACCAATCACACCTCCGGACTTATTTGCAGTTACATTTCCTGTATTGTAGACATCCTCGATTCCGGTTGTCTTCATACTATACATATAATGGCTTGCCCATTTTCCAATGAGTCCTCCGGCGATTCCGGTTGTATTCGTTACGCTGCCACTATTACGCGATTGTGCGAAGATACCTTTACCGCTTATATCGCCATATGCTAAGGCACCTGCAACGCCCCCTGCATAGGAACTTGCACTGCTGCCCGTATAAGTGCAATCTCCTTTATTGTCGAGATTGCGAGCAACAATTGTCGTGCCTGCCCATTTTCCACTGTGATTTGAGTTTATATACCCGACAATTCCGCCTGTGTAGGTTCCGGCTCCGCTTACCGTAACATTGGCTTCAATGTCACTAATTTCGGTTTTACCCTCGTCGCGGTTGTCAGTAGCTGCCGTACCGCTGACAACACCAATAACGCCGCCGGTTATTCCATCAGCTTGGTTGATGACCGTGCCTGATATAGTAAAGTTCTTCACGGTTGCATCGTATGTATAGCCAAAAAGCCCCTGCGGCTCTTTGTCCTCTGTATTAGAAATATACAGACCACTGATGGTTTTGCCATTGCCGTCGAAAGTTCCTTCAAATTTATTTTGAGTTGTACCAATTGGCTGCCAGCTACCTTTTTCTGCACTGCATACCATCGAAAGGTCAATATCGTTCCCTAATTTCAGGGTTTTTCCCTCAAAGGTCTTTCCGCTGCTTACCAGCTTTGCAACTGACTGAAGCTGTCCCGCAGTTTCAATGATGAATAAATTTTTTGTTTCGTCATACCATTCGGTATAGACAAAGGATTTATAATTTTCTTTACTTCCGTAGTAAATCTGCGCGTCAGCAGTAATATCCAGTGGAATCGTAAGATCCTCTGAATTTTCATATACCGTTGCCTTGCCGTTGCAGACTAAAACAGCAATCGGCGCCTCTGCCGCTGTTTCCGAATCCTTACTTCCGATCGATGCCTTTCCTGTAAGGCGGCCCGCAAAATCAAGGTAGTATTCGGTTGAGTCTTGTGACAAAGTCCCGCCTTCGATTCCAATATCATACTTCCCTGCATCAACATCCGTAAATGGTATGAATCTTAGTTCACATACCGGATATTTCTCAAAGCCGTTAAATACCGGGTATAAAGATCCTTCTGGATTTTGGGTGCTCCGTGGATTCCAGCCCCAAAAGCTATTGCCGTTTTCATTCAGCTTTTTAACCATTCCTGAGCCGAGGAAGGTTTCGCTTGATAAAGCCGTCTGCTCTGTGTCTCCTTGCGAAAGGTCCTTTGGATTGCTCTCATCTAAATAGTATAGATGCTTATAATTGATTTCACCTGTAGGAGCACCTGCTTTCGTATTTGTGTTTGTTATTGAACCAATAGCTTTTTGTCCGTCTTGATAGCTAAAAGAGTTTTCTACATTTACCGAACCCTTGTAGTTTTTATTTGTGAACTTTATCTCCAACATTCCTATCAAGCCACCTGCTGTATCCGTGTTTGCAGATGAAACCTTGTTGGTGTTTGCACAATTTTTTACATATGCCTTTGCATTATTTGCCGTATTTGTAACATATCCGACAATTCCGCCCGCATAATTCTTTGCGGTAACCGTCGCGGTATTTTCGCATTTTTCAATCACACTCTGCGTACTGTTTTTTCCCGTAAACTGTGCGGCAATTCCACCTGCGTTTCCGCTGACTGATGTGACATTCCCGGTGTTTCTGCAGAGGTATAAACCGTTTTCCTTGCCATCATAGCTATACGTTGCCGTGATTCCTCCTGCCGCTCCTCCGGTTGCATGAATTGCACCGCTGTTTACACAATTTTCGATGCTCACCTTGGTCGGCTTAGTGGAATTTATTGTTGTGCCGACAATACCCCCGGCGGTTATTACACCGCTCAAATTCCCATGGTTTTCACAGTTGCGAATATAGCCTGTTCCGCTCGCCGTGCCAACAATGCCTCCTACCGGCAGTGGGTTTCCGGCTTTCACATCAATTGCAACCTCATTCACGCAATTTTCAATCTTGGGACTAGTCGCAGACGCTGCAATTCCTGCAGAACCCATGCAGTTTGAGATTGAACCGCTGACTGTCAGATTCTTTATTCCTGCGCCATCAATACTTAGGAAAAGTCCCTGAGGTCCCATTGGATTTGCAGATGCAATATACAGGTTGCTTATTTTGTGCTTTTGTCCGTCAAAAGTGCCTTTGAACGGGCTAGTGCTGGTTCCTATTGGTTTCCAGTTTCCGATACCCACACCACAAATCTTGCTCAAGTCAATATCATTTTCCAGAAGAATTGTCTTACCTGCAAAATCGTTTCCACTGTTTACAAGTTCCGCAAATCCCAGCAGTTCTGACACGTTTCTGATTTTGTATTCTGAAGCTTCTTTATCTTTTTCATACCATTCGTAGCTTGCTACCGCCTCAGCTTGTGCCTTCGTTCCGAATTTAACTTCAAGGTTTTGGCCGTTCTCTTCTCTGACTGGAACAGTCAGAGTCAAGCTTTGGTCTGCCGTAGATGCCTTTCGGCTTCCATTGTATGCCTCAGAACCCTGTGCGTGCCTTATAATAGTTGCGTCAACTCCGCCCTCTCCCGGATTCGTCAGAGTGATCTCGGCTGTGATAGTATTGTCTATATAGCATTCTTTTGTGTCTGCTGTATCCACTATTTCAACAGACTTGCCTTCTTCTTTGCTCTTAATCTCCTTAATCTTAATCGGTGTTGAAGAAGAATAGCCTGTCAATGTGATTCGTGAGATAATCGGCGAATTTTTATCTGCAAATTCGATTTGCTCGCTGCCAGCCTCTCCGGAAAGCATGAAAACATTTTCTCCCGTGACTTGGTTCATTAACCAAACATTTTTCCGTGTTGCAAGCTTTGTGACTGCAGTGCAGTATTTTTCCACCTTATCTTCACTGCTTGCATATAAAACGGTTTTTGCATCTGATTTATTGCTGCCAGTGCTATTATACATAGGCTGTAGATCTTTTACGCTGCTAAAAGATGCACTCACATCCAATGTTTTCACACTTGTCAAATACCCGCAAAGTCCAGCCGCCTTTGTGGCCGATATTTTGCCGCTATTGTAACAACCACTGATTTTAAGATCCCGCGTTGAATTTGCAGTAAATTTACCGAGAACGCCTGCTGCATACGCGGTGTTCGTATCAGTTGTCAATTCACCAGTATTTGCACATCTATTAAATTCCATGGCGCCTGCCATGTTTGCATATCCGACAATGCCTCCGACATCAGACATGCCTTGCAGCGCAGCCTCATTCCTGCACTGCGAAAAGGTGACCTGCGTGACAAAGTAACTTCCGCAAATTCCACCGACGGCACTGCCTATCCCGGTATTTTTTGATGTAATTGCCACTCTATTTACCAGATTCGCAAACTTTACATTTGCTGCTGCACCGATAATCCCGCCGATACCACCTGGATTTGTATTACTTGTTCCTTCGTTGATACTGATTTTCCCTTCAGTCGTCAGATTTTTAAATTCGCCTGCATAGGAAAATGCAAACAATCCGGTTGCATTACCCTTGCTTGTCGTGATATTGATTCCCGTAATGCTGTGGGAATTACCGTCAAATGTACCGCAAAATCCATTGAACTTCGGATTCTGAAGTTTTCCGCTTGCGACTGTAAGTTGCTGCAAGCTTCCAACAGGCACCTGCTCTTCCCAGTCTTTGAGGTCGAGATCCTTTGTCAGCCATACAGTACAATTTCTAAAGCTTCCCGGTGTAGTTGGATAAAGAGTGCTCTGCACATTTTCTTCCAAATTTATGTATTCGACAAAAGTTTTCCAACCTTCCAAGTCATCAATATAATAACGTGGGTTCACCAACGTAACCCCATTTTTTTCGCTCAACTTGGCTTTTAACTCATCGGGTTTTCCTGCAAAGTCTGCAAGGTTGATGCCCACGACGCAGTCACCGTCGCATTCTCCGGTTTCCGCATTATAGTGATAGTGTGTGCGATGCACATTTTCTTCACTCGGTGTTTCGCCCGGCTCACTGCCGTCTCCCGCGTCCACATCCGCCAGCGCAAAACTCATCTGCGAAAATATCATGCATAAGCACAGCATCATGCAGAAAAGTTTTTTGCTGAAATCGCTGTTCGTTTGTTTCATTCGTTACCTCCTTGTCTATTTCTTTGTTACCTTGATGTCCACGGTTGTATAAATGGTATCCATCTGTTCTTCATCGTTGTACATCTGGTTTGCATAATATATCAACACATCGCTGTCCGCCGTCGTCAAAGGGTCCGCCCCATATTGAACATACTGACTGACATCCATGCGTTTTCCGTTTGTCAGAACCGCTTCCACCTTCATGCCTGCCGGATTAAAGGTTTGGCCTTCCTTGTAGACTGTCTTTTTCGGCATCTTGCTGACTGTGATTTTCTTTATTTTGCTGCCGAGAGCCATCATCTGTGCCGAGTCGTTTTTAAAATAGATGGTTCCGTATTCATCGACAATCGGGCTGCAGATTGCGTACTGCGCCTGCGAACCCTGTGGGGTGAACAGAACCGGAGCACAAAGCCAGTCTTTGCGTCCGTCGTTTTCAACCACGCCGTCAACGACCTCGGTAAGTCCCGGCTTATCCTTGATATAACGCAGTTTGCCCGGCGTCATATTCTCGAAAAAGTATACATAGGTATAACCGTCTTTTGCGCCCGTGTATACCAGTCCGCTGGTCTGCGAGTACCCCATCGTGTAAGCGCGATATGCGATTTTCCACTTTTTCAAGTCGATTACCGTGATGTTATGTCCGTTATACTTGGCAAATTGTCCCTCACCGGAAACACCGACATAGGCTCTGCCGTTGTAAATTGCAGGCGTGGAGGTGCTCATGCCTCCGAGCTTCAATTCTTTCAGTCCGCTGATTTTTCCTTTCTTGGAGACCTTTACAGAATAAAAGCTTCCTCCCTTTGAGGTAAAATAATAGCGATTTGTTGCCTTATCATAGGAAACATTGCTGCGGATGTCCGCATTAAGCCCTGTTTTCTTGCTCAGAACCTTTCCGGTTTTCGGATTGAGGCACAGAAGTTTTGATGTCTGCTCGGTATAAGCGTCATCCCCGTCATCGGTACCTACCAATAAGAAATCCTTGCATACATAGGCACCCGCCCAATAAAATCCACCTTTTGAGGTGTATTTCCACTTTGCTTTTTTGGCTTCCGTCGTTTTTTTCGTATTTTCATCCTTCACGCTGACGCACACGAAATTGGCATCGCGCGTTTCCGAGTTCCAAAAGCCCGTATATACATAACCGTCATAGTATGTAATCGGGCAGTTCGGCTGTCCGCCGAGCTTATCGGTATAGACCCACAGGGACTTCAGCGTCTTGGCGTCAAACGCCTGGATAATGCCGCCCGCAAGACCTACAAAAATCTTACCGTCCGCATAGGTCGGCGGCACGATGCTGAAGCTCGAGTTGTTGACCATCTTTCCGGATTTCACCTTTTCACCGCTGACGGCATCCATCTTATTGATGGTTTTGCCCTGATTGTAATAAAGGTAGCCATCCACCAGTATCGGTGAACCTACGGCCTGTGAGCCATAACCGCTTCCTGACTTGGTTGCCCAAAACAGTGCCGCATCTGAAGCCTTGGTAGGCACCGGCTTAGTGGTTACCGCATTGTGATTGCTGTTTCCCCGAAAGTTTGTCCAGTCTGACTTGATAACCTTGCTCGGATTTGGATTTTCACATGCGAATTCGACTAAATCCGCAGCAAAACCTGTTGCTGACAATCCGAGTGCAAGCGTCAACGCAAGCAGCACCGCAAACAATCGCCGTTTTCTAAAATGCTTTTGTTTCTTCATCTTTTCCTCCTGACTGTAATTTCGTTTTTCTATGTTTTCTTCGCAAACCATAATAGTAGCGTAATACTTTCTGATATTTTTCCTCACTCATTTCGTGTGTGCTGTAACGCGCCTCCAGATAAATTTCCTCGATTTCGGGTCGCTGCACGCTCGGTTGCGAGCTGCCTTCTTTTTTCCTGATAAAATACAGGAGCGCGATGATTGCTTTTCTGCGATCGGTGCTTTTTATCTCCTTCCGGCGCGGTCTATAAATAAGTTTCTTATTTCCGCTCTTGCGTTTCCGCCGCAATGCCCATATCACGGCCGCCAGTATTATCAGCAGCAGAATCCATAACAGCACAAGTGTCTGGTAATTGACTTCCGACTTTGTTGCTGAATCCTGCTCTTCGTCTTTCTTTTTATCCGGCTGCTGCTCTTCTTGAGGCTGCGTCTTTGTATCTTCTTCTATGCCGATGCTTCCTGCGCTTTTCATCAGCCCAATGTATGGCGGGGTCGTTTCAAACGGAAGCCAGCCGACTCCGGCTTCGTAATATTCTGCCCAGCAGTGCGCCTGCGCGGCTGTGACTGTAATTTCTTCACCTGCTTTCGCGCCGGCCGCCATATCCGGTGTAATCAGGTAGCCCTCCGTGAATCTTGCCGGAATTCCGTAATAGCGAAATGCCATTACGGCAGCGGCAGCAAAATGTTTATCATACCCGGATCCCCTCTTCAGAAAAGATTCCACAAAATCGTCGTCTGTCCTGTCGGTGACCGTCTCGTCATACTGCAAACGGCTGAGCTGCTTTAGAATTGCAGTCTTTGCCTCACCGCTTGTCTTAATCTCTTCGGATGAAAGAAAAAATTCTGCGACTGCCTGATAGCATTCGTCCGGAATTTGCATGTCGAACTGCAATACATAGTCCCTGTAATTCGACTCCGCCTGCCGGTAGTTTTGTACTTGCTCGCTGCCGGCTGAAAGTCCGTCAAGAATGTCGCCGTACCGCTCTATCGCATAAGGCATTGTCGTTACTGCATAGCGTTCTGCGCTTTTTTTGTCCGGAAGCAGGCCTCCGCCAATCAGTGTTCTTCCGCTCGCTTCGATTTTTTCCGCTTCGTAAGGAAGGTATAAATATCTGCGGCTCGCGCCGATATTCAGGACTTGGATAACATTTTTCTGCTCATCGTCCGCGGAATTTAAGCCCGAAGCTCGGTATAAAGCCGCGAGCATGGTTTGAGGGCTGAACCCCTTTTCTTTAAGCTGATAGAACAGCGTGTTTTCCTCGGCAGTTTCTTTCTCTTCCTGCGTGAGAGCACTTACTGCCTGTTTCCACCCGTCCTTTGTGTAAAGATTTCCTGTATATCCTCTAAGGTAGTACGCCCTCGGACTGCTCATTGTCACCCGAAGCACGGTCTGCGTATCTTTTTCCGCTGATTTATCTTCGTAAAAGCTTCCAAAGCTCATGCCGCTTTCACGGCCGCCGTAAAGCCATTCTTCCTTTTGTGTTTCGATTCTGCTTCTCAGCTCTTCAATTCCCTCTGCTGCGTTTTGCGTGCCGAATGCGATGCCAAGTAATGCTCCTGACATCAGCAGAATACATAGAAAGCCGATTCCTCTTTTGTAATCTCTCCCGAACCCTCTCATAACGCATATCACCGCTATGAGAAGGAAATACAGTCCGGTCATTCGTACAGATTCCGAAGGCAACCAAAGCTGCAAAGCCACCGGCACAATCGCAAATGCCGCAAATACCGTAAAAAAGGTCATTCCGCCCCGGCGCAAAGCTAGTAAAAAGCAAAACGCTGCAAATCCTCCCGCCAAGGCAAATGTCACGACGGTAAGAAATGCACCCCCTGTCTGTGCATATACCTTATGTATCACCGACAAATAGCTCTCTCGGTGCTCCATGAACAGGTTCAGGATTTCGCCAAAGCTGCGTGCCTGAAAAACCCTTTGCAGGCTGCCGCATGCTACCTCCAAAACGCTCATCATCCATACAGTCGCACAGCCTGCCGCAAAAATATAAGCGGCCGGCCCATCCGAAAACCATGTATTCTCTTCCCGGTTTACCCATTTTAACGGCGTGTTTTCTTTTTTATAGACTGTGGTTTTTCGCTGTTTCATCATCAATTACTATAATTTGTGCAAAGCGATTTTCTTCGCATGTATCCTGAAATCGCTCCCATATCGTCCTCTTACGTTCTTCTAAGGTTGCTGCGAGTATTTCTCCCAGAGAAAGCAGCAAATCTTCCGCAGACTGAATTTCCACCGTGCACACGCTTTGTGTTTTTTTATCCCACCAGCCGATATGATGTACAATCCCTTTGTCTGTCAAATCCTCCGACAAGGCAATTATGCATGCACAGGCATGTTCAATCGCCGTCTCAGCTTTTTCGCCCGCTTCCTCGATTTCATAACTGTTTTCAAGAAGCAGCAGCAGACGATAATCAATCGGGCAGCTTCCCTCGCGGACAATCCAGCTTTCATTTCTGCTGCTCAATTTCCAATGAATCGCACGGAAGTTGTCTCCGCTGCGATAATCCCGCAATTCGTAGGTCTGGCTTTGATCCGCTCCCAGCCGGTTCTCGGCATAGGTGTCACTGCTTTCTGCGTATTGATAGAATACTTCCGGCATTTGCGGAGGCTCTGCTGCCTGAGGAAGCAAAAGGCAGGTAAGCATTTGTCTTTCCACTCCTTTGAGGTGAAAACAGAACAATCCCAAAAGATCCGTCACATAGACTGCCTCAATCATTACCTGAAGCTTTCCCGCATGACTGCTTTTAAACTCAAGCGTCCATTTATCTTTCTTTTCCGCCTGCAATCCGAGCGCCATTTCGCACATCTGACCTGTCAATAAGTTTTCGCTTTGTATCTTGAGCTTCAGACCGATTGGCAGTTTTTCGCTGTAATTTGTTTTTATTTCTAAGACTGCCTGTTTCTCTCCGTTCCGACTTCCTTTCAATTCAAAGCCGGCTTTTATGTGTTTTGTGGCAAAGTACGTCCAAATTGCCAAAACGATAACTGCCAGAAGCGAGTCTGTAAGAATCACTCCCGCAGACTGCAGCCGTCCCGGCAGCCACAGAAGCACTAAAACGGCGAGCCACAAGATGAAAAATAATCTGTTCTTCATAATCTGATTTCCTATCGTCTCGCGGTTTCTTCCTCCGGTACGCGTTCCAAAATATCAAGCAAAATCTCTTTGTCCGTTTTCTCTGCAATTCGTCCTTTTGCACTGACGATAACCCTATGCGCGCATACATCTGTAAAAACATCCCGGATGTCCTGTGGAATCACATAATCCCGTCCTCTGACAAACGCGCATGCCTTTGCCGTATGATGGAGTGCAATCACACCTCTTGGACTGAGCCCCAGAGAAATCATTTCGTGCGCCCCCACGGCTTCTGCCAGCCTTCCCATATAACGCAAAATCGCCTCATCGGTATAGACTGCACGGACTTTCTGCTGCAATTCCTGCACTTCTTCCCTGCTTGTAATCTGTTTTATATGAGCAAGCGGGTTTTCAAATTGCCTGTCTTTTAGAATTTCAACCAGCATATCGAGCGATGGATAGCCGATGGAAAGCCGCACCAGAAAACGGTCAAGCTGTGCTTGCGGCAGCATCTGTGTCCCCGCCGTTCCGGCAGGATTTTGTGTCGCAATTACAAAGAAAGGTCTTTGCACAGAGTGGCTCTCTCCATCCACCGTAACTTGCTTTTCTTCCATGACTTCAAGCAAGGCTGCCTGCGTTTTGCTTGCTGTCCGATTGATTTCGTCTGCGAGCAAAAGGCTGCACTGCAGTACAGGCCCTTCTTGAAAGCGAAAGGCTCCGCTTCGGCGGTCATACATCGTAAAACCCGTAATATCCGATGGCATGATGTCCGGTGTGAACTGGATTCGTCTATACGAGAGTCCCAGAGATTTGCTGAAGGCAAGAGCAAGCGTGGTTTTGCCAACTCCCGGTACATCTTCCAGCAAAACATTTCCTTCTGCCAAAACGGCCATCAGGATTTTCTCAAGAGTCTCCTCTTTTCCTTTTATCACTTTGCCTGTTTCCTCCAGAATTGCTGTGATTTTCTCATTCATATCGCACTCTACCATTCCTTTCCATAGCTCTGCAAAACGCCGTAGGCTCCCTCCATTGCCGCATATCCTCCGATGTCTTTCCCGTACGCCAGCGTAAAGCGAATCCGTACGACATCTCCGTCCTGAACATAGGCTCTGTTGAAGCCGTATGAGCTGTATAAGTCATTGATGGAATACATCCAGCCGGAGCCTTGGCAAAAATCAAATTCACCGAGGTCATCTACGCTTTCAAAGCCGTTTTCGTCAAATAGCAGCTCGTCTTTTTTTATTTTTTCAATTAAATCCGAAGGGATTTTGTATCCCTTAATCATATTTTTCTTGTGAATGCTTGCCAAATAAAATCCGTCGTCCAAATTTCCCGTATGTGAATATGTAAATCCTTCTGATTTCAAGTATTCATCCAATACGTGCGACAGAGAAACTCCAGCCTCAACATCTATTTCTTTTGGTTTTACCAAATACGGAATTCCGATTGTCCCTGCCTCAAGGCTGATGGTAATTCTGCTTTTTCCTGTCTTGTAAAACACAGTGTATGTCTTTTGCACCGTGTACTGATATTCATCGGTAACCTTGATTGTGATTGTATTTTTTCCGGCTTGAAGTTCCGTGCTGTATGTCTGGCGGCTCATTTCCCCGATATAATCTGCGGAAACGCCGTTGACCATAACTTCCATATCGCTGTATGCAAGTGCCTTGCCACGATAGTCCGTTATCCATACATCGAAATTCAGCGTTGCCTGGTTGTATATGCCGTTGTCTTTGAGGTTTGTCTGAATCAAAGGCTGCTTTTCCACAGGTGTGCTTCCTTCGGGGCGCACATAGTTGATTTTTTTTATGTGCAGCTTTGTATCCCCGTCCGCATCTTTGTATTTGACCTGAATTATGGTCGTTCCTTTGGTACTGAGAAGCAGCGCATAGCTGCCGTTTACACTTTGCAAAATCGTGTCGCTGCCTACTCCCGTGATGTTTCTGACATATAGAATCTGCTTTGAATCGCTTAGTCCGATTTCCTTCATCAAGTCGGAAACCTGCAAGCTTGTCTGCACCAAAGCATCTTCTGGTAAATCTTCAAATTTTTGTTCAAATTCCGGCCCGTCGGTGTCTTTTCCCTGCTCGTCCGTATCTTCTTTCGTGCCGTCCCGCGGCACTTTGCCGGCTTCTGCCCGCTCACTCTTCGGCGTCTCTGTTTGGGTGTCTTTCGCTTCCTGTCTTACCGGATTACTCAAGTTTGTATTCCCTTGAATATTATCCAGCTTCACATTTGGAAACGTTGAAACGGACGGCCGGATGGCATAAACTTCGTTTTTCCATGCTCCCTCCGGTGCCCGTGTCTGCTCCGCAATCAAAAGAAAAGAAGCGCAGATAGCCAGCAGCACAAAAAGTATCAGTATGATTCTTTGAATTTTTTTATTTTCGATTTTGTCCCTCATTTTAGTTTGTTACAATATACAATTCTCCTGTTTCCGGATCTTCGTAGACTCTTCCTTTTGACTGCAGCACTTCTGAGTCAATATCGTTTTGAATCGCCTCTTGCATATCATCAACCGGTTCCAAATCTTCTTTGCTGATTTTGCTCTGCGTTAAATCCACATTCCAGTATGTGATGATGGCAATCATTAAGGCGCAGGCAAAGACGAGCATTACATCAACAAGGTTCGCAAGATTCTCCATGGGATTTGGCGTCGCCTTTTCAAAGCTGTGTACTCTGCGGGTCAGTCTGCGCTTATTCGTGTTCAACATTTGTATCAATCTCCTCCAAAACCGCCTCCATAACGGTTTCCAGTTCTGTCATATAGTTTCCGTACCAGTGCTTGCGTCTTCCGGATATTACAACCGCAGCACTTGCTGCCAGCAATCCCGCAATCGTTGTATCAAATGCAACTCCCACAGATGCGGCCAATGCCGCTGTGTCACCATTGCCCAATGCAGTAATTCCGGGGCCGAGCGGAATCAATGTCCCCAGCAGACCAAAAGACGGTCCGAGTTTGGCAATCGTATCTGTAATCTGCACTTGGCGGTTATAGTAGTCCTCCTCGGAGGCAAGTGCCTTTTCAGCGATTGCCGTGATTGTTGCACCGTGGGTATACAGCTCCGGTGCATCGAGAACACGATAAAGTGCATTTTTCTGCCTGTTAAGCAGACCACTTTCTGCAACCGTTTCTCTGATGGCTGCCGCACCTCCGTTTTCCGCGCTGCTGTGTATTTCCTTAATCAATTCCGTTACTTTGAGCTTGTGCGGGCGTCTGACCTTAAACCATTCGACTAGCACGTCTCCAATCTGCCATAGTGCGGCAATCATCAAAAGTGCCAGTATAATCAGGCACGGTGTGAGCATTGCCTGCCCTGTGGTATGTAATATATCTGCCAAAATCTGCTGCATAGATTTTTCTCCTTTGTATTCTTTCTGTTATCAACCTGTCTGCTTCATACAAAATTAGCTATTTTGCAGTAGCGGCTTTTATGCTTGACCACTTTCCGTATATCTTTTCTCCGTTAATCTTTGCATACGGACGAACCTTGTAATATTTCTTTGTTCCTTTTTTCAAGCCGCTGTCAACGCAGGAGAGTTTTTTTGTGGTTTTAATTCTCTTGTATGCTCCCGACTTTTTGGACGATGCCATTATCTGATAGCCCGTCGGCTTAAAGCCGCTCGGTTTTTTCCAGCTAATTCCGATTGCGTTTTTCTTTCCCACAGTTTTAATCTTAAGTTGGGATGATGTCACTGCTGTTACTCTCTTTGCATACTCTATCCGCGTGCTGCTTGTCAAAATAAAAGTTCCTAAGCGCTTCGTATCAAATCTGCAGCGGAAATTTCCGATTTGTCCCCCGAATCTGGATTTTACGCTGTGGAATTTTCCTTTGCTGTCCAGTCGTCCGGCTTGGAGTGCGCCGGAGACTTTATCCCTGATTGATAATGTAATTTCGACGCTTTCCGATCCTAAATCGGTTATTTTTTTCCCGCCTGAAGTGAAGTATGCACTGCAAACATACGCACCCTCGCCATAAATTTTCTTTTCCTTATCGCTGAGTTCACCCTTTTCCAGCACCAGCTTGATGTCCTTGCCTTTTCCCTTTTTAACTAGGTAGCGCATTAGGTCACTGCTTATGCAGAAATTCCCCAGTACCGTCTCAACTTCGACCGGTACGTTAGTTCGCTGATATGCGGCTTTGAGCAGTTTTTTGTTGATGCTGATCTCAGTATAAGCAACCTGCATATTTCCCCATATACTCCAGCGCAAACCGCCGAATCCGTATTCGCCTTCCTGCCAGATCTGATATTCCATATCATCTTCGCCGAGTGATGAAATCATTTCTTCCCGCTGTTTGCTCTCATTATAGCGGGAGTCAATATCAGCGATAATCGTGCCGTTATCATTCACATTCGGGCCGGATGTTTCTGCTCCGTATACATATGACATAGGATCTGCAGGCAATACTGCACTGATGCATAGCACTGCTCCCAGTAAAATTGCAAGTAATTTTCTTCTGTTTTTCATTTCTTCTCCTCTTTTTTCGCCGCACTGCAAAAAAAAGGCTCCGCCGGACGTGAATAAAACGCCTGCACCACTTGTGCAGTGTTTATTACATCCATGCGGAACCTCCGGTTTTCCGGTCAGTTTCCATTTTGTGCGACACTTATTTAATTTTAACTATAGCTTAATACTTTTCTTGATTTCTTCCACGCGTGTTGGAACACCGTCTGTAACAACAACCCTTACTTCGCCAAAATCCATTTTGCGTATAATGGATAAAAGCTTTGCTTCTTTGTCCGTCACCTGCTCCGATAGCTTCTGCCTATTGTCGCCCAAATTGTTTGCCTCCCTTTCCATATTTTTTTAATATCTTTTTAATCATCACTCGGGCATATAAATGTTCTCCATGCCTCTTTGCCACCGGCAGCACCGCACCTTTGCGATGCCGCCTATATGTTTGGATGAAAAGAAAAAACAGACTGCCCATTAAGACAGTCTGCATATTCGCTAACTAAAATACCGTTGCCTCGCTCTAATCGCTGCAACTATTCTTTCAGCCTAAAAAGTGCCACCGGCGAACGTCCCTGCCGCTCTAACAGGAATATCCTTATGCCATGTTTACCTTTTTAAGTGATGCTCACTCTGTCCCAGAGAATTCATACATCTAAGCAATAACTCGTCTCCCGACTCGTCGCCTGCCCGGCGCATCACGGTTGCTGAGAAACAGCCGGAGAATCTCACTCCACTTCCGTTAGTTACCCTTATAAACTGCATATTCAATTTCGCCGTACTTGGCTACATATCCATGTTATCATTTGTCATGTAAAAAAGCAAGAGGTTCAGGAAAATTATTTAGCTTTTTGCTAAATACTTTTGGGGAATTTAGAACACTTTGCCGGATTTTTCGCCTCGAGCTTGGCGCAGCCAAAAAAAATCGCCTGCGGCGTGTGCCACAGGCGATTTTAGCAAGCATTCTTAGAAACGCCGGATTTTTCGTTCACCGCTAGGAAACAAGATTTCGAAGCGCGGAGCATACTTGAAGTATGTGAGCACTGAGAAAATCGAAGTTGACAACGCGGTGGGCGAAAAAGACAAGTTTCTACTCTTCTTCCATAGCCTTCATGTTAGCATCCTTGTGAAGTTCACAGCCTGTTGCAGCCTGTAATTCTTCCCAAGTGTAGTCAGGGTGAAGTTCTGTTACCCAGATACCGTCTTCTCTGACTTCCATAACAGCCATTTCAGTGATAATCTTAGTTACGCATCTTTCTGCTGTAAGCGGAAGTGTGCATTTCTTTAAGATTTTGTGGTTGCCTTTCTGAGTGTGGAGCATTGTGATGATAACCTGAGGGCATCCTGCACAAAGGTCCATAGCACCGCCCATACCTGCAACCTTCTTGCCTGGTACGATCCAGTTAGCAAGGTCTCCGTTTTCAGCAACTTCCATGGCGCCGAGAACAGTAGCCTTAACATGTCCGCCTCTTACGAGACCGAAAGATTCAGCTGTGTCGAAGTATTTTACTCTTGGAACTGCTGTTACATATACACCACCGGAGTTGATGATGTCAACATCAAGGTTGGAAGCGTCTGCAACTGCGTCGATTCCTGCGAATCCGTTTTCGGAGTGGAATGTAACTGTTACGCCATCCGGAATGTAGTCAGCAACCATAGTCGGAAGACCGATCCCTAAATTAGCGAAATCGCCGTCTTCAAATTCTTTCGCGCATCTTTTCGCGATTCTTACTTTTAAATCTGCCATTTCTTTTCTCCTTCCACAATAGTATCTACGAGCACGCCTGCAACTGCGAAGTAATCAGGATCGATTTCGCCTACTTCAACTAATTTTTCAGGAGCAATGATTGTGTGCTTGGAAGCACCGGCCATTACATAGTTGAAGTTCTTCGTTGCTTTGGAGCAGTAGTAGTTACCGAATTTGTCGGCAACGGATGGTCTGATGAATGAATAGTCAGCATACAGCGGTAATTCGAATAAGTACTTCTTACCGTTAATTTCTACGACTTTCTTTTCTCTTCCGAGTTCATCAAGCTCTGTTTCCATAGGTGTACCAACACCGGTAGGAGTAAGTACGCCGCCAAGACCGTAAGCTGCTGCTCTGATCTTTTCAGCTAATGTTCCTTGCGGAACCAATGTGTATTTGAGGGTTCCGTCTGCGAACTGTTCGTTCAGTTTCGGGTTAACGCCAAGGTGAGATGCGATAATGTGATCTACCATATGGTGTTCAAGTAATTTACCAATACCTCTTGCGGTCTTTGCTGCGAATTCGCCAGCAGGCTGACCTGCGTCGAGACCGCCGTCGTTACCGATAACCGTCAGATGCTTTACGCCTTTTTCTACTAATGCATCCATCAAGATTTCAGGGGAACCTGTTGCGAGGAATCCACCTACCATGATAGTCATACCGTCTTGTACGCCGGCTACTGCTTCCTGAGCAGTTTTAATTTTGTTAATCATGTTTTCACCTTCCTGTTTAATATAAAATTCACCTGCCCGGCATATTTAAGCCGGGCAAATGTAATTCTTATCTTATCTGTCAGCAATGTTTGGCTTGTTCTGCCATCCGCGCTTTTCAACTTCCTGCATGATGTAGGACATTACATGTTCTGCATATTTTCCGGGACCGAAACCTGCATCATAACCTAATTCCTGAGCAAGTTCGTGGGAAATTCTAGGGCCGCCGCAAGTAAGGATAATCTTGTCACGAAGTCCTTCTGCTTCAACGAGTTCAACCATCTTAGTAAGCTGCTTGATATGGATATCCTTCTGAGTTACAGTCTGGGATACCAGGATAGCATCTGCGTTTACTTCCTTAGCTTTTGCGATTAATGCTTCGCAAGGAACCTGGGAACCCATGTTGTAAGGAACTACGTTCTTGAATCTTTCAAGACCAAAGTGTCCGTGGAATCCCTTCATCTGGATGATTGCGTCGATACCTACGGTATGAGCATCAGATTCGATGGAAGCTCCAACTACAACGATGTCTCTGCCGATGTGTTCGCCAATCCATTCACCGCATTCAACACGGTCCATAACAGTACCTTCTACCTTTGGAACCTTGATTGCTGTGTAGTCGATGGTTGCCTGAGCTGCTCCGTATACAACGAAGAAAGTGTATCCCGGAGTCAACTCGCAGTAATATGTTACGTTAGGTTCTTCAAAACCCATTTTCTTTGCATACTGTTTTGCGCATTCCTCTGCTTCTTCACCATAAGGAACCGGAAGCGTAAATGCCATTTCAACTTTACCGTCATTTAATGCGTCGCCGTAAGGCTTAACACAAGTTAAATCAACCTGAGTTGTTGCTGTCTTGTTATCTGCCATTGTTTCCTACCTCCTTATTCATGATCCATAAACAGTGCGATAAACGGATTGAAGTAGTTTTCACCCTTTGTGCAAACGCCTTCAAGACCGTGGCCACCGTCGAACGGACGCTTTACGCCGCCGAAAATACCTTTTTCGATAGTTGCAAAAAGACCTTCTTTTTCAACTTCTGCAAGGAGTGCGTCAGCTTTGCCTAAAACTTCCTGTGCTCTCTTCTGAATGATACCGTCTTTCTTGAATTCGACTTCATCACCGATGTGCTTGCAGTTATTGAAAATGTACTTCGCGTTTTCGATGGAGAGGTATCTGTCCTGCATATGCGGTGTGTGGATAGCTTCTGTAAGCATACCCAACAGCTGCAGGGACTGACCGGACCAGATTGCCACTAAGTTGAACAACGCATCCTGGATGTGACCTCTGAAGATGTTTCCTGTCATGAACTTTGTAGGCGGCATGTATTTTAATCTTGCGTTCGGGAAAATTTCTCTTGCCATGATAGCCTGTGATAATTCAAGAAGGAATCCGTCTTCTGTATTCGGATCCATTTCAAAAGCGTGACCAAGACCCATCTGGTTTTCCGGAATGTTAGCAAGTACTGCGAACTGTTCGTTGATAAACTGGGAAGCTGTTACTGTGTGAGCTGCTTCGATTGCGTCATCCGTTGTAAGGTAGTTGTCTTCGCCGGAGTTAAAGATAATTCCGCAGTATCCGATGATTACTCTGGACATGAACTGGTCAACCAGTGTTCTCTGCATGTTGATGTCTCTGAACAAGATGCCGTAGATTGCGTCATTAAGCATAACGTCAAGTCTTTCAAGAGCACCCATTGCAGCGATTTCAGGCATGCACATGCCGGATGAGTAGTTACATAATCTTATGTATCTGCCAACTTCTTCGCCAACTTCGTCAAGAGCTTTTCTCATGATTCTGAAGTTTTCCTGAGTTGCGTATGTACCGCCGAAACCTTCTGTTGTCGGACCGTAAGGTACATAATCAAGCAGGGACTGTGCAGTTGTTCTGATAACAGCGATGATATCAGCACCCTGTCTTGCAGCAGCCTGAGCCTGGATAACATCTTCATAGATGTTACCTGTTGCTACGATTACATAGAGATAAGGTTCAGGACCTTCCCCGATTCTTTCAAGATATTCTTTTCTCTTAGCCTTCTGCATATCGATTCTTTCGAATGTTTTCTTGATAGCCGGCTTTAATGCTTCTGCGGCTTCTGCCTGTGAGCATGTCGGAAGCTTTGTGATTTCAAGCTTTCCTGCTGCGATTTCTTCAGCGATTTCCTGCGGCTGCTTACCTGTCTGAACGATTGCGTTTCCAATCCAGTATGCAGCACCTGTAGGAAGTGCTCCTGCATCTTTGATGTGGTCTACAACGACATTCGGAAGCGGTGTTTCAAGTTCGTCAACACCGTCAATACCTAAAAGTCTCACAATGGTTCTTTCGGTTGACACTGTTGTATGACGCTCGATGAATTCCTGCATGTCATGCGCGATGTTAGCAGCATGCTGGCGAGCGCTGTCAACAACTTGTGGGTCAATGTTAAGTTTGCTTTTCATCCTTTTTCTCCTTATCACATGTATTTTTTCGCACCCTCGATAATTTCCTTGTTGATTCCCAACATGGCAGCTATACTGAGGGCTTCCTTTGGAACTTGGGTTTTATTATCCACACGATACAGACGGTAGTCCATATGCTTGGATATTATATTTATCCTGTCACGGCGGTTTGCATACTGGATTTCGCGGTTCAAAAGATCGAAATTGCAGTCCGAGAGTCCTCTTACCTGCATATTTACAATGCCTTCCCGCTCCGTCACGGATTCAAAATGTGTCGTAATCAGGGAAATATACGGTTTTTCGATCAGGTAATCGACAAGGCTCTTGGTCAGTGCCGTACCCTCGGTCGGGTTGGTTCCCGATGCGATTTCGTCAATGAGAATCAGGCTTCTGTCCTGACCGTGATCTAAGATTTCCTTAAGTTCTTCCATTTCGGAACCGAAACTCGAAAGACCTCTCTCAACCGACTGCGAATCGCCTATGAGAATCTGCATGTAATTCGACAAGCCGATCCTTGCATGCTTGGCAGGTACGAAAAAGCCATACTGCGCCAAAATCGGAATCTGCCCTGCCAGTTTGAGCGAAATTGTCTTGCCGCCCATGTTTGCTCCGGTTATCAGTGTGACTCCGTCCTTGAGGCTCAGCGAAACCGGACAATAGGTCTTGCCCTTCTGCTTAATCACATCTTCAACCTGAATGTTTCTGCCGTCCTCGAATTCGATGACATGCTCATCGGCGATTTCCGGCTTTACCATGTCGTGCCGTATGGAATACCTGGCTCTTGCAAGCGCCAAATCCAAAGCACCTATCTTCTCGCAGTTTTCAAAAAGTACATCCGCCTTCTCCGAAATTTTCTTCGAAAGAACGCCTCTGACCCTTTCTTCTTCTGCTTCTATTTTCTCGTTGATTACTTCAATTTCGCCCACGAACTTATAGATTTCTTCCGTAGGTTTAAGCTGCAAGGTAACGCTCATATAGTCTTGATCCACAATTTCAAGTTCGGGAAGTGCCTGTATCCTCTCAAAATCCGGATTCGACTTCGCAAGCACGATATCGAACTTCGGTGTGAGCATTACTCCGTGCTGTTTTCTCAGTTCTTCGCGCTTCTGCTTCTGCTCCCTGCGAATCATGAGTTCATATTCTCTTTTTTTGCCTCGCAGTTCCGCAAGCAGCGGGCTGAATTCGTTGTATATGTAAAATGTATTCAGTCT
The DNA here is from genome assembly GCA_000435615.1 of Firmicutes bacterium CAG:238. Lineage (GTDB taxonomy): Bacteria > Bacillota > Clostridia > Peptostreptococcales > Anaerovoracaceae > CAG-238. The sequence goes on along the minus strand of FR881939.1, from coordinate 7,239 downwards.
GTCTCCGGTCGGGTCAAGTGCATCCAGCAAGTCTTCGGTGTCTGCCAGAAAATAATCGTCAGGCACCGTGTTCACAACAGGCTCGCCGTCTTCCGATTCCGTCTGCAGCACCCCAATACTCTCGAGTTTCTCACACTCGGACACGCAGTGGCATCCCTTGTAGTCGCCTACCTCGTGTTCTTTGGTAAGTTTCCCAAGCTGCCTCATCTGAAGCAGCAAAGATTTCACTTCGTAAAGTTCCACGGTTGAAAGAATCGTGTCTCCGCTTCTCTGAACGGTCAGCGTAGGATCTTTTATCTCCATGAAAACTTCAAGTATCTTATCCGTCAAGACTTTGTTCTGCTTAACGAAATATATCATTCTCTCCACGCGGTCGAGCTCATCCCGGAGGTCCTGTTCCTCACCCGGATAAAACGGTCTTACCTCCTTCAGCTGTTTCCTGCCGAAAGGTGTGTTAAGATCAAGGTTAAACATGACATATTCAAGACCCGTTTCTTTCCTCGTTTTTACATTTGCAAGCCGCCTGTTTGTTCCCTGTTTCATTCTTACATCCTCACATCTATGATTGGAATGTCCGGGATTGCCTTCTGCATCTCTTCCAAAAGAACACGATTGTCGAAGGTGTATCCCGCCGGTGCCCACGGATTAACCGTGATGGCAGCGATTTCGATGTTTTTCAGAACCGATACGCGGAAGCCTTTCTTCCGGAAGATTCCCCAGTCCATCGCATTTACAAAAATCTTCGTCGGATCTTTCAGTACAAAACGCACCTGTTTGAGATTTTTTAAGTTGATGTCCGAAATCACGCTGTTTGTGAATGCACCCGGTATATATATATATCTTGTATCCTCATCGATGGCTCCGTTGATTTCCTTGGCTGCTCCAAGACCTGTTGCGAGGTCAAGTTTGCGGACATTCCCGTTGTCATCGACAAGCATAATCTTGTCGTCAAAGTTATTATTTTCAATTGCCTCTCTTGCCGTGCCTGCTTCAAGCTCCGGCGTTCTGTAGAGGTTTACTATGTGTGCGGTTTCTTCCACAACTTTGCTCATCGTTCTGGAAAGCACCGCTCCTGTCGAAAGTATAATCGCATCCGATGTGTCCGGGGATGCAATTGTCTTTCGGTCGATTGCGCCGTCGATAAGAACAAGCTCGCATCCAAGCTCAAGCATATCGTCGCAAAGAAGTTTCTGCTCTGCGTTTATTACGGGTCCCGCAATCTGTACATATCCGGCTTCTCTGACTCTGCATATCAGCAGTTCCCCGATTGCCGTCGAATATTTCGTCTTTCGAATTACTTCCAGTCCGGCATCTGCCATTTCGTACAAAAGCGAAGGTACGGCAGCCAGCATGCCCTCTTCCAGGTATACTCTCGGCTTTTCGGTTCCTGTCACCAGATCCTGTGTTTCTCCGTCTCTGCCCGTTGAAGTAATCCCCAAAACAATCCCTTCATCGATCGCTTCTTCTATCAGATAGTTAAGCGCTGTTGTCTTGCCGGCATTCTTTGCCATTCCAACAATGGAAATTGCTTTGTATTTTGTTGATAAGTCGTACAATATACCCATTTATGTAATATCCTTTATCACACCTATAGGGGGCCATGCGGTCCCCTATAGGATGAATTTTAATTATTTGCCGCACTTTTCGGCGTCCGAAATTAGTGCTGGTTTCTTTCGTGTCTTGCAAGGTGTGCAGGTTCGATAGTCTTGATTTCAGGACCTTCACCGAGTGCAGATACACCCTGATACTTGTAGCTTCTCTTGCCTGTGCAGAAGTCGCATTTGCAAGGAAGATCCGGAAGGCTCGGTTCTGTGTATGTAGTAATGATACCTTCGTAGTTTCTCAGGATTACCTTGTGCGGAGTCTGAGAAATTACATACTGAGGCATTACAGGAGTCTTACCGCCACCACCAGGAGCGTCAACTACAAATGTAGGAACTGCATAGCCGGAAGTGTGTCCTCTTAAACCTTCCATGATTTCGATACCCTTGGAAACCGGAGTTCTGAAGTGTTCGATACCCATTGAAAGGTCGCAGATGTAGATGTAGTAAGGTCTTACTCTGTTCTTTACTAACTGGTGAACTAAGTCTCTCATGATGTGCTTACAATCGTTTACGCCACGAAGTAATACGGACTGGTTGCCAAGAGGAATACCTGCGTCAGCAAGTTTTCTTAAAGCTTCCATAGCCGTCGGAGTCATTTCCTTTGGATGGTTGAAGTGAGTGTTTAACCAGATTGGGTGATACTTCTTCAGCATGTTAACAAGGTTGTCAGTGATTCTCATAGGCATTACAACCGGAGTTCTGGAGCCTAATCTTACGATTTCAACATGAGGAATCTTTCTTAATTCGCTGATGATGTATTCTAATGTGTCATCTTCAACGCAGAGAGCGTCACCACCGGAAAGAAGTACGTCTCTAACCTGTGGAGTTTTTCTGATGTATTCGATGCAAGCGTTGATGTCTTCTCTTGATCTAGCACCATCAGTTTCGCCCGCGAGTCTTCTTCTTGTGCAGTGTCTGCAGTACATGGAGCACTGGTCAGTGATTAAGAATAAAACTCTGTCCGGATATCTGTGAGTTAATCCAGGAGCCGGGGAGTCAGCATCTTCGTGTAATGGGTCCATGTCGTCTGCTTCGGATCTGTGCATTTCTGCTAATGTAGGAACTGCCTGCATTCTGATCGGGCATCTAGGATCATCCGGATCCATAAGGGATGCATAGTAAGGAGTGATTCCTACTCTGAATCCGCCCATAACCTTTTCGATATCAGCCTTTTCCTGTTCTGTTAAGTTAACAACCTGTGCAATGTCTTCTACTGTTGAAAGTCTGTGTTCAACCTGCCAATGCCAGTCGTTCCACTGTTCGTCTGTAACATCCTTAAAAAGAGGAATGTCTTTCCAATTTCTAACAGCCATCTTTTAATCTCCTTTAATAATTCAAATAAGCATTTGGAATGGAATCCCGCAGGGAGTCCTGCGAGATTCCTTTAATAAGTATCTTCAGCTATTTATGTTCCGAAAATTATGCGTACATTTCTTCGAATAAAGCTTTAAGACCAGGGTTTTCTCTTAAGCACTGAAGAGTGATTGCAGCGTGACCCTTAGTGTATCCGTTACCGATAATCATTGTAACGTCTTTGCCAACGCCTTCAGCACCGAGAGCTGCCTTTGTGAAGGAAGTAGCCATTGAGAAGAAGTAAACAACTCCGTCGTCCTTACAGGAAAGGATGGAAGCCATTTCTGTGTTTTCAATGGATACGCAGTTGATAACTACGTCGAATAATTCGCCGTTTGTTAATTCCATGGACTTGTTGTAGAATCCAACAGCATCTGTAGCGTCCATGTGGAAGTATTCATCAGCAAGGTTAAGAGCTCTTGCTCTGTCTTCGGACTTCTGGGAACCAGCAGCACATACTACTAAGCCGGTAACGCCAGCTCTCTTCTTAGCTTCGTGTAAGCAAAGGAGACCGGATTTTCCACCGCCGCCGATGATAAGAACTTTCTGTCCGGACTGAACTAACTTAGCAGTCTGAGCAGGAGCACCAGCAACGTCTAATGCTGATAACGCAGTCTTTTCTGGCATATCATCAGGAATGATTCCGTAGATACCGGACTGGAATAAGATAGCCTTACCCTTGATGTCAACCTGGTCGATAGCAGGTCTCATTTCGATGATTTCATCGATTCTTAACGGTGTTAAGGAAAGGGATACTAATGTAGCAATCTTGTCGCCAACCTTTAAGTCGCCAACGTATGCAGGACCAATCTGTTCAACTGTTCCGAGAAGCATTCCGCCGGAACCGGTCCAAGGGTTTTTGTGCTTACCAGCGTGAGCAACGATTTCCATCATCTTAGCGCCGATCTTGTCCATTTCTTCCTTAGTTGTAACTTCTGCAGGCTTCTTGTCTAAAACTCTTCTTACGATTTCAGTGAAGGAAGCGGAGTCGATGTTTAAAGTCTTAACATCGATTAATACTTCGTTATCGTAGATTTCCATTGTGTTATCAATAACATCTGCTGGCTGTGGTAATACTCCCTTTGGAGAGATTACACGGTGTGTACCATAAGGGCATCCTTTTTTCATTTTATTTTCCTCCTAGAAAAAATATTAATTTTATTTTTATGCTCCTGCTTCGCGACAAACCTATCCGGCTGCTGTACAGGGCATAACTTACTATGTTAATTATATATCATTGGGTTCGATTTTTCCATAGAAAAAACCGTTTTTGAACAAATTATTTTTTTCTTCACAAAAAATCACATTTATTCCCTTCTTACCCGCATTAATATTAAGCAAATTTTATGCCAACGCTTTTCATTTTTCAAGCCTTTCGCATATATCCCCAAACACCGCACAAAGTGGGGCATCCGTTTGATCTCGATTCACTTCTGTATCTTTCTTTCAGTAAAATCCTTACATAAGGCGAACCGAAATGTTTTCACGATAAAAAATAGCGAACCTTTTTCGGTTCGCTACTCAATTTCATATTTTTTCTTCTTCCTTACAAGCTGTGTCTGACTGATTCCCACGGCTTTTGCCGCCTTTCTGGTTGAACCGTACTTTTCGCAGGCATATTTGATCAGGCCCTTCTCGTATTCTTCCACCGCCGACTGCAGATCAATCTCTGCTTCCCGCTCAGTTCCTTCAGTTTCATCTCTGCCGTAGCTTCCTCCCTCAAAGAGTTCACCGTGGCTTTCGCGCATGACATCCATCAATGTTATGTCCTCGCCCTGCGCCGATATGATCAGTCGCTGCACGGAGTTTTCCAGTTCACGCACATTTCCCGGCCATGGCAGTCTCTTGAGATAATCCATTGCGCTGTCTGCGATTCCGCGCTTTGCACCGAATTTCTTGCCGTATTTGCCGAGGAATAAACTCACAAGTGCCGGTATGTCATCCGTTCTGTCGGCAAGATCCGGAATTCGAATCGGCACAACATTCAGTCTGTAATACAGGTCTCGCCTGAAAAGCCCCTCTTCAACAAATTTTTCAAGGTCCCTGTTTGTTGCCGAAATGATTCTGACATTCGTTTTAATCGGCGTTGTGCCGCCCACGCGGTAGAACTCGCCGTCCTGAATGACTCTGAGCAGCTTTGCCTGCATTTCAAGAGGCAGCTCGCCTATTTCGTCGAGGAACATTACGCCGTTGTTGGCGGTTTCAAAATAGCCTTTTTTGCCGGTTGTGTTTGCTCCGGTGAAAGCACCCTTTTCATAGCCGAAGAACTCCGATTCAATCAGGTTCGGCGAGATTGCTCCGCAGTTTATTTTTACAAAAGGCTGCATTTTGCGGTCGCTGTTTTTTTGTATGAGGTTTGCAACTTTTTCCTTGCCGACGCCTGTGGAGCCGAAGATTATGACATTGCAGTCGTATTTTGAAACCTTCATGATTTCTTCCATGACCACCTGCATGGCTCTTGACTTGAAAACAAAATCATCTGACAAGCTTTTTTCAACCAAAGACTTTGTATAAGGACTCATTTCCCATTCCTGCTCTTCGGTTTCTTTCAGCGTCTCAACCGTTGCATTTTCAAAGTAAGGCGCCACTTCGGAAACCAGTTCCATGTCGAATCTGTCGTAGTCGGCCAGAAAGCCTTCCGCACTTCTCACGTCGAGGTCCTTGGAAATCGATTCCGTGATATACAAAGCAATGTTGAGATTGTTTATCAGGTTGGCAAACAAAACCGTCCCCTTCGGCCGCGTTGCCAATATGTTGATTGTCTCTGCACCCGGTATTTCCGCGCAGTTTACCGACAAATCGAATAAGTCGTCTGCATTCAGCTTTTCCAAGGCTTCAACCGGTTTCAATATGTCCAGAAAATGGATCTGGTTAAACACCTTGGAGAGCAGGCTGTCTATGCCTCCTCCCGAGAGTGAAATTCCTGTTTTTTTATCCAAAAGACAGACGATTTCCCCGGTATCACCGATTTTACGCCGGATTGCGTATCCAAAAAGAAGGTTTGTAATCATGTTGTTTCCGACAATCAGGAATCTGTTCTTGCCCTCGGCAAGCCGGTCGAGTCTCAGCAGGGTCCCGGACTGGTCAAGCACAAACAGCAGCAGATTGTTCGGTGCGTTTTTATCGACTTTTACAACCTGAATCCGGTCGTGTGCAATTACATAGCCCCTTGCCTCCATCTGGTTAAATGTCCGGTCGATTTCCCCTATGTTTTCTATGTAAATCGGCATCGAAGCCAGCGAAGCATTGCAAATCACGGTATCTCCGGGTTTCAGCCCATTTGGATTCTCATATTCCGCCCCGATTTCTTCAATGGTGCCGCACACAAGCCCGCCCGTATCCGTTACCGGATTGTGCATTTTCCCTCTGCGGATTGTTATATCTATGATTTTTTGGCGTATTTTTTCCTCATTATTGTTGGTTTCAGTGCAAATCTGCTTGAAACTTGTTCCTTCGAGGTGTATTCTTTTAATGGATACTCTCATCTCGTCCGGATATATATCGCGGCTGTTGTCAAGTTTCCATGCTGATGTAGGTAAAACATACTGCGGTTCCAAAACGCGTTTTGTTCCGTAGGTCGTAGTCATTTAAGGTTCGCTCCTTTTCAGTGAACACAAATCGGTTCGTTTTTTATCTATTTTCAATAATAAACCATTGGCACACATTTTGCAATATATATCTTCGTGAGTTTTGAGTTATTCAAAATAACTTTAGAATATCGATATGAAAAAGGAGAAAACAAAATGGAAAAAATTACTTCAACTTTAAGATTAAGAATGTCTGCAAAGGATGCGCACTACGGTGGAGAATTAGTTGACGGAGCACATATGGTTCACTTATTCGGTGACGTTGCTACTGAATTATTAATCAAGTTAGACGGAGACGAAGGTCTTTTCTGCGCATATGACAATGTAGAATTCTTAGCTCCTACATATGCAGGCGACTACATCGAAGCTTACGGCGAAATCGACAAAATCGGAAACACTTCCAGACACATGACTTTCGAAGCAAGAAAAGTTATCGTTTCCAGAAAAGACATCAACGCTTCCGCAGCTGATTTCTTAGAAGAACCTATCGTAGTTGCAAGAGCTTCCGGAACTTGCGTAACTCCGAAGGAAATGAAGAGAAAGTAATCCAAACATAGAAAACACGATAATTACTAATACATCTTTTATGGAAGAAGGGTTTGCTTATGCAGGCTCTTTTTTCATTTCGGGGGTTTTGTCTGCTTAGGCAGACTTGTCGAACTGCCCCCGCAGCCCGAACAGCCCAAGCAGCCCGA
>FR881938.1 GCA_000435615.1 Firmicutes bacterium CAG:238 | reverse complement strand
GAAATTTCTCGATTTGTTTTCCGGAAAAATCTCACCGCAAAGATCTTCTTTTTCATTACAGACACATCGTCATATACAGCGGAATGCGGGTTATATTCTCTTCTACGGACAAATCTTTTGCACAGATCATATACCTTTCCTGTACCTTTGTCTGATATTTTCCCGCAAACATATCAAAGGACTTATGGTTTTTATATCCTGAGGATTTCACTTCAATCGGGCACAGCTTTTTATTTCTGACCAAAAGAAAATCAATCTCATATTTATTTGGTTTCCTGCCTTCTCCTCTGGAAATCTCAAACTCATGGAAATATAATTCGTAACCTCTGCTTCTAAGCATTTGAGCCACAAGATTTTCCATAATCATGCCCTGATTGATCCCAAGCCGGTCAAAAATAAGTGATTTATATAAATCTTCCTCCGTGTCATCACGGTTTTTCATAATCTGGGATACGAGCAGACCCGTATCGCCCATGTATAATTTAAAATTGCGTCTGTCTGCATGCAGTTCAAGCGCAACTTCCGGCGACGTCGTATTGACACACAAATTGGCGATCATGGATTCCGCAACAAAATCAATCGCCCCGATATAATTTTGATACCTTGCGTTTTTTTCTACGCCAGCCATGCGAAAATGTGAATTCCGATTGGAAAGCTGCTCCGGGATCGTTTTGAAAATGATCGATGCTTTCTCGTTACTGTCGTTATCATGTTTCTTAAGGTCGTCTTCGTAAAGGGAAAGAATATTTCTCTTTATGAAATCGATCTCCCGATAGGTTCTCCCCTCGACGAATGCCGACACCGCCTGAGGCATTCCACCTACTGCCATATAGGTGCGAAAGGTCTGCATGATTTTTCGGTGCACAGCATCCCCCAGCGGCTTTTTCTTTTCAAACGCATAGCGAATTGCATCTGCGGTAACGGTATCGCTCTTCGCCCACAGGAACTCTTCAAAATCCATCGGAAACATCTTGATTTTGAATTCCTCCGATGGGATTAAAATATCGCTTACATTTTTCTTTATACTGATCAGCGAACCCGTTTCGATATAATCATATCGCCCATCCTGCACCAAAAACTTGATTGCCTGCCGCGCAGCTGGAAACAGCTGCACTTCATCAAAAATGATTACGGATTTTCCTTTCGGCAGATCTCTGCCTTTGAGCAAAAAAAGATTCCTGAAAAACACATCAAGCTCACCGATATTCTCTTCAAAGTTGCGGCGGACATCCTGACTTTCCTGCGCAAAGTCAAGAATCATGTAATCCTCATACTCGTTCTTCGCAAACGCAAGGGCAATCGTACTTTTACCGATACGGCGCGCGCCTTCTATCATAAGCGCGCTTTCGCCATGCGAAACAGTTTTCCACTCCAGCATTTTGCTGTATATTTTTCTCTTAAAAACCATATTCACTTCCTCCTAAAAGATATTATACCCTAATTTACGAAATCCGCAAATGTTTTTTGCTCGTTTTTTACGAAATCTGCAAATGTTTTTTGCCTGATTTTAACGAAATCTGCAAATGTGCAATATCTGATTAGCCTGAGACATGCAAAAAGTCTGCACCGAGGTGCAGACTTTTTGCATATTCAAATCTTTCAATCTGTCCCGCAAAATGCGCGTGGAAAGCGTCTATGATAGACGCAGGATTTTTCGTTCACCGCTAGGAAAGCTGAACGCGAAGCGCGGAGCATACATGTAGTATGTGAGCACTGAGCGATTCGCAGTTGACACCGCGGTGGGCGAAAAAGGCAAGTCTAGCGCGTCCAGATTCTGCTCGCGTACTTACACTGCTTCAACGCAGTCTTCGCGGCAAGCTTACCATTCGCATCATAAACGCGAACTTGCACTTTGTAATAATATTTCGTGCCTTTCTTGCCGCTTGTGTTGGTGTAAGAAGCGGTCT
>FR881937.1 GCA_000435615.1 Firmicutes bacterium CAG:238 | reverse complement strand
TGACATTCGAGTATATTTTGAACGAGCACAAGCGGGAAAGCGAGGCCATTGGATTTGAAAAAGGCGCCGCGCAGGAAAAACTCGAAATTGCGAAAAGTATGAAGGCGAAAAAAATCCCGATTGCTGACATCGCAGAGATAACTGGGCTTTCTGCCGAAGAAGTTGAAGAACTATAAGCACTATATATTGATGGCGTACTTCGCACTTGCAGTTTATTGCAGGTGCGATTTTCTTAAAAACAGCCTGTAATCACACATTTTTCAAGGTATTGGTTCGCCTTGAGCGTCAAAGCAAAAATCTCGCGAATAACGCCGTCCATTTCTTTGTAGAAAATTCGGAATTCCCGAATTTTCTCATCCCTTTCTCTTCATAGTATACTTGATTTGCTGAAAAGAAACAACAGATAATCCGAAAGCCCGGCGGGTTCTTTTACCCCACCAGCTCCGACAGCCGCACATCCTCAATTGTGCAAAATTCTTCTTTATTATCCTCGATGTACTTCATAATGTCATCCCGTGAGCCGTAGAGATAGAAGTTCTTCGTCATAAATGTCTCTGTATTTTCTGCGTCTGCAAGCGCATCATTGATATGCCGAAGCGCAACTTCACCGGGAGCCCAAGAGCTTCCCCAGCTGATTCCCAGCCCGTTCCACAATTCATAATTCTCGGATAGTGTCTTCAGATTCTTAATATAGACTTCCCGAAGCTGCGATGCGTTCATATCGGCACGGTCTTTGTCACCTTCATACAGAACTGCACCCTTAAAAGAAATGCCGCCCATGAAGCCCTCACTTTTCGTATCCATCTGCGCCCACACGGGTTCCAGTGTTCCCACTTGAAGCGCAAGCACATCTTCGAGTTTTACAGATTTATGAAGCTGCACCTGAAGCAGGATTCGTGCTGATTTCGGCAGCTCCGCCAAATCTTCAAGCTCACTGTCACTGTATTTTGCAAAGTCCGTTATGCCTCCATCACCTGCATTTGCAATGGTTGTGTGAGCAGTATGAATAAGCACTCCGTCGGTATCGCTTTTCACGGACAACTCTCCACGCACCATTTCTAAAGAAGCATTCATTTTCCCCACAAGAAGCCGCTGCGTGCGCGTACCTAAGCACAGCGGAATTTCATACTTTCCGAAGCCTTTTTTCTCAATTTCGCCAATCATATACAGCCTCGTCTGCGGGTATACGGTCTCGACATATGCCGAAAGCGTCTGAAACAGCCGGCTTGCATACCCGTCCTTCGCCTCATCTGCCTTAGCCGGATTTGTGTTGCATAGATTCATAATCGGATTCACCCCGAGAAAAATAAGAGCGACGATAAGCAAAACAACCAGCACAACTTTCAGCGAAGTCCGAACCATCATCTGTTTCACTCTTATTTCGATCAGACGGTCTAAATCCACTTCCGGCTCCATCTTCATATCTTCCAGAACAAGGTCAAATTCATCTCTTTTCTTTTCGGTATTATTCATTTGCGTCCTCCTCATTTTCCATCATTTTTATCAGCGCCTTCTTTGCGCGCGACCGTATCTGCCTTATATTCGCCTCCGTCATTGCGTGCGCTTTCGCAATCTGTGCATCGTCGAGCTCCAGATAAACGCTTTCAATCATAATCGTCCTCTGCCGCAGTGGCAGTGACGCAATCATAGCCGCAAGCCGGGCTTTTTTCTCGTTGTGAATCAATCTTTCCAGTATGTCATAACAATCCGCTAAATCCATCATTTCCGGCTCATTGTCTGCGCGATATTTTTCCGCTCGAATCGAATTCAGAAAATCATTTCGGATTACGCGGTTCGCCCATGAAAGGAAGCTCCCCGAAGGCTTATACGACAAAATCGCCTTCAGAAATGCGTTCTGCACCAAGTCCTCTGCCGCCTGCCTATCATGTGTATATGAACAGGCAATGATCATGAGCGGTTCGTAGTATCTGCTATAAAGTTGTTCAATCAGTCCGCTTTTATTCATCTGCCGTTCTCCCCTTCTACTTACTAAACACTATACCATAGAATTTGTGACAGGATAAATGAAAAAATATTAAATGTTGAAATTTTTTCGCCGATGATTTATAATAAAAATGTGATTATTATCACATAATATTCAATAAAAATGTGAGGTGTGTTTCGTGGAACGATTAATTTTAAAGGATCTTATTGCATGGAAGAATTCACCCTATCGCAAACCTCTGATTCTAAAAGGTGTTCGCCAGGTAGGGAAAACTTGGATTTTAAAGGAATTTGGGAATCGCTGCTATGAGAATACCGCTTATTTTAACTTTGATGAAAACGAAGAATATAAACAATTTTTTGAAACCAGCAAGGATGTCAACCGAATTTTGCAAAACCTGATGTTTGCAAGCGGTCAGAGCATTAAACCCGAAAAAACCTTGATTATCTTTGATGAAGTGCAGGACTGTCCGAAGGTCATCAATTCCATGAAGTATTTTTGCGAGAATGCACCGGAATACCACATTGCATGTGCCGGTTCGCTGCTCGGCATCGCTTTGGCAAAACCGTCTTCTTTCCCTGTCGGCAAGGTTAATTTCATGCAAATCGACCCGATGACCTTTACAGAGTTTCTGACAGCGAACGGTGATGAAAACCTTGTGAAATATATGGAAAATATTGAACGCATTGAACCGCTTCCCGATGCGTTCTTTAATCCGCTGTATGAGAAGCTAAAAATGTACTATGTCACCGGAGGCATGCCTGAATCTGTTTTGATGTGGACCCAGGCGCGCGATGTTTCAGCTATGCAAAATACCCTGTCGGACATTATTGATGCCTACGAACGTGACTTTGCAAAGCATCCCGATGTCAGTGAATTTCCGAAAATTTCAATGATATGGAAATCCATCCCGTCTCAGCTTGCACGGGAAAACAAAAAGTTTCTTTATAAAGTCGTTAAAGAAGGTGCGAGGGCGAGAGAATATGAAAATGCTCTGCAGTGGCTCGTAGATGCCCGTTTGGTGCATAAGATTTACCGCAGCAGCACTCCGGGACTTCCGATGAGTGCCTATGACGACCTTTCCGCTTTTAAAATTTATCTGGCTGATGTCGGAGTCCTCCGCCGTTTAGCACAGCTTGCTCCAACTGCGTTCACAGAGGGCAACCGTTTGTTTACCGAATTCAAAGGTTCTTTGACGGAAAATTTTGTTTTGCAGACGCTGCTCACACAATTCGAGGTCACTCCGCGATACTGGGCGCAAAACAACCCGCCATATGAAGTAGACTTCCTGATTCAGCGTGAAAATGAAATTTTTCCTGTGGAAGTCAAAGCAGAAGGCAACATCAGAAGCAAAAGTCTCAAAAAATTCAAGGAGCTTTTCCCTGATAAAGTAAAGCTTCGTGTGCGCTTTTCTTTGGATAACCTAAAGCTGGACGAAGATGTGCTGAATATTCCACTGTTTATGGCAGACCACACCGACAGACTACTTGGCCTTGCGCTGAACATACTGCATGAATAACCACAATAAGGAGCTGCCGCCCCGGTCGATTTCTCAATCAACTAAGCCGTCAGCTCCTGTTTTTTAATAATGATATCCCTTCCCATAAAAGCTCTTTTCGCTCAGGAGGAGGAATTTGTTAGTTCCGGTACCTTCGTTGTAGGTCACATCCGTGTAGTACCATTTGCTTCCGATTTTGCTGCGGTTCCACATATGCGGCTCAAAATCTGTTTTGCCCGGACCGGAGGTTGCCATGCCACCAATCGATTCCGTTTCAATTCCCGCCCGTATGCACATTAGACGGAAAAGCCCTGCGAAGCCCTGACACACAGCCTTCTTATTGTCCAAAAGCCCGAGGAAGCTGTAAGATGCTTTCCGGTATTTGTAATCATACGAATAGCTGCGCACGATGTATTTATTGATGCCTTTGACCTTTTCCTTTTTGGTCTTACAGCCTTTCGTCGCGGTTTTTGTAATGCTGCAAATCTTCTTGTAATACTTCACCGCCTTCGCCGAAGCGTTCGATTTCACAGCGGGATTGAGAATCAGCCGCTCAACCTGATACTCCGTGCCGTATTTGAAATCCACATCGATCTTTGCGACATCTTCTTCAATTGCCGTGTTCATCTGTGTGCTGACGGAATCGCCCCATTTTAAGGAATATACATTTAAAACCTCATACAAATGCTCGGTCGTGACAATTTTAAGCTTCGGAAGCAGATTTTCCTTCGCATGCATGTACACCGAATACAAAGTATCCGCGTCGCTGACTGTCATGCCCTCCGTGTAAGTCACGGGAACGCGTTTGAATTCCGTTTCATAAACACCGTGCCCCGCCGGAGTATCGTCCCAGATGTTTGCAAAAAGGCTTTTGTCAACATCAAACTTGCCCTTGAAGGTGTCATAAACCGCAAGATCCGCGTGGCTTCCTTTATAGGTTCCGCCCGTCACCGTCAGATCCAAATCGCCCTGCACAGAGAGCGCATCATATCCCGTGAAACTGCCACCCGAGATTTGGATTTCGGAACTGTAGAGTCCGGAATAGCCCGCCACAGCGCAGGATTTTTCGGATTTGAAAGTTCCTCCGCTGATCAAAAGTCTGCCGCCTGTCACATCGCAGCAGCTATATACGCTGCTGAAAGTACCGCCGCTGATTTTGACGGTCGTTTTCGTGGAACCGAGAACACTGATTGCCCCACGGCTTCCCGTGTTTCGAACAAGACCGCCGCCCTTGCTGTCGGAAATCATCAGCCTGCCGCCCTCGACCGTAATCAAAGCGTCAATCCCGACATTTCCTTTGATGGTATGTCCGTTTAAGTCAAGACTCTTGGTTTTGCTCCGCATGACAATCGCTTTGGTTAATCCCTTGATGTCCGCAGTCAGCTTGTACGAGCCTCCTTCAGCGGAAGTCAGCGCTTTTCGAAGAGTCGAAGCACTCGAAATCGATTTCACGCTCGCCGCCTGCGCGGTCTCTGCACCGCCAAACCCAAGCCCGAAGCCTTCCGGCAGGAAAGCTGTCATCACTGCCGCCGCCAAAAACAGGCAGGCAGCCTTCTTCAAAAGCTTTCTCATTTCAAACATCCTTTCTTACAAGCACACGATAACCATTATTAATATTTATTTCTTCCAGCTGCTCTTAAGACCGATAATCTCGTTGAACACCGGATTTTCTTTTCTGTAAAGCTTCGAGTCCGCCACGAAATATCCGTGTCTGAAGAACTGGAATCTTTCGCCCGGCTGAGCCTCAAGCACCTTCGGCTCTGCATAGCATACAATTTCACGCATCGTGTCTTCGTTTGCCACCATTTTGCCGTCCTCGCCTTCGCTCATAAGATAGTCGAACTGGCGAATCTTAATCGGAACTGCGGTCGCCGCGTCTACGAAGTGAATCGTACCCTTGACCTTGCGTCCCTCAAATCCGCTTCCGGACTTGGTCTCCGGGTCGTATGTGCAGTGCAGCTCTTTAATCGAGCCGTCTTCGTTCTTTACTGCTTCCTGACAGGTGATGAAATATGCGCCTTTCAGACGGACTTCGTTGCCCGGGAAAAGTCTGAAATACTTCTTTGCGGGCACTTCCATGAAGTCCTCGCCGTCCACCCAGATTTCTCTCGAGAACGGAATATCACGAACGCCCATTTCCGGTACTGCCGGATTGTTTTCCACTTCGCAAAGCTCGCTCTGTCCCTCAGGATAGTTCGTAATAACAACCTTAATCGGGTCGAAAACAACGTTTCTCGTCTCAACCTTTTCCTTGAGGTCGTCACGCACGCAGTGCTCCAAAAGGGAAACATCAACCGTGCTGTTTGCTTTGGAAACACCGATTTCCTCGCAAAATCTGCGGATTGCCTCCGGTGTATATCCTCTGCGGCGGATTCCCGCAATGGTCGGCATTCTCGGGTCATCCCAGCCGTCAACCACGCCGTCATCCACAAGTCTCTTCAAATATCTCTTCGACATTACCGTATTCGTCAGGTTCAGTCTCGCAAATTCAATCTGCTGCGGAGGAGCGCTCCACCAGCCAACTTCCGCAAGAACCCAGTCGTAAAGCGGTCTGTGGTCCTCGAACTCGAGCGTGCAGATGGAATGCGTGATTCCTTCAATCGCATCTTCAATCGGGTGCGCGAAGTCGTACATCGGATAAATGCACCACTTGTCCCCTGTGTTATGATGTGTCGCATGCGCGATACGGTAGATAATCGGGTCTCTCATATTGATATTCGGCGATGCCATGTCAATCTTCGCTCTGAGCACCTTTTCGCCGTCCGCATATCTGCCTTCCTTCATTTCCTCGAAAAGCGCAAGATTTTCCTCTACGCTTCTGTTTCTGTAAGGGCTCTCTTTGCCCGGCTGTGTGAGCGTACCTCTGTACTCCTTGATTTCCTCAGGCGTAAGGTCGCAGACATAGGCTTTGCCCTTCTTTATCAGTTCAAGCGCCGCTTCGTACATTTTGTCGAAATAATCGGACGCCCAGAGTCTCTTATCCCACCGGAAACCAAGCCATTTCACATCTTCTTCAATGGAGTTGATGTATTCAACATCCTCTTTTACCGGGTTCGTGTCGTCATATCTGAGGTTGCAGGTGCCGCCGTACTTCGCCGCCGTGGAAAAGTTCAGGCAGATGGATTTCGCGTGTCCGATATGCAGGTAGCCGTTCGGCTCCGGCGGGAAACGCGTGCGCACCTTATCCCCGTATTTGTGACTTTCTAAGTCTTTTTCAATAATGTTGTGAATAAAATTGGTTTCTCCCATAGTTTTTTCCTCTCAAAAAATATTCTATTCTATATAATATCACTATTTAAGCCATTTATCCAGCAAAAAATGCCCATTTGACTAAATTGCGGAAATAAAGTATACTAAAGTTAATATACATATAGGAGGAATACCGAAAGTGAGGAAGAAACACTTGTTAATGATAGGCATGGTGGTGCTTTGCACCGCTGCTGTTATATTTTTCTGCGGCTGCCGGGACAGTTCGCAGCAGGCATCCGGCTCATCAGGCGCGGTTGATACCGTAGTCAATGTCGACGAGCCTGCGGATTCACAGGGAGAAGTTGTCGCGACCGCTGCGAAAACAACGACTAAGAAATCAACGACCAAAACAACCAAGAAAAAGAAAAAATATAATGAAGAGGCTCCTTGGGAGTCCTTCGACATGTACGGTCTGCCGGATAAGCTCGACCTTCTGAAGAAAGATAAGGGCGATGTGCTCGTTCTCGTAAACAAGCTCCACGCCGTATCGAAGAACTACAAGCCGACCGATATGGTTGCAATCAAAGGCAGCTACACGACAAATCAGGGACTGGAAATGAAGGCTGACGCTTACAAAGCCTTCAAAAAAATGAGAAAAGCCGCCAAAGCTGACGGCATCCGTTTCAAAATCTGCTCTGCATACCGTACCTACAGCACGCAGAAATGGCTTTACAACAACTATCTGAACACCATGGGCAAGAAGCTCCGCGACATCCGCTCCGCATATCCGGGCAGAAGCGAGCACCACACGGGTTATGCCATCGACCTTGTAACGAAGTCCACAGGCTGGACTCTCACGCAGGACTTCGCGAAGACTTCCGAAGGCAAGTGGATTAACAAGCACTGTGCAGAATACGGCTTCATCATCCGCTACCCGAAGGGCAAAACCGACATTACAGGCTACGATTATGAGCCTTGGCATCTGCGCTATGTCGGTGTTGATGCCGCTGAGGAAATCACAGAGCAGGGCATTACTCTGGAAGAATATCTGAAGAGATAATATCCGCTGTCTGAATTTTAATTGCCTTTTGCAAATCGCTGAAAGCAAGTTCAATCTGAAAACCAATACGACCGCCGCTGAAGAAAATCGTTTCGTAATCAGCGGCGGTTTTGTGTATCGTCGTCGTAAAGAATTTCTTCATTCCAATCGGACTGCATCCGCCGTGAATATATCCCGTGAGCGGCAGCAGTTCTTTTGATTTTATCATCTCAATCGACTTCTCTCCGACCGCTTTCGCCGCCTTCTTTAAGTCCAGTTCTTCTGCCACCGGAACCATGAAAACATAATAATTCTTGCTTTTCCCCTGCGTAACGAGTGTTTTAAACACTCTTCCAGGTTCTTGGTTCAGTACCTCGGCAACTTCCACGCCGCTGACCGCGTCCGTATCAGTATAGGTATGCTCCTTATATTTAATTTTCAGCGCGTCCAGTCTACGCATGGCGTTCGTTTTTTCTACTTTTGTTTTCATTTTGCTTACCTCTAAAACTCAAGGCACCCCTTGCGAGGTGCCTTGATATCGTTCATTTCGTAATTATCTGTGCGTGCAATTATCTTTCAACTACGAGTGCAGTTCCCATACCGCCGCCGATGCACAATGTAGCAAGACCGTACTTGGAATCTCTCTTCATCATTTCGTAAATCAGGGAGATTAAGATTCTGCAGCCGGAAGCTCCGATTGGGTGTCCGATAGCGATAGCTCCGCCGTTTACGTTTGTCTTTTCAGGATCTAATCCTAAGTCTTTTCTTACTGCCAGGGACTGAGCTGCGAAAGCTTCGTTTGCTTCTACTAAGTCCATATCAGCAACTGTAAGGCCGGCCTTCTTTAATGCTTTTTCGGAAGCAGGTACAGGACCAACGCCCATGATGGATGGGTCAACGCCTGCGGAAGCATAGGACTTGATTGTACAAAGCGGCTTGATTCCCAATTCGTCAGCCTTTTCCTTGCTCATTACTACTACAGCAGCACCTGCATCGTTGATACCGGAAGCGTTAGCAGCTGTAACAATACCGTCCTTCTTGAAAGCGCCTTTTAATTTAGCAACTTTTTCGATAGTTGTTCCAAACTTAGGGAATTCATCTGTATCGAAGATGATTGGATCGCCCTTTCTCTGCGGAATTTCAACCGGAACGATTTCATCTTTGAACTTGCCTGCCTTGATTGCTTCTTCAGCTCTGTTCTGGGAGATTACGGAGAATTCGTCTAATTCTTCTCTTGTGATTCCCCACTGTTCAGCAACATTTTCAGCAGTGATACCCATGTGGTATCCGTTGAATGCATCCCAAAGACCGTCGTTAACCATCATGTCAACCATCTGAGCGTTGTTCATTCTTGCGCCCCATCTTGCAGCCGGCATAGCGTAAGCTGTAGCGGACATGTTTTCTGCACCGCCTGCAACTACGATATCAGCATCGCCTGCTTTGATGATCTGAGCAGCAAGTTCAACAGCTCTTAATCCGGAACCGCAAACTTTATTAATTGTCATTGCAGGAACTTCGATCGGAAGGCCTGCATCAAGTGTCATCTGTCTTGCAACATTCTGGCCTAATCCGCCCTGAAGAACAGCACCCATGATAACTTCTTCAACCATTTCAGGCTTAATTCCTGCTCTTTCAACGGCAGCCTTGATAGCGATAGCGCCTAATTTTCTTGTAGGGATTCCCTTTAAGGAACCGCCAAAGCTTCCGATTGGTGTTCTTGCTGCACTTACAATTACAACTTCTCTCATTCTTATGTATCCTCCTTAAGATATATTGTTTCTTTTCACCGCATACCGCGTCTCTTTCTGTATGCAGTTCTATTTAATCACACAATAACACAAAAATCAAGAAATTTTGGTTAAAATTTTAACAAAACCCTTGTATTTTTTGAAATACATCTACCGTATATATTACCATACCACCTGAAAAATGCAAGGTCCGGCGTAAAAGTAGTTTATTTAACAAGGTGTTTGAGGCGAGCATGTTTACTTCGGTTTAATCGGCTTTCTGCGGGCTTGGAAAGTGCTTGCATTTTCTGTAAAAGCGCAGAGTGACCTTAATAATATCACCCTGCACTCTTACTGTACACTTCTGTTTCAAAGTTCTTACCGTATTATAGCAAAATATTTTTCCCCCATCATCACCGGCTTGTAGGAAAGTTTGGTCTGTCTGAGATTCTGAAGGCCCATGTCCTCTTCACGATTCACATAAATCGTTTCCTCCGGAAGCCGTCTGCAAAATTCATTGTTGATTGCCTGATAAAGCCCTCTGATTCTGTCGTCGGCCTTTTCCACATGCACCAAGACGGTCTCTTTGCTGTTTGTTTTCGCAAATTCGCCAAGCGTTACGGCTTCGATTCTGCCGTCGATGCGAATCACACCTGACAAAAGCCCCTTTCCGAGGAACTTAAGCAGTTCCCGTATCGCTTCCGTTTCCATTTCAAGGATTTCTTTCCATTCTTCCGGCGTTTCTCCGAGCTTGTATTCATTCTTGCTTTCAATGTATGCCATGATTTCTCCGGCATCTTCGGGTTTCGCTTCCTCATACGCAAACTCGTAATTCTTGAGGAAAAAGTTTAAATGATTCTTTTTCTGATGGAGCTTGCGCCCGCTCAGATTGATCAGGTCCTCTTTCAGGTAAATATAATCGTCCTCATCTCTGTCATGTTCGACGAAAACTTTTCCGGGAAAACACTCTTCGAGGTATGGCACAAGCGATTTCGGAATCAAACTCAAATATAAGTCCTGCCCCTTGGCATGAAACAATTTTTTCGCCTCAAGGAGCGTTTCGCGGAGGGACTCTACGTCATAGGAACCGGTCCTTGTCAGAGGAAAAGACATAAAATATCTTTTGTCTTCCTCCGGATCCAGCTCGCCGAGAGCACCTATGCAAAGGTAGTCCCCGATTATCTGCCAGCTGATCTTATGTGTGTTTCTCCACATATAATTTGCTATGAATGTATGTCCTGAGGATTTATAATCATATCCGTCAAAGTACGAATTCAGCAGGTTGATGTCCTCCTCGGACAAATTATCAAAAGTTCTCTCAAATATCATCCTGTCTCCTGCCTGTTGCTGTTTTTTCGTGTCAGCCTGTCGCCGCTTATTTTACAAGCGCAGAAATTGCCTTAAACTCCGGTGCCTTAGCGCCTCCCAGAAGTTCATACAATACGCTTTCAAAACTTGTCAAAATTACGCCTGCCTGTGCAAGCCTCTGCAATGTAATTTCTTTATTCTTCGGATCTCTGGACTGCACACAGTCAGTTACCAAAGCTACCTCGTAGCCATCCCGGAGAAGATCAATTGCCGTCTGCTCCACGCAGATATGTGCTTCAATGCCTGCCAGGATTACGGTTCCCTTGTCGCTTGCCTCGATCGCTTCGACGAAAGTGTTTTCGCCCAGGCAGCTGAAGGAAGTTTTTTCAACCGGTGTAAAGTCTCCGATTGCCTCTGCGATTGATGGCACCGTTGGGCCAAGTCCCTTCGTATACTGCTGCGTTACAATCATCGGAATGCCAAGCTCGCGCATTCCCTTTACAAGTTTGACAACACGCGCTTCAAGCTGTTCGCAGTCATGCATTGCCGGCAAAAGTCTTTCCTGAAAGTCAATCGCCACAAAAATTGCATCATCTCTTTCTATTTTAAGCTGTTTCAATCTGTTAAACAATCCTGCCATTTTATTCTACCTCCATAACTTTCCCGATTGCGTCATTAATTACCAAGTCAGCCTTGCCGTCATACGGGGTAGGCTGTTTGTTTATCAGTACCAATTTCTTACCACAAAAATAGCGAATCAAACCCGCCGCCGGATAAACAACCAGCGAAGTTCCTCCTATAATCATGGTATCTGCCTTCTCAATCGCATTGATTGCTCCCATCATGCAGGCCTCGTCCAGCGCTTCTTCGTAAAGAACGACGTCCGGTTTGATGATGCCGCCGCATTTCGGGCAGATCGGAATATTTCCTCTGCAGTTTGCCTCATCCATGATGAAATCCGTGTCATAGAATTCCCCGCAATCCATACAATGATTGCGAAGAACCGAGCCATGAAGTTCGTATACTTTTTTGCTTCCGGCTTTTTGATGAAGGCCGTCAATGTTTTGTGTGATTACAGCCTTGAGTCTGCCTTCTTTTTCAAGATACGCAAGTGCCTTGTGTGCATTGTTTGGCTGTGCGTCTCTGTAAATCAAATTCTTTTTGTAATAGTCAAAGAAAGTATCGGGCTGCTGCATGAAGAAGCTGTGCGAAAGCATTTCTTCGGGACTTCTTCCGTATTGCTGCTGTGCGTTGTACAAGCCCTTTTCGGAACGAAAGTCGGGTATATTGCTTTCGGTTGAAACTCCCGCCCCGCCGAAGAAGACCACATTACTACTGTTATCTATTATCTCTTTTAATCGCTTATCCATTCGTATGCCTCCGATTTTTTGGTTTTTCTTGATTACAGTATACCATTTATGATAAAATTTTGGTAGTGAAAAGTGAAGGAGATTATGGCTATGAGATCAAAAAAACAAAAAAAGGTTGCTCTTGTTTTGGGTGGCGGCGGTTCCCGCGGCGCATATGAAGCGGGCGTGTGGCAGGCTCTCACGGAACTTGGGATTGAAATTGATATTGTAACAGGCTGCTCAGTCGGAGCCATCAACGCCGCAATGGTTGTGCAGGGAAATGTCGATCTTACCGCACAGCTTTGGCGTGAGATCGAAACGCACATGGTCTTTGATGTGCCGGAAGGAAGCCAGCCGATCGAATATGCCCGCGAAATTGTATTCAATCACGGTGCGGGAACATCCGGGTTGAAAGGACTTCTCACCAAGTATATTGATGAAGACGTGGTACGAAACTCGCCTATGGTATACGGGATTCCGGTTGTCTCGCTTCCGACCTTTGATGCACATTATCTTTATAAGGAAGATATCCCAAGCGGCAAAATGATTGATTTTATTATCGCAAGTGCCTCGGCTTTCCCGGCAATACACAGCTGCGAGATAGATGGTGTGGATTATATCGACGGCGGATATGCAGATGAAATCCCCGTTGGGATGGCGGTCAAAAAAGGCGCAACTCATGTCATAGCCGTCAATCTTAAGGGCATGGGCGTCGTAAGACACGAAACCCTCGAAACGGCACCGAATCTTGTATATATAGAACCGAAGTGGGATCTTGGCAGCATCCTGATCTTCGACAAGGCTAATTCCAAGCGTATCCTGCGTCTTGGATACCTTGACGCGATGAAAGCTCTCGGTCTTATCGACGGTACTTATTTTTCTTTTGCAAAAGGCACATTCCCTAAGACAATATTAAAAGAGGCCGATGCCTGTGCAAAGATTTTCGAGCTTGATCCGCTTGTGCTGTACACCAACGAAATATTCCTCGAAAAAATTTCCGATGCCGCCCGTACATTCAATCACGAGGCGAAGGAAGCTTTGGATAAGTACGGCGATGTTTTCTCCTTACAATCTCCGAAGGAGCTTCTGACAAATATCAGAAATGTCGCAAATCCGCGTGCCCTCACGTTCCTCATCGCATACAACCTCAAGGAAAAAGGCACGCAGAGCATTTTCCTTTCCCGTGCCGCAGTAAAGCTGCTGCCTGACATTATCCATGCGGCAAGCTTCCTGGTGAAATATCAACTCATATAAAACAACAAAGCTCGGTGCAAAGGACCGGTTGATGTCCAATGTCGCCGAGCTTCATTGTTTTCTAAAAGCATTTATTATGTTTTTCCCAAAACCTCTACCAGCATTCCCGCTTCTTCCTCAAAAAATTTTTTTATCTTATCTACGTAATCATCGGAAGGTGTTACGAAATCCACAGGCTTCTGTCCGAGGTTTCTCTTCTTTGCAAAACCCAAATTATGATAAGGCAGGAGCGTTAAATGCGTGATTCCGTTTTCTTTGTAAAATTCTGCGGTCTTCTCTATAATATCCCATTTGTCATTTACATCGTGCATAAGAGGCATTCTCATTTGGATTTTTGAATTCGTAACGGGATTGTTCGCGAGTCTTTTCAAATTTTCGAGAATCACTTCGTTGCTCTGTCCCACATATTCCTTATGAACATCATTATCGATTGCCTTCATGTCATACAGAATGTTGGTGATGTTTTCATATTCCGCAAGTTTCATGAGTCGGTCGCCGTCTCCGAAACCCGATGTGTCAAGACACACATGCACACCGTTTTTGCGTGCCAGTTCTATAAGTTCTTCGGCAAAATCCGCCTGCGAAAGCATTTCGCCTCCGCTGATAGTCATTCCGCCGCCCGTATGCTCATAAAAGCCTTTGTCCTGCAGAACTTCTGCCATAATCTCTTCTGCGGTCATTTCCTTTGCTACGGCCTTCAGTGCTTCGGCATAGCAGAATTTCGTACAAGCAAGACAACAATCGCAAAGCGCGCGGTCCACATGTATTCTTTGATCTTCTTCACCGACAAAGATTGCATTCTGCGGGCAGTGCGTAAGGCAGTACCCGCATTTAATGCAGCTGTTCGGCATTTCGATAATTTGTTGTTTGAAGCTGATAAGCTCGGGGTTATGACACCATCTGCAGCTTAGCGGGCAGCCCTTGAGGAACACAGTCGCTCTGATGCCCGGACCGTCCTCCGTGCTGAACTTCTGTATCGCTCCCACGAGTGCCTTGCGTGTGTTATTTTCCATCACGGTCTCCCTATTCAGCCTTTTCGAAGTGTGCGGTTCTGTAGATAATGGTATCCTGAGCACTCTTGTCGAGCTCGGTGAAGTAAGCCATGTAGCCTGCTACACGAACCATCAGCCCTTTATAGTTTTCAGGATGTTTCTGTGCATCCTTGAGTGTTTCTGTATCAACAACGTTGATCTGAATGTGTTCGCCGCCGTGGTCGAAATAGGTTCTGATTACGCCTTCAATGCTTTCCAGACCTTTTTCGCCTTCAACGCCCTTCGGGTCGAAACGAAGGTTGAACAATGCACCGTCGTGGAATGCTTCCTGTCCCATGGATGCTACGGACTTAACCGTTGCGGTAGGACCACTCTTATCGCGTCCCATCATTGGTGAAGCGTTATCGCAGAAAGGTTCTCCTGCAAGTCTTCCGTCAGGCGTTGCACCGCATACCGCACCGTGTGATACGTTTACGGTCTGTGAGTGAACATTGAACGAGAACCAGCCGCCTCTTGCGTCCGGCCATGTCTGAACATTGTCTGCGATGAAGTGCATCATTTCTCTGTAAATTCCGTCTACATGAGCTTTGTCGTTTCCGAATTTTTCAGGTTTGTTCAAAAGAAGCTGGCGCATACGTTCTTCGCCTTCAAAATTATTATCAAGTGCTTTGATGAGTTCATCCATTGTGATGTCCTTATCTTCGAATACGCACTTCTGAATTGCTTCAATTGAGTCTGCCATATTGGCTGCACCTGTGATGTAAAGGCCCGCAGTGCTGTACTTTGCACCGCCCTCCTGAACGGATCTGCCGCTTTCCACACAGCCCTTCGTAACCATGGATGCGAAGATAACCGGGAATCTGAGCATATGCATGCTCTGCATAATCTTATAGCCTTCGGTTACAAGTTTGTAGTGATGAAGGATCTGTTTCTTTAACGCATCTTTAAACTCTTCGATGTTCTTGAAGTCTCTCGGGTCTCCTGTCTGAAGTCCCATAAGCTTACCTGTTGACGGATCAACACCGTTGTGGAGAACGAATTCGAGCATTTTGCCCATGTTGACATAACCTGCGTCAGGGGAACCGTCTGTCGTTCCGCCTCCCGGTCCCGGCTGGATGCAGCCAACGATTGTCCAGTCTCTTGCCTCTTCAATCGTACAGCCCTTGCCCTGCGTCATCTGCATAGCTGCATAGTCATTAAAGAAGCCCGGATTTGCCTGTCCTTCCTGAATCATCTTGCAGCCCTTGCGTACAAGTTCTTCCGGAGTTCCATCCCAAACTCTGACTGCCATTACCGGCTGCGTTGTTTTGAGCTGGTTTGCAGCTTCCAGGCAGAGGTAGGATAACTCGTTTGTAGCGTCTTTGCCGTCACGGGTCTGTCCGCCGACGATGAGGATTTCCCACATCGGGTAGCCTGCGAAGGATGTCGCATACCATTTATCTCTTACTTCAAATACCTCGCATGCCTTAAGGTAGAAGCATTCGAGCATTTCAAGTGCCTCATCCTGCGTGATGTTCTTTTCGTCGATTACATCTTTCTTGTAATAAGGCCACATGTACTGGTCGAATCTTCCGAAACCGTTAGCGGTTGTACATACTTCGATGTGGAAATATACATGTACGAACCAGATAGACTGTAATGCCTGCTGGAAACTCTGCGGCGGAAGTTCCGGAACAACTCTGCAGTTTTCGGCAATTGTAAGGAGTTCTTTCTTACGCTTTTCGTCTGTGCAGCAAGCAGCCTGTCTTTCTGCTTCTTCTGCCATTCTGTGTGCATAGATAATCAGACCTTCGCACTGGATGATGCATGCCTTCCAGTAATTAATCTTTTCCTGGTCTTCCTTGCTTGTTCCCGGAGTTTTTGCAATGTTCTCGCGGCATTCATCCATATAGCCCTTAAGACCTACCGTAAGGATTTTTTCGTGGTCGCAGGTTGTTTCACCGGAAACACCGTTTCTGAGACCGACCGTAATAATATCGTCCCGGATGCATTCTTCCGTATGCGGCGGAAGCGCAGTCTTGGACATATCTTCCATGGACTTGCCTTCCCAATACGGGAGTGTTTTGAGAATCAGTTCTCTGTCTTCCGGCGAGATGTCATACGGATCCTTCGTTCTTACCGGAAAATCATCGATATCGCTGATATACCAGGAGCTGGATTGGAATTCCGGATGAAGGTTTGCGCCTCTGTATTTATTGGTTGGAGTGCCGACGATGAGTTCATCTTCCATGATCAAAGTCGTCATGTGCTCCATGATGTATTTTACAACTTCCGCGCGGAAGATCGGAATTGCGTCCCCCGCAAATTTCTGATATGCTTCTGTTGCCAAAACAAGTCTCTCCGCTGTGATGCAAGGTCTGGAGTTCCACAGTTTCGTTCTCATTTTTTGCAGTCTTTCATTTAACATTTCGTTTTCCCCCTATTATTTAAACATTGAATTAGTCGAGCATCTTACCGCCGTCTACGAGAAGGTTGATTCCGTTTACGAAGGACGCTTCGTCAGAGCTGAGATAATAAACAGCATCTGCCATTTCGCTTGGTTCACCCGGACGACCGATGCATCCGAAGTTCACAGTGTCACCTGTTTCCTTATATTCCTCAAGTGACTGTTTGAGCATATCCGTATTAACCCATCCCGGAGAAATGGAATTTGCTCGAATGCCGCGGCGTGCATATTCATTTGCAACATTCTTCGTCATGCCGATAACCGCCCATTTGCTGGAGCCGTATCCGATTTCGGAAGTGTATCCCGTCATGCCGGAGCAGGAACCGAAGTTTACGATTGCACCTTTTCCCTGTTCAAGCATGATAGGGAGGGTGTACTTCATCATAAGGAAAGTACCAAATACATTGATTTCATAAATTTTTCTGAATATTTCAAAGCTGTAATCAATCGTTTCATCATATTTTCCTATGATTCCCGCAGTATTTACCAGAACGTCAATCTTACCTTTTTCTTCTTTGATTGCAGCGATTGTATCGATTACCTGCTGTTCACTGGAAACATCTAGTACCTTATAGATAACTCTTGTAGGATCCAGGTTTTCCTTCTCCATCAATTTCTTAAGTGTGTCTTCGTTAATGTCGAGCATGACTACATCATAGCCGTTATTGTAATATTTTTTTACAACTTCCGTACCGATACCGCCGGATGCTCCCGTGATTACACATACTCTTGCATTACTCATGATTATACCTCCTGATTTTCCTTTGTATTTTGAATTCGTCCTGCATTCCCGCAGGCTGTCCCATATTGAACTTTTACTCTTACACCATATTTTAATGTCCCGCAAAGTTAATTACAACTATTACATTGTCTGAAAATATAATTATTTTGCTATAAAATCTAATTATTCTTATTACTTTTGGGGTGGGTTTCATTATATAATTTTTCTATGGGATGATATTGTTGTGAATATTGCAAGGTAGGTATCAGCATGTTATTTGAAAAAATTACTTATCAGGATGATTTCCCGATCAATATTACGATTGCGTCAATAGAAGAGTATCCGCTGCACTACCATCAGGATATTGAGTTTGTCTATGTCCTGAAAGGAGAAGTGACACTGAAAAACGGGTACTGCCATTACACATTGAAGGAAGGCGATATTTTTACCAATGCAGGTCATGAAGTACACAGCCTGACCTCAACCGGCAAAGAAAATATCGTTGCACTGATTCAGATCAGCACGCATTATTTTTCGCAGTATTTTCCGTCGCTCAGCAAAGCCTGCTATCGTACCTATTCCAACAAGCCGACGACGAAGCGGCACGACAATCTGCGCGAAAAGCTTCTGCAGATCCTGCTCGCATACGAGATTAAGAGTTTCAACTACAAAAGCGAGTGTACTTATCTCATCGTTGACATCATCAAGTATTTGGACAAGTACTTCAATCTATTTGCGTTTGAAAACGATGTTGTCATCAATTTTGAAAACGGTGACCAAACCACAACCGAGCGCATCAGCCGAATTATTACATATATTTATCAGTATTATGCCGAAAAAATCACGCTGGAAGATTTGGCGTCGATGGAACACCTCAGCGAATTTTACATTTCGCATATCATCAAAGACTGCACCGGCATGAATTTCCGTGAATTTCTGTGCTTTGCACGCGTGGAATGGTCGGAAATTCAGCTGCTTGACACAAACAAGAAAATCAGCCAGATTGCCAGAGATGTCGGATTTTCAACCACTGCGTATTACGAAAAATATTTTTATAAATGGTTTAAGCGGACGCCGGAAGAGCACCGTGCACATTTCAAGCCTATGGTCAAGAGCGAACTGCGTCCCGAAATCATTACCCCGATTTCTGCCAACAAAGCCACATATTTGATTAAGTCTACTTTGTCTTCTTTGAACTCACAGAAGAACAGTTCTTCCGTGGTGAACAGCCTGAAGCTGGAGATAAATGTCGACAGAAGCGGCAAACCCATTACCTTCATTGACTATAAATTAAACATTCAAATCACCCTGGAAGATTTTCGGGAGATGAAATTTAATCTTTTTCATATACTGGACTGTCTGCATCCGTCCAGGGTAACCCTTTTGTTTTATCCCACGGACTCTTCCACGGAGGTCGATCGACTGCGCATGATGCTCACTGCCGCCGGGTTTTCGGTTGTGCTGAAGCAAGCAGTAACAATCAATGCACAGCCGTTTATATCCTACGGAAACGATACAATTGCAGCTCCGATTTATGTGTTGAGCCAGCTTTTGCGCTCATCCGACCCGTGGCTGACACTTCGGCTGCGAGACAGAGAGCAGGATGGAACTCTTCTGAAGGGTCTTCCGTCGCTTGTAACATCAAACGCAATCAAAAAGTCATCTTTCTATGTATATCAGGCAGCCTCCTTTGTGCATGGCGACATTATCTGCTGGGGTAAGCACTATTGTGTCATTCGCATCAATGATACGGTGCCTGCAGCATTTGCTGTAATTGTCTATAATTACAACGACAGCATCCAAAGCCTTTGCAAAAAGGACTCGTCGCTGCACCAGGTGCGAACGGTGTTAAATGAATTCAAGGACGAGATAGACTTCAGCTTCAACCTGAATCTGCCGCCGGGCATTTATTCCGTAATGAAATATACGATGAACCGTTCATCAGATATTTTCACATATTTTTCCTCTTTAAACTTCTCTGACGGCTCGGATACATTGAGCGTTTTGCACGATCTGATTCCGACTTCGCCTCAGCTTGATGTTTATCAAGAGGATGTACGAACCAATTTTCATATAAACTTTTCGATGAAGGGTGTCGGTGTGCAGCTGGCACTGATAGCACTAAAAGGAGATTCAAAAAATGACAAGTAAAAAACATCGGCCGTCTGAAGGCGTAGCATTTACCGGACTTGTTATTGCAGCAATTCTATGGGGACTCAGTTACCCCCTTACAAAGTATGTTGAGGACTGCCCAACCTTCTACATCATTTCCATACGGTTTGCTGCCGCTGCGGTGGCTTTGGGCCTCGTATTTTGGAAAAAATTCAGACTTTTCAATGCGAAAGAATAGGAGGCATCCAATGTATTATAAAGAACGCTTTGAAACATATCTTGATGTAGACGAAATGCTTGACAAATATTACAACTACGACGAAACCTATCGCAAATGCTCGCAATGCCCGGGCTTTGGCGAAACATGGGCGTGCCCGGACTTCAATTTCGATCCCAAAGACTATTGGCTGCAGTTTTCACGCTTTCATTTCATCGTCGACCGCATTTCAAACGAAGGCGCCTCAACGGTAGCGGAAGCGCAAGACCGTCTTTTTGCAGAGAAAAAAATCCACGATGAAGAAATGCTCGCCATGGAGGAAGTCTGCCCCGGCAGCAAAGCCCTTGCTGCACAAGAATGCACATTGTGCAAAAAGTGTGCACGCCTTAGTGGTCACCCTTGCGTTCATCCGGATAAGATGCGCTACGCACTTGAATCCCTCGGGATGCTTGCCGTAAAGATGGTTAAAGACTGCTTCGGATTCGATATTCTGTGGTCTGACGGTACCAGTATACCGGAATATTACCTCCTCGTAGGCGGCATACTTGAAAAATAACAAAACGTACAACAAAAGCCGGTTGTTTCCGAATGCTGATTAATCATGCGGATGACCGGCTTTCTTTTTGGGTTTATCTGTTTTTGTGTTTTTTCTTTCTTGCTTTCTCGGCTTGTTTCTGGCGGCGAATCTGCATTTGTTTTTCGGCAATCATTCTGTCGCGCTCTTCTTTGTAGGCTTCTCTTTCTGCTTCCGTACGACTGTCGACATACGCCTCCGGATTCATTCTTTGAGCGAACTCCATAACTTTAACCGCATCTTCAGGGGTAAAAACAAAGGCTCTTACGGACACATCCTTTGCGATTTCCATCATGATGTTCGGTTTGGCCTTTTTATAGTCGGGACGCATTGCCGTAATCTGATCCCAGGTCCAGCGATAGTTGTATGGTATTCCCAAGAAAACATATCGAATATCCACGCCCTCTTCCGAAATCACGTGTTCCTTGTTGTATCCTATACAAAAGAATGCTAAAATCAATGCCACTACGGCAAAAAAATAATTTTTCTGCCAAATTTCCAAAGCTGTGATGCCAAGGCAGCCGAAAAACATGAGTATGCGTTTTCGCTTGCTTCTTTCGCGCATATTAATTCCTTTAAAAACCATTCTGCCTCCCCTTTGCTTACAAATATGTCTGTGCAAAAAGAAATTAAGCACTAATCTGCTTGTATTCGCCGCTTGCTCTCTTTGCTTCCAGAGCCTTCATAGCGATTTCGTGTGCTTCTTCCGGAGCCGCCGCAACGAAGTGGCCTTTCTTTACCTTGCCGCCGAAGAATCCGGTCTTGGAACCGTCAGCATACAGGATGTTGCCGCCGATAGCTGCCGTACCCATGGAAATCAGTGGGTTCAAAATGTTTACGAAGCAGTACGGTAAATATGATAATGTAGGAACACCTAACATGCCGGAGTGGTATACACCGCAAGTTGACCATGGAACCAGTGGTGAGAACAATGTTCCGCCGTCTTCCATACATCTTGACAACATGTTTCTGGAAAGTCCGAGTTCGTCGAATTTTTCTTTGTACATGGTTGCAGGAATGATTAAACTTAAGTACTGGTCGCACATCGTCAGGATTGTGAACATTGCGGTACAGATAACCGCAACAGCCATCTGGAACGGTGTTCTGATATCCTTGATGAGGTTTCCTAATAAGGATTCAACACAGCCTGCTCTAGCATACATGCCGCCGAAACCGATTGCGATCAATGCCATGTTGATGGTCCACAGCATGGAATCCATTCCACCTCTGTTAAGTAACTGGTCAGCTAATTCGTTGCCTGTTTCTGCGGAGTAACCGTAGTGTGCCGCTGAAATGAATTCAGGGAAGCCTGCACCCTGGAAGATAACCATGAAGATACCGGCTGTTAATACAACGAGCAGGATACCAGGAATTGCAGATATCTGTAATACGGAAACTGCAAGGATAACAAGTACAGGGATTAACAGAACAGGGCTCATGTACTGGAAGTGATCCTTGATTGCATTGGATAATCCGTCTACGAGTTCCGGATCGTAAGCACCTGTTTCACCTGCAAATGAAATTCCGCAGAAGATTAAGAAACCGATAAGGAATGTCGGGAATGTGGTTCCGATCATTGCCTTAACGTGGTCAAATAATCCTGTCTGTGCAGATGCAGACGCAAGGTTTGTTGTATCGGATAACGGGGAGAATTTGTCGCCTGTGCAAGCACCGGAGAGAACCGCACCGCAGATGAGTGCCGGGTTAACACCCATGGTTGCACCGATTGTCAGGAACGCAATACCTAATGTTGCACTTACTGTATAAGCGGAACCCAATGCCATCGCTACGATTGCGCAAAGCAAGCATACTGCCGGTAAGAAAATAGCCGGCGTGAATAACTTCAATCCGTAATATACAAGGGCAGGAATTGTTCCGGCATATTCAAATGTACCAACCAAGCATCCTACGAATAACAGAATGAACATTGCTTCAAGTGACTGAAAAAGCGAGTCGAAACCTGCGGCTAACATATCCTTATAGCATATGCCGCAGCGTTTTGCAACAAGCACAACGGTAATAACTGCCATCAATACGTATAAGTGCGGGTCATTTCCCCACTCTAATACGGAATTTGCTACCATCAGGCCTAACAGCACGAGAACCGGTAAACAAGCCTCAAACTTATTAGGCAGACGTTCAGCCTTTTTGGTTTCTGCCATAACTAAAACCTCCTAAATAAAATAAGTGATAATACCAAGATTGTCGTATAAAACAATCCCCCTAAAAAATGTAAATATTGTTATATCTATTGTCATTTTAACAAAATAAAAACAAATGTATTTAATTTTTTTGCTATTTTTGTTAACTTTTTTGCTATTTTGACATTTTTTACACCTTTGTGAGCCTGTACAAATCGAAAACAATCCCCCTGCCGCACGGAAGCAGCAAGGGGCTCAAGTCATAATTTATAAGTTATTCAAAATTATATTGTGTCACAATCGGTTCTCTTCCTTGTGTTTTGTCGTTGAAATACTCATAAAGACTGATGCCGAGGAAAGATCCGCTGATATTGTACACATTCGTGAAACCGTTTTCGATCAAAGTGCAGGTTGCGTAATAGGAGCGCTGGCTGGATCTGCAGTGCAGGTATACCGGAATATCCCTTGGAATTTCATCCAGTCTGTCTCTGAGCTCATTAAGAGGAATATGATGTGCCCCCTTAAGGTGACCCGTTTTCAGTTCACCGGCTCCTCTGACATCGATAATATACGCACCCTGTTCAACAAGTTCTCTTACTTTGTCCACATGGACTTGTTTGATTCGTCCGTTTAATACATTAAGTGCCACCAATGCCGCTAAGTTTACAACATCTTTTGCGGTTGAGAACGGCGGTGCATAGCAGAGCTCCAGTTCTTTCAAGTCTTCAAGCCTGCCACCCATTGTAATCATGGCCGCAATTACATCCACGCGCTTATCGCACTCGCCTGTTCCGATTGCTTGTGCGCCGAGAATTCGTCCCGTAGGAATCTCAAATACCAGCTTGAAAACCATATAGTTTGCACCCGGCATCAGACCCACTCTGTCCATAGGGAAAATCATAACAGAATCGTAGGAATATCCAAGGCGTTTGGCTTCTCTTTCGTTAAGTCCCGTGCATGCCGCATTCTGTCCGAAGACTTTGATGCAGGAAGAACCAATATAACCCTTGTTTGTGTTATACATTCCGCAAATATGGTCAGCCGCCGCACGTGCCTGTCTCTGCGTAGGGCCTGCAAGTGCAATCCTGCCCGGCGCATGTGCAAGCATATTATAGGATTCGATGGCATCTCCCACTGCGTAAATATCCGCATCGCTTGTCCGGTAGTTGTGATCAACCCAAATTCCACCCGTGGTTCCGATTTCAAGACCGGCATCTTTTGCAAGTTCGGTCTTCGGTCTTGCACCGACTGCCATAACCACAGCATCTGCGGCAACCGTAAATTCTTTTCCGTCTTTTACAGCCTTTACCTGCTTGCTCTCTATGGCGGTTACCGTCGCCGAAACATGAAGTGTAATGCCGTTGTCGTCCAGTTCTTTGTGCAGAATCTGCACCATATCATAATCGTAAGGTGCCAATATTTGCTTCGTGCCTTCTATCAGGGTAACTTCTTTTCCGATTTTTCTTAAGTTCTCGGCAACTTCCACACCGATAAATCCCCCGCCGACTACTGCAATGTTTTTTGTGCTTTCTTCGTCAAGTTTCGCCTGAAGCCGTTCAATATCCACCACATTACGAATTGTAAAAACATGCGGGGAATGAATGCCCTCAATACTTCCCGGCATAACCGGCTCCGTCCCGGTTGCGAGTACAAGCTTGTCATAAGCTTCATTCCTTGTTTCTCCGTTTTTCAAATCTTTTACGGTAATTGTTTTCTCTGCCCTGTTAATCTTCAAAACCTCTGTCTGCGTATAAACATCAATATTGTGTTTTGCCTTGAAGTCTTCCGGGAACATCATAATCAAATCTTCACTGCTCTCTACAACTCCGCCTGTATAATACGGGAGTGAACAGTTGGAGAACGATACATCTCTGCCTTTTTCAAAAATCGTAATTTCTGCTTCTTCATTCAATCTGCGTACTCTGGCCGCAGTGGATGCACCGCCCGCAGAACCTCCGATAACCAGTAACTTCATATTATTTCCTCCCTCTCAAATGCCCGTATGGCATCTTTTTTCGTTTAACTGAGATTATAGTACCATTTCCAAAACCTGATTACAATCTACCCGTTTGCTAATTATCTTGTTATTTTCTTGATTTGCTTGTTTTTTGCGTATGTATAAATTAAAATGTAGCTACAATCCGCCGTTTTAGGCGAATGATATCGAAAACGGTAAATGCAAAAGAAAGAAGGCGAATAGATATGCAGGATTATACGAAATTATCTCATGAAGAAAAAGAAGCTCTCGTGAAGAAAGCCATGGATGTGGGTTTCCAGACGGAAACGGATTACGGCAACTGTATTCAGAGCTGCTTAAACGGTTTATATACTGCTTTTCCTGATTTAGGAATTACGGAAGATATGCTTCAGGCTTGCTTCGGCATTGCAGGCGGATGCGGATGCTCGCTCCTTGGAACCTGCGGTGCATTAAACGCTGCTGCATGGGCAATCAGCCTTTGCTGCGGAAGACCGATTAACGATCTTGGCGGTGATTATGAAAAATGTCACGAAATGATTCGTGAGCTCGTTGAAGACTTCCGCAAAGAATACGACGGAATCTTATGCTCGGAAGTAATGATTCACAACATGGGTGCTGTATATGACTGGAAGACACCGGAAGGTGACCAGGGATACATGGATCACAACGGAACTTTCCACTGTGCTACAGCCGTTGCATATTGTGCCGAAAAAATTGCACGTATGATTGTTGAAGGAAAGTTAAAGAAAAACTAACAGAACGAAATAAATCTTATTCCACTAAAAATCCGGCAGCTTCCGATTTGTGAATCCGCCGGATTTTGTTGTGTATCCTTATTATTTGTTATCTTGCTTCATCCAGTCTGTATGTGAAATACTTCTTTGCCGGGGTTTTGTAGAGAGCCGCCGCAAGAACACTTGCAATTACCACTCCCGCTGCGAACTGTCCGCAGTTTGCAGGCATGCTGAGGATTCCCGTCATGATGTTTCCCGCAAGGACCGCATCCGCAACGCCGTATCCGAGAACCATAACCGCTCCTGCGATAACCATACCCACGATTTCAATCAGCGGTACCCCGCAGACTTTCAGAGATTTGCTCTGTTTTTTTGTCATAAAATCGATGAACCATCCCATAACCAAAGCCATAAGTCCCTTGATTACAAAGGTCCATGGTGCAAATGCCACATAACCGCCTAAGAGATCTGCAAGAGCCGAACCAAATGCAGCCGCCACAGCACCGTTCTTTCTTCCTACGACAAGCACGCTCAGGAAAATCATTGCATCCCCCAAATGAACATACCCTTGGAAAGGCGTCGGAATTTTGAAAGTATAGGTTGTGAGAAGCACCAGGCACGTCATCATTGCCGTCATCACGATTGTATAAGTTTTTTCATTTCTGTTCATTTCTGTCACCTCTCTGTCACTTCTTATATTGCTATTATATATCCAATGTGTTATTATTAAAATATCCAAAAATAATTATTTTTATATGAACAGTTTGAGGAAATATACATTATGAAACCGATTTATATCAATCAAAATGACAGTAATGAGAAGTTTTTATACCTACAGTTGTATGACATAATTAAGCAACGCATTCTCACCGGAGAAATGAAATCCGGCGAAAAGCTTCCTTCCCTTCGCACTTTGTCGAAGGACCTTGGCATCAGCATCACTACAGCCGAACT
Organism: Firmicutes bacterium CAG:238; assembly: GCA_000435615.1. Lineage (GTDB taxonomy): Bacteria > Bacillota > Clostridia > Peptostreptococcales > Anaerovoracaceae > CAG-238. Next base: position 34,749 of record FR881937.1, on the reverse strand, counting down.
CGCCTATAATCAGCTTCTTGTTGAAGGCTACATCAGCAGCCGTCCAAAATCCGGCTATTATATTGCGGAAATTTCTCCCTCTCCGTCACACGCGAAAGTCTCTGCACCGCTTTCGGAAATCAGCGGTTTTACTTTCGAGCCATCCGCCTATATAAGTGACCCGAGTTGTTTTGACTTCGTGAAGTGGAAGAAATGCTCAGCCCGAGTCTTTAATGACTACACCGACCAGCTTCTCTTCGAGAGTGACCCGCAGGGAGAACCCATTCTGCGCTTCGAAATTTCAAAATATCTGTATTCATCGCGCGGTGTTACTGCAAGTCCTGAACAGATTGTAATCGGTGCCGGAACACAGCAGATCACCAGCCACCTTTCCAGAATTCTCATAAAAATGGGACTGCGCTTAGTCTGCCTGGAAGAGCCGGGTTATCTCCCCGTCCAAAGCATGTTCCGTGATGCGGGCTTTACGATTTCTCACATCCCGGTTGCCTCTGACGGAATTGAAATTGCAAAACTTCCTGCGAATATACAATCCGCAGTGTATGTAAATCCTTCAAACCAATTTCCTACCGGTGCTGTAATGCCTGTAGGCAGGAGATACGAACTGCTTGATTGGGCCGCGCAAAACAACAGCATTATAATTGAAGATGATTACGACAGTGAGCTGCGTTATTTCGGCAAGCCGGTTCCTGCGCTCCAAGGCCTTGACAATCGCAGCTGCGTGGTGTATTTGGGAACCTTCTCATCTACCCTTTTTCCGGCTGTAAAAATCTCGTACATGGTGCTTCCGGAGAAGATGGCACAGATATTCCGATCCATCAAGCATGAATATACACAGACCTGTTCTAAGGCGGAACAGCTTACGCTTGCATTTTTCATGGAGGACGGCCATTACTACACGGGAATCCGAAAGCTCCGGAGTTTGTATTCACAGAAGCTTCAGGCGGCTCTGTCGGCATTTTCCGCACACGGAGGCGGCGTCGCTTCTCCGATAGATACCCACTCCGGCATCAACCTCACGGTAAAAGTCCGTTCAAGAAAAAAAGCCGAGCAGCTTTGCGAAGAGGCAAAGTCACTCGGTCTTCAAATGGTTCCCCTGTCCGAAATAACCGACCAGGAAACCAGTGCTTTGATTTTTTACTACAGCCGCCTGCCGCTGGAAAGGATTGAGCCGCTCATAAAAGGACTTATCGAGCTTTGGCGCTCATAACAGAGCGTGCAGCGTGCGTTTCTATTCCTTCGTAAAAGCGATTTCATTTGAGGTGGTGTGAATGTTTCCGTCCGTATCCACAAACACCGCCTCTGCGCCATCGATTTTTTGGATTAACGCCGTGCCTTTTTCGATTCCCAATGCCAGACAGCTCGTTGAGAGCGCATCGCCGTCCACGGAGTGTCCCTTATCCGCAATTATCGTTACCGAAAGTACATCCGTGTCGGCAGGGAATCCTGTTTTACTGTCGAGAATGTGGTGATATTTTTTTCCGTCTTCAACGAAGTATCTTTCATAAGTTCCGGAAGTCACAACCGTTTTGTCGTATGCGGAAACGATTCCGATGATGTCGCCGCTGTCCGAGAGCGGGTCTTTAATTCCCACTTTGAATGCAAGTGGTTCTCCTTCTGCGTTCAGCAGTGCTCCTGCTTTCCCTCGTATCGCAACAATGTTGCCGCCAAGGTCAACAATGGCACTTGTCACGCCTGCCTCTTCAAGAAACTGTGTCACCTTGTCCGCGATATATCCTTTTGCGATCCCCCCAAGGTCAATTTCCATTTCAGGATCGAGCAGTCTGACTTTGCTGCCATTTATTTCTATCTTCCTATAATCCACATGCTTCATCGTTTCCGCAAGTTCACTCTTTTCCGGAACTTTGCCCACCATTCCGGATTCTGTGCTTTCCCCGGCCTCGGCCTCACGAAAACCCCAAAGGTCTGTGGCTTTGCCGATGGTAATGTCAAAAGCACCCTGCGTCATTTCACCGTACAGGATTCCTTTCCGGATTACTTCAACTGTTTCACCGCTGACTTTTACGGCTTTTCCGCCTGCTGCGTTAATCCTGGCTACATCCGATGTTTCTATGGTTTTGCTGAGCATCTTCTCATACTTGTCACAAAGTTTAAAGGCATCCGTAATCAGCAGCAGAAGTTTTTGATTAAGTTCGTCTTCCGAAAGCTCCAAGAGCTCTCCACTCAAATCATATATGCCGAAAATCGTGATGCTGCACAAGGTATCCAGGAAAAATCCCGTTTTGCTCACTCCGGTATTTCCGTTTGTTTTTTCATTGGCGGTGCATGCCGTTTGTGTTATAATAAGGATTAGACATATCGTCAGAGTGCACATCCGTGTGAGCATGCGGCGAATTGTTTTTTTATTAAAGTTCATGGATATTCCAACCTTTCATAAGGAGTTTTTATATGATAAAAAAAGCAGATATTGTTTTGTTTTTATGTATTGTGGTGTTCGGCCTTGCCATTTCGTGGCATGCCGCTTTCTTCGACCGTCAGGGCAATGAGGTTGTCGTTACAGCAGGCGGTCAAGTTTTCGGTGTATATCCGCTTGCCGAGGATCGTGAAATTGAGGTCACGCAATCAGGCCACTCTAATCATATTACCATAAAAGACGGTAAAGTTTCAATGACTTCTTCCACCTGCAAAAATCAGGTCTGCGTGCAGACCGGTACGATTTCTCATACAAAGGACAGCATCGCCTGTCTTCCCAACAGAGTCATCGTCGAAATCAAGGCCGGAAAGAACAATCCCGAAGGAGGTGATGTCGATGTCATCTCGGGCTGATACAAGAATGAAAGAGCTTGCTTTCTCCGCAATGTTCGCAGCACTTGCATTAATATTCTCCTATGTCGAGGTCCTGATCCCCATTCCCATTCCCATCCCGGGCGTAAAACTCGGCATAGCAAACCTTGTCATCATTATCGCACTTTATCGCATGGGGTTTCGCCGTGCATTTTCAATAAACTGTGCTCGAATTGTGATGGCCGGGCTTCTGTTCAGCGGTGTCTTCGGTATGATTTATTCCTTTGCCGGCGGCATACTCAGTCTCACCGTCATGTATCTTCTGAAACGCACGGGCCTGTTTAGCATGGTGGGAGTCAGTATGGCGGGGGGTGTTGCTCACAATTTCGGGCAGCTCATTGCCGCATGCATGATCGTTTCCACTGCAAGTCTCATGAGCTATTTTACGATTCTTCTCTTTACGGGATTAATCGGTGGAATATTGATCGGAATACTGGCCTATACGGTCGAAAAACGGCTTCCCGCCGATATATGCTGAGAAAGGATGCATAATCATGGAAATTAAAAAAGTATGGAAAATTTTTTTCAGTGCGACCGGCACGACCGAAAAAATCGTGAGAACGGTTGCAGACTGCCTCGCCGCAAGCTGTGGTGTGGAGGTCACCGAATATGATTTCACCCTGCCGCCGGAACGCGAAGGGTTTCCGTCATTAACCGCAACGGATTTGGTGGTTTTCGGATGTCCGACTTATGCGGGCAGGCTTCCGAATCTTCTGCTAAACTACTTAAATACCATAACCGGAGGCGGGGCTTATGCCATACCGATTGTCACTTTCGGCAACCGTGCTTTTGACAATTCCCTTGCCGAGCTTTGCAGCCTCTTGGAAGCACATGAATTTCACACGATTGCAGCCGCTGCTTTTTCGTGCGAGCATTCCTTCTCAACCACGCTCGGCGGCGGCAGACCGGACGAAAATGACTTAAAAGATGCCGAAAACTTTGCGCTTTCCGTCTTTGGAAAGATGGTAAAATCGGTTGCGTTCTGTCAGCCTATCAATCCGGTTGAAGTTGACGGTGACCCGAATGCCGCTTATTATCAGCCTCGCGACCGTCATGGGGATTCCATCGACATTCGCAAAGTAAAACCGGTTACAACCAAAGCCTGCACCCAATGCGGATTCTGTGCCGAGGTGTGTCCGATGGGCGCGATTGATAAGAATGACTGCACTAGGACGCCCGGCATCTGCATCAAATGCTGTGCCTGCATAAAAAAATGCCCGCAGGGAGCGAAACTCTTTACGGACACAGGTTTGCTTTATCATAAAGAAGAGCTGGAAGCCATGTACGGCGGCAGACGCGCCGAGAACAGCTTTTACTTGTAGCTTTCTACTTAACATAATTAACTCCAAAGTTAATGAACTTTGGAGTTGATTATGTTTGCCTTAATCGTATTTGATTGTTCTATTTTCGAGCAAGCACCTGCGGCGTCCGCAAGGTCAGTCAGCGCTCTGCGCACTGCCTTACGCTGCCGCTTCCTGCGCAGCTTCTTTCTTCAGGTCTTCTTCGTTCGTGCTCTTTCCGAGGAATCTTACAACCAAGTACAGAACAACGATACCGATTGGAAGACAGATCCATGCCGAAACGCCGAGAGCCGCCGGAATGAAGCCGCATACCGCTGCAACAATTGCTGCCGTAACCGCATACGGAATCTGTGTACGAACATGGTCCATAAGGTCTGCCGCCGATCCCATGGAGGACATGATTGTCGTATCAGAGATTGGTGAGCAGTGGTCGCCGAAGATTGCGCCGCATGTTACTGCTGCGATAGTCAGAACAGCATAAGAATCCAGAACGCCGCCGTTTATGCCCATAGCCAGAGGGAAGGCAATCGGAATCATGATTGCAGTCGTGCCGTAGGAGGTTCCTGTTGAGAAGGAAACCAGGCAGGAAACCGCGAAGATGATAACCGGAAGAATCACTCCCGGAACTGTGTCGCCAACCAGTTCAGCGATATAAGCACCTGTGCCGAGTTCGGACATGATGCTGCCGGATGTCCATGCAAACAGCAGAATCGTAACTGTCAAAAGCAGCTCTTTGCAGCCGTTCATCCAAACATCAATTGCTTCTCTAAGTGTCATAATTTTTTGAGCTACAGCCATCACAATGCTGACAACGGAAGCAATGATAACCGCATAGAAAATACTTGAAGCGGAATCGCAGTCACCAAAGGCATTTTTGATGGTTTCGATGCTGAATGTATTGTCAAAACCACCGCCTGTGTAATACATCGCAAAAAGAGTAATCACAATAAAAGTTACAATTGGTACGACTGCATTGCAGATACGAAGTGGTGTGCCTTCCTTTACATTCATGGCATCAAGCTCTTTGCTCATCATCGGAGTCGAGCCTTCATTTACCAGATTGCCGGAAAGGCGGGCACGTTTTTCAGCCGCGTACATCGGACCGTAGTCTTTTTGCGTTAAAATGATAATAATTACCAAAGCAATCGCAAAGATGTTATAGAAACGATACGGAACCGTCTCAAGGAAAATGCCGTAAGTGTTTTCAACCGCAAGACCTGCTGTTGTCAGCGCGATGCCGATCATACCGATTTCATAAGCAACCCATGATGAAATGAATGCCATATCGGTTACAGGACCTGCCGTCGAGTCGATAACATAGGAAAGTTTTTCTCTGGAAATCCGAAGCTCGTCCGTTACCGGTCTCATCGTAGGACCTACGATTAAGGAGTTTGCCATATCCTCAAAGAATATGATAATACCCATAATCCAGGTTACAACCAAAGCGTGTTTTGTGTTTTTGGATTTTTTTGCCATAGCCAGTGCCATCGCCTGTGTGCCGCCCATGCGCGCCATAACCGCAATCAGTCCTCCGACTGAAAGGATGAACAGCATTAAGGTTACATTCCAGCTATCCGTCACCGTGCCGACGATGTATTGGTCACACATTCTGAGGAAACCATGGAAAACATTTCCGCCGTTTAAAATCACTGCACCCACGAACACCGCAGTTGCCAGCGAAAGAATTACTTGTCTGGTAATAAATGACAAAACGATAGCAATTAATGGCACAACCAAAGATAAAACACCGTAGTGAATCGGCGCATCCTCTCCTTCTGCGAAAGCCATGCCTGTGAACGCCAGCATTCCGATTACGAAAACTGCCGCAAGCACCCATCTTCTTCCTGATATCTTCTTATTCATTTTTCTTTCCTCCCGGGATCTATCTCCCTGCAAGCTGCATATACTTTAAACTGATGTTCAGTTCATCAAAAATCATATTGGCAATTCTCATAATCTCCGTCTCCCAAAGGTAATAGTCATAGGAGCCTTCTTCAGCCGCGTTGTATTTACGCATTGCCCGGTCGAGAGCCGGAATCGGCTGCTCGGTCAGGTACGATCCGCATGCATCCTGTCCGTACTTTCCGGAGTAGCAGCGGAACATTGAGGTCTGACGTTCGCATGCCAGCGCAAGCTCATTGAACAGCTCCGCATCCTTTCCGGATTCCTTTATTGCCTGTAAAGCCTCCATCTTCGATGCGTATTTCTCAACCACGTCGTCAAGATCCGCAATCAAAGGAAGTGCCTTTCCTGCATTTTCTTTTGCTTTGCCCCACTGCCATTTCACATCGTCTGCCAAAGCCTTCATATTGTAGCCGACGAAATCGCTGTTTGCGAGTTTGTTCATCACATAGAGGAAGTATTCCGCGTGTTTTTGCAAAAGCTCCCGGTCGATTTTATCGATGGTGTCGTTCGGTGTGTGCAGCCAAGGGCTGTAAAATGCGTAATTCAGCTCTTTCAACCTTTCCTCCGTATACTCCGTCGCAAAGGATGCGTATGGTACACCTACGCCGAAGAAGGAAGAATCTCCGCCGCCCTTGTACGCCTGATGCCATTCGCCCTCTTCACCGAAGATCGCCTGAATAGCTTCTGTCAAAAGATCCTTCATTTCCGGTTGTCCTTCCACACCCGGAACCGTCGTTCCCTGAATTGCCAGATTATCCAAATTCAGATAGCCCACGCAGTTTTCCGTCATATCCTGCCAGTAGCGGTCCGCGTACCATGTCGAGCCGCCGCCTTCCGCGATTTCGTGTCCGTCCCAGAAAACAAATTCCACATCACGCTTCATTTCTGCGCGGTTTTCATAGCAGATTCTCGCGATTTCCAGGTTCAAAGCGTCTCCCGATGCATTGCAGATAGCGGATTTTCCCCATGCGTCAACATGGCTTCCCATCAAAATGTATTCGCCGTTAGACTTGCCGCCGCGCACTCTTCCGATTGGCTGACTTGCTGTAATCCATTCGCGGCTTGCGTTTGCCTTGATGTTTACGGTGACTTTTCCCTGCTCGCAAAGCGCCTGCAGTGCTTCTCCCTCTTTTCTGGAGATGCTGATTGTCGTTATGTGAAGAATTTCGTTCTCGTTTTCCGGTGTCGGGTTGCCCCACTGGGTTTTTACCGCGCCCATCTGAATCAGGTCGCTGTCCGAAGCACCCCAGTTCATGATGATGAGAGCTTTTGCGCCCATCTCTTGGGCAATTCTTGCTTTTTCCGGACGTGCCGGACTCCAGTTCATGTCCGTGAGAATGATTTTGCCCCTTGCGTCAACGCCTTCGTAACGGTCGTAACCGCCGGTTCCCAGATAGAGTACTTCACCTTCAAGGCCTTCCGCCGGAGTCGAATCGATGTGGCAGACAGGTCTTGCCGGGATTTCATAGGTTTTCGGGCTGAGGACGCTGAGGCTCGCTTCTCCCGGATAGCTCATGTACATCGGAAAGTGGTCGATTCTGCCTTCTCCGATATTTTCGTTCAGTCTTTTGCATATATATTCCGTTGCTTTTTCCATTTCCTTGGAGCCTGAAAGGCGTTCGCCCACCTCATCGATCAGGTAAGCCATGTCTTTGTAAATATTGTCCAGGGAAATTTCTGCTTTCAATTTTTCGTAAAGTTCCATCGCTTTTCCTCCTTATCCGCGCTTCAGGAATGCGGTACAGCAGTGAATTGCACCGAAGCCTTTCATGATTTCATCAAACTCAACAGGAATAACTTTAATTCCGTTCTTTTCCAAAAGTTCCTGGGAACGAGGATTTCCCGCAGGCATTGCGATCGTTCCCGGTTCGATTGCGACGAAGTTAATCGCGAAGGATTCCTTTGCTTCGATTCTGGACGGGCATTCCAGAAGCTTAATGCCTTTTTTCTTCAGCGCATCGCATACATCGTAAGGAACCTGAGATGCGTGAATCATCGCGACATCGTGGCTGGCCATATTCAGCAGTCCGTCAATGTGTGCATGTCCGTAAGGGATCTGCATGTGCAGAATGTCAGTCACGCCCATGCGGCGCAGTTCCTGTTCTACCATCTCATAACCGCTGCGGTTTGTACGTACGCCGGATGCCAGCACAATCGTGTGTCTGTCAATCCAAAGGCCCATCGCACCTTCAAAGGTTGCATCACCGCATATCGTACGGATAATCGGAACTCCAAGCTCTGCCAAAGCCTTTGCCATGTAGCGTTCTTCCCCTCTTCTGGCCTCCATCGCCGGTCTGGTTACGATTGCGCCTTCCGGTGTCATCAGCAAAAGGTCTCTGCAGAACAACGCGTTTGGTCTGTCCTCTCTCTGCTCTTCAATATAATGCACTCTCACGCCGTGGTCTTTGTAAACCTGCGCCAATCCGTCATGCTGCTTTCTGAATTTTTCCGGGTCGATCGGAGCCTTGAAGCGCGCCGCTTCCCAGTCGAAGTTTTCGATCTCTTTACCCGGACGTCTCATAATGACATCTCTCAAAGTGTCAACCTCGGAGCAAACGCCCCAGTCTCCCCAAAGATTTTTCATATCATCAACAATACTTGTTTCCAGAGGAAACCATCTTTCACCGGCAAGGGCGTCGATGTCTCTCACCTTTTCATTCATAATTAAACCTCCTGTCTTTTCTTCTGATACTTCTTGCATAACTATAAAGCAATAAATATGCCAAAATTTTTTTCGCTTATTTTCGCTTATTTTCGATATGCCGCCGCAAATTCCCTACAACTTCTTTACGTTTACACGAGTTTCGGTAAAAAAAACAGTACGCCGTAATAATTTTTTTACTATTTAGTAAAGATTTTTTTACAGCGTACTTTCTTCTTGTTTACCTATTTTATTTTATACTTTGTGAGCTTGTAATGAAGGTTTTGCTTTGTGATTCCTAAAAGCCGCGCTGCGCCCGCAAGACTGTCCGCCTCCCGAAGCGCATTTCGGATCATTCTTTCTTCTACTTCTGCTAAGGTCTGATTCAGCGTCTTTCCGGCAAAGGAAATGTCCTCAGCCCATTCCGATTCACCGAAACGCTTCGTATCGCTTTCTTCCGCAGCAAATGCATTTCCTGCCCCTTCTCCGGCCTTCACGCGTCCTGCTGCCAAGGCTTCGGTCGCTTCCCGCGGAACTTCAAGCCATACGGGATTTGCCAAATACTCCGGCAGGTCTTTTTTCTGAATAAAACGCGTGGACGCCACATTAAACGCCCCTTCGATGATGTTTTTCAGTTCGCGGACATTGCCCGGCCACGCATAGCTGCGAAACAGTTCTTCAACCTGCTCATCAAGCCCCATAATATCCCGATGCATGCTTTGATTGTAAGCTTCGATAAAGCGGCTTGCCATATATAAAATGTCGTCTCTGCGCTCTCTGAGCGGCGGAATGTTTACCTGCACCACACTCAAGCGGTAAAAAAGATCCTCTCGCAGTTTCCCTGCTTTCACGCAGTCCATCGGGCGTTCGTTGACCGCTGAAATTACTTTGATGTCGGTTTTGATTGGCTCATAACCACCCAGACGCACGACCTGTTTTTCTTCGATTGCCTTCAGAATCTTTGCCTGCACATTCATCTCCATTGAGTTGATTTCATCCAGGAACAAAGTCCCGCCGTTTGCAATTTCGAACAGTCCGGGCTTGTTTTCCGCTCCGGTGTAACTGCCCTTCTTCGTACCGAACAAGATACTTTCGAGAAGATTGCCCGGTATTGCCGCGCAGTTTTGCGCCACAAAACGCCTTCCCGCGCGCTTGCTTGCCGTGTGAATGGATTCCGCCACAAGTTCCTTGCCCGTTCCCGTCTCACCGTAAATCAGCACCGACGAGTCCGTATCCGCAATCAGCGGAATTCTCTGCTTGATGTCTTCCATCTGCGGTGACACCGTAATAATATCGTCAACGGTATAAAGTCCACCGCTGTTTGCCTTGAATTCCTTGGACTCCAGCGTAATGTCCTGTCTGCGGTACGGAGAATCAATGTAACGCGAAACATCCACTGCCCCTATGATTCGGTTGTTTTCCTTAATCGGCATCGTCGTGTTAATCGCACGAATGCTCTGTCCGTCATAGGTTTTCAGCGTCTGATATTCGTTGGAAATCGATTCCCCGCTCCGCAAAACCCTCATAATGCTGCTCGTCTCTTCCGTCAGTTCCGGATAGACCTCAGTGATATGCTTATGCAGGATGTTCTTTTCCTTTAATTTGTTTACATCCGGTCTGTAAGTCGCAAAATACTCGATATAGCCTTTGCTGTCTGTCACCAGAATGCCGTCGATGTAATTGTAAATACTGAGCAGCTGCTCCACATATCTTCTGATCATCGATTCCTCTCTTATATTCTATCCTATCCGCGTTTCAGGTATGCCGTAATGCAGTGCAAAGCCCCTCTGCCCTTCATAATCTCTGAAATGTCAGGCGTTTCAACCTTTACACCGTTTTTCTCAAGAAGCTCCTGCGTCCTCGGATTTCCCGCAGGCATTACGATATGTCCCGGTTCCAGCGTCACAAAATTGATGCCGAATGTCTCTCTGACTTCCGTTCTGGACGGTGCCTCAAGAATCTTATATCCTTTCTTTTTCAGCATATCGATAATGTCATACGGTACCTGACCGGCATGAACCAGAACCATATCATCGCTGATTGCATTCATCAGCCCATCAATATGGATATTGCTGTAAGGCTGCTGCATATGATAAACCTCAACTCCCATGCGTTCAAGCTGGTATTTCACCTGTGCATAGCCACTTGCGTTGCATCTTGAACCCGTTGAAAGAATTGCAGTATGGCGGTCTACCCACATTCCGCATGCTCCTTCGAAAATACCGTCTCCTGTGACTGTTGCCACAATTGGAACGCCGATTTTTGCAAGTGTCTGCGCGACATAGCGTTCTTCACCTCTTCTTGCCGCCATGCCCGGTCTTGCTAAAATCGCGCCTTCCGGCGTCATAAACACCAGGTCTCTGCAGAAAATCGCATTCGGTCTGTCCTCTCTCTGTTCCTCAACATAGTATACCTTCGCGCCAAAATCCGTATAGATCTTCGCAACAGCGTCATGTTGCTTTCTGATCAGCTCCACATCAATCGGTTCATCAGAAAAGCGCACCGCCTGCGCATCGAATTTTTCGATTTCTTTGCCGGGTCTGCGCATCAGAACAGCCTTCAGTGTGTCCACCTCAGAGCAGACTCCCCAGTCTCCCCAGTATTCATTCATGTCTTCCGTAAAACTTGTCTCTTTTGGAAACCATCTTTCTCCCGGGATTGCATCAATGTCAAACTTATGATTCAGCATTACTTTTTTCCTCCTTGTGAAGTTATTTGAAACAAGTAAATGCAAATTGTGTGCCAAGACTTTTACGCTCCAAAATTTTTTCCGAGCAAATATGCCTTCTGTGGGAATTCCGTCTGCTTGATTTCCTCGAGTACTCCGCATCCTCCTGCCGCGATAATGCCTGCGTCCGACCAGCCGAGATATCCGCAAATGCCCTTATAGGTTCCGATTGCGCCTGCCGTCACATCCCATTCCGCATCCCCACTGGTTAAAAGCAGGGCTGCCTTCTTCGGGGTCTGAATCTGCGCATTGCTTGCGTAAAAGCGGTCAATCGCTGTTTTCAGCTGCGCATTGATGTCGTAATAGTAAATCGGCGAAACAAAAACCACCGCATCGGCTTCTTTCAGCACCGGATTGATTTGGTTCATGTCATCCTGATATACGCACACGCCGTCCTTTCTGCGGCAGTGGTCGCAGCCGATGCACGGATGTATGTCCATAAATGCCGTGTCAAATCTTGAAACTTCATGTCCCGCTTCCTTCGCGCCGCGCATGAAGTGCTCTGCTAAATACGCAGATGTGCCGTTCTTGTGCGCACTTCCTGTCATCATTATAATCTTCATTTTGTCTCCGCCTCCTGTTTCCCTCTTTGTGCTTCGTGCGGCGGCCGTGTGAGTGCATTTCCGCCCGTGCTTCTTACTTTAAGTATACTCGGAAAGGCTTTCTGTGGCAAGGATGTTTTTAGAAGGCATATTCGAATTTTTCATTGCGAAACGTCGAATTCTGTTGTATACTGGACGAAATAAGGCTACAGATTAGGAGTTGAATACAGCTCAGATTCACTCTGGGCTTTTTGTGATGTTCTGACTCAGAAAGCATCAATCGACAGGGAAGGAGCACTATAGACAAAATGATCGAACTCAGACACTTAAGAAAAGAATATGAAGACATTACCCCCTTGGAAGATGTCAATGTTACCATCAATTCCGGCGATGTGATTTCCGTAATCGGGCCTTCCGGCACCGGCAAGTCCACCCTTTTGCGGTGCATCAACATGCTGGAACCGCCGACTTCCGGGGAGATTATCGTAGATGGACAAGTCATTAACGACGGCAGCTGCGATCTCAACGAGATTCGCAAAAAAATGGGCATGGTATTCCAGTCCTTTAATCTGTTCGGACATCTGACGGTCATCGAAAACATCATGAATCCGCAGATTACCCTGCTCGGCCGTTCCCGGCAGGAAGCCTATGACAAGGCAATGTCCCTCTTGAATACCGTCGGCCTCAATTCCAAGGCCTTCAATTATCCGGAGGACCTTTCGGGCGGACAGCAGCAGCGTATCGCCATAGCCAGAACGCTCGCCATGGATCCGGACATCATCCTCTTCGACGAGCCGACCAGTGCTCTGGATCCCGGTATGATTGGAGAGGTTCAGGCAGTTATCCGCATGCTGGCGAAATCCGGCATCACGATGATGATCGTGACCCACGAAATGGATTTTGCAAGGAAAATCGCGAGCCGCGTGCTTTTCATGGACGAGGGCGGCATCTACGAAGAAGGGACTCCGAAAGAGATTTTCGAGCACCCGCAAAAACCGAATACCATTAAGTTTATCAAGCGCCTCACTTCGCTGACTTATAAGATTGAAACCGTCGATTACGACTTTACCGAGGCTTATGACGAGCTGCAGCAGTACGCCGAAAAGCTCTTAATTGAAAACGAGCGAATCAGTGACCTGCAAATCGCACTCGAAGAAATCGTGGTCAATAATATCATGGAAATGACGGACGAGCCGCAGGTTCTGGTTCGCGTCGACTATTCAGAGAAGCTCGACCTGCTCACACTCAGCATCCGCTACCAAGGTGAGCATCATGATCCGAAAGATTCGGACAATGAATTGTTCCTGGAAATGCTTGAGGAGCCGACCACCGATGTGCTCGACCAGATCGTCGAGCCGCCTTTCGGCATTTACAATAACCTGATTCAAATCAATTTCAGATGGGAGGAAGCATAAACATATGAAAAAAAGCAAAATAACGAAGAACTATGCATCCATCCTTCTGGTGCTGTTTGTGATCGGTCTGCTGCTTACCGACACCCTGTCCACTGCCTACGCAGCGGAATATCAGACCATTGCCGACCTCAACGGAAAAAAGATCGGCGTGCAGACCGGCTGCCTTTATGAAACGCATATCGCGGACAAATGTCCGGATGCGGAAATCCAGTATTTCACCATGCCGCAGGACATGATTCTGGCCTTGAATTCGCAGAAAATCGACGCTTACCTCATCGAGGAAGTCGGCTACTATGCTACAGCGGCAGCGCATCCCGAGCTTGCGGCCATGAAAGAAAGTGCCGGGCTTTGCGAAGCGGCTGTCATCATCGGCAACAATGAAAAACAGGAAAAACTCTTGGCGCAGGTCAACGAGTTTATCGCTAACCACGGCTCGAACGGAGACGGTATGCTCGACGAAATGTACACTTACTGGGTCAAGAATTTTGACGCGGAAACCAGCAAAACCGAGCAAGGCGGCTTCACCGGCGAAAACGGCGAGCTGACCATTGCCTGTGAAGGCGGATACGAACCGTTTTCTTATGTCAACGAAGATGGTGACAGCGGCTACGATGTGGATTTCGTCTATCGGTTCTGCCGCGAATACGGCTACACGCCGAACATCCAGCGTGTGGCTTTTGAATCCATCGCACCGGGCGCAGAATCCGGCAAAGACGATATCGGCATGAACATCATCCTCAGCGACGAAAGAGATGCCAACGCATGCCTTTCCGATGTTTATTACAGCTGCGATATCTTCATGGTCGTACCGGGCCAAAACGATGAACAGGCAGGCTTTTTTGAACGCATGAAGGACAATTTTGAAAACACCTTCATCAAGGAAAGCCGCTGGAAGCTGTTTGCTTCCGGCGCAGGAATCACGCTGCTCATCACACTGAGTTCCATCATTCTCGGAACCATCATCGGCTTTGCGGTCTTCATGCTTTGCCGCAAAGGAAACCCAATCCTCAACGGCGCGACAAACGCCATGCTCTGGCTGATTCAGGGCATGCCGACGGTACTGCTTCTGATGATCCTCTACTATATCATCTTTGGCTCTACCAGACTGAGCGGCACACTTGTCGCGATCGTCGGCTTTACGATGATCTTTGCCTGTGCGATGTATGATATGCTCTCGGTGGGCTTCGGCGCGATCGGAAACGGTCAGTATGAAGCTGCAACCGCGATGGGATACAGCAATAACCAGAGCTTTTTCAAAATCCTGCTGCCGCAGGCGGCGAAGCACTTCCTGCCGATTTACAAAGGCGAGGTTGTCACGCTGATCAAAGAAACCTCGGTCGCAGGCTATATTGCCATCCAGGATTTGACGAAGATTTCCGACCTTGTGAGAGCCCGTACCTATCAGGCATTCTTTGCCTTGATTTTTACGGCCGTCATATACTTCGTGATTTCCGGCATTCTGACCCGAGTCGTTGGAATGGTTGAAAAGAAACTTGATCCGCAGTCACGCTCGGTAGAACAGATTCTTGAGGGGATAAAAGTGGAAGAGTAACTTCAGAAATATGCACTTACAAAAACCCCGTCGGAGAAAGTCCGACGGGGTTTCATTATTACATTTTAGAAAGGTCAATCCTAAGCTTCAGCCTTCGCTTCTGCTGCTGGTGCAGGAGCTGCAGCCTGAGCAGGTTTTCTCTTCGCCCTCATGTTATTGATAGCGCCTGTAGGACATTCTTTCGCGCAAAGTCCGCAATTCTTACATTTTTCAGGATCAATGTAAGCGTGATTGTTTTCAACGGTGATTGCTTCGAACTTACATACTTTCGTACATTTTCCGCATGCGATACATCCGTTTGAGCATGCCTTGCGAGTTGCAGCGCCTTTGTCTTCCGAGTGGCACTGAACAACAACTTTGTTCTTAGCCGGTGCAATTCTGATTACATGCTTCGGACATGCAGATGCGCATGCACCGCAGCCTGTGCAAAGGTCTCTTGCTACAACGGCAACACCGTCACAAATCTTGATTGCATCAAAATTACAAGCTCTTGTACAGTCTCCGAGACCGAGGCAGCCGTATTTACACTGGTTCATTCCACCGTAAAGTGTGGAAGCTGCGGAACAAGTTGTAAGACCCTGATATTCAAGAAGGGACTTAGCAGCCTGTGAGTTTCCGTTACACATTACAGTTGCAACCTGTGGTTCTGCAGAGCCGGCTTCAATGCCTAAAATTGCAGCAAGTGCTGCTGCACAGTCTGCTCCGCCTACCGGACATTTATTAGGTCCAACTCCCTCAGGATCAGCAGCAAGAGCTGATGCATAGTCGTCACATCCTGCGAATCCGCATCCGCCGCAGTTTGCGCCCGGGAGTTGTTCTCTGAGTTTGATAACCGTTTCGTCAACAGGTACGAAGAATACCTTAGCTGCGATAGTAAGGATCACAGCGAAAACAAGACCCATTGCGACTACCAATAATACAGGTGTTAAAATTGGATTCATATTTTTCGCCTCCTTCTTATACTAAACCGCCGAATCCCATGAATGCAAGGGATAACAGTGCGGCCGCAGTCATAGTGATAGGTACTCCCTGGAAAGGTGCCGGAATGTCAGTATTTCCTTCAAGTTTGCTTCTCATACCGGAGAAGATAACCATTGCAAGAAGGAAACCGATACCTGCGCCTAAAGAGTTAATTAATGCTAATCCGTAATTATATCCTGCGTCGATGTTGTTGATACATACACCGAGTACTGCACAGTTTGTAGTGATAAGCGGAAGATATACACCGAGCGCTTTATGTAAGGACGGGATGAATTTCTTCAGTACCATTTCTACGAACTGTACGAGTGCAGCAATGATAAGGATAAATACGATTGTCTGTAAGTACGCTATTTCCCAATCGTTCAAAATCTGCATGATTGGCCATGTAGCGGCAGTTGCAAGTACCATTACGAAAATAACGGCAACACCCATACCAACCGCTGAATCTAACTTCTTGGATACGCCAAGGAATGGACAGATACCAAGGAATTGAGCCAATACATAGTTGTTTACCAAAATCATAGCGATTAAAATGCTAATCCACTGTGCCATTATGCTTCAACTCCTTTCGTTTCAATCTTAAGTCCGTCTAATTCTTCCAGGCATTTTTCCTGGCTGCACATGCTTGCAAGCGCGCAGCCCTGGCATCCGAAATCTCTCGGCTTCTTGCCCTTGGAAGCAAGAATCTTGTTTACAACTGCGATAGCGCACGCATAAACGAAGAATCCGCCCGGAGCAAGTGCGATGATGAGCATCGGATGTTCGGAAATGAACGGGATAGCAATTGTAATTTTTGCAACCAAGTCCTCTCCGCCAAGGAAGAATCCGGAGAAAATCGTTCCGTTACCGATGATTTCTCTTACAGCACCGATGCATGTAAGGGAAAGTGTGAAACCAAGACCCATTCCGATACCGTCCAATGCGGAATCCAGAACGCCGTTCTTGTTTGCAAACATTTCGGCTCTTCCGAGGATGATACAGTTAACTACAATAAGAGGCAGGAACACGCCGAGTGAATTGTAAAGCGGTTCTGCGAATGCCTGTACGATGAACTGTACGAGTGTTACGAATCCTGCAATCAGTACGATGTAGCACGGGATTCTTACTTTATCGGGGATCAGCTTTGCGAGCAGTGAAATTGCAATGTTGGAGCAAATCAGTACTGCAGTTGCTGCGATACCCATACCCATACCGTTGAATGCAGAGGATGTTGTCGCGAGTGTCGGACAAGTACCAAGCAGCAATACAAGGTTCGGGTTTTCCTTAATGATGCCCTTCGTGAGGACGGCTAATCTATTTACTTTTTCTTTCATTAGTTAGCACCTCCTACTGCTTCAAACTGCTTTAATGCAGCGCATACTCCCTGGTAAACACCGTTTGTGGAGATTGTCGCACCGCTGACATGCTCTATAGCAGGGTCGCCTTTTACATTGTCAGCAAATGCAAGTGTGTCAAGGCCTTCATACTGTGTAACGTATTTGCCTTCGTGCGCTTTCGTACCAAGACCCTTCGTGTCCGCATGTGCGGTTACCTTAACGCCGGTGATGGCACCGTTTGCGTCAATACCAACCATCTCAGTAAGCAGGCCGCCAAAGGATGCGGATTTAACGGTAACAACCATTCCGCCGTCATTTGCGATATAGCAGTCTTCTACATATATTTTATCTTTTTCAACTTCAACCAAGTCGCCTGTGTATTCTTCGAATGACTGAGCAGCAGGAAGAAGAACTTTTCTTGTTTCTTCAGCCGCTTTCCGTGTGTTCTCAGCGATAATCGGTGATGTAATCGAGTTTACATATGCAAGCGCAAATGTGATTACAAGACAGATTGCTACGAGAACAACGCTTGGCTGAATATATTCTTTAAATGTATTACTTTTCATTCTTAGCACCTCCATACATTCTCTTCTGGAAGAAGCTGTCGATGAGCGGTGTCAGGCAGTTCATAATCAGGATGGAGAAAGATACGCCTTCCGGATACTGACCGAACAGTCTGATAAGCATTGTGATAACGCCGCATCCGATACCGAATACAACTTTTCCTGCAGGTAATAACGGAGAAGTTACATAGTCTGTAGCCATGAAAATCGCACCAAGCATTACGCCGCCGGCAAGGATATGGAAGACTGCCATCTGGAGAGCGTCTCCGTTTCCTGTTGCACTGTAATAGATGAGTGCGAATACGAATACCGTACCGATGAAGCAGCAAGGGATGATTGGGCTGATAATCTTTTTCCATACAAGGAAAAGTCCGCCGATGATAAGTGCGATTGCACTTACTTCACCCATGGAACCGCCGATATATCCGAGGAACATTTCCATGTTTGTAGGAAGCTGTCCGCCTTCATGAATTACTCCGAGCGGAGTAGGGCCTGTAAGGACATCTGCAGTCTGGTTCATTCTTGGAAGCGGCCACGTCGTCATTTCCGTTGCGAAGGAAATGAACAGAACGATTCTTGCTGTGATTGCAGGGTTAACGAGGTTCTTGCCGATACCTCCGAATAACTGTTTAACTACGATGATAGCTACGAAGCAGCCAACAATTGCAATCCAGTAAGGAAGTCCGGAAGGAAGATTGAATGCAATCAATGTTCCTGTAAGTGCAGCACTGAGGTCGCATACCGTCTGCTTTCTCTTCATAAGTTTGTTCCAAGCCCATTCGAAGAACATGGAAGCTGCGATACATACAGCAGTCAGAATCAGTACTCTGAATCCGAAAACATATGTACTAACAAGTAATGAAGGAACGAGTGCGATGAGAACCATCAGCATCGTCTTCTGTGTATCCATTGCGGTCACGAGATGCGGAGACGCGGATACAATTAAATTGTCATAATATTTCTTGTCCATTAGATTCCCGCCTCCTTCAGTACTGTTTTACCTAAAGTATTGATGAATCCCAAAGGTCTGTGTGCAGGGCAGATGTAGGAGCAGGAACCGCAGTTCATGCACTGCATTACCCTTAAGTCTTTGAGTGCCTGTGCATCTCTCATTTCGTAAGCCTTAGCCAAAGCTGTCGGAATGAGCTTGAACGGACATGCCTGGTGGCATCTTCCGCAGTTGATGCAGGCTGTTTCTTCTTTTACAATGCTCTGCGGACCGGAGAACGCTAAGATTGCGTTGTTGTTCTTTACCAGCGGCATAGCGTCGGAGTAAATAGCTCTTCCCATCATAGGTCCGCCCATCAAAATCTTCTTAGGCTCAGCTTTATAGCCGCCGCAGAATTCGATTACATCATGAACGGAAGTTCCGATTGGTGCAATCACGTTCTTCGGCTGAGCAACAGCATCGCCGTCAACAGTTACTCTCTTAGTCGTAAGAGGACGTCCTGTCTTGAAGTACTGACCAACGAATGCAACTGTGGTTACGTTGTCAAGAATGACGCCCATGTCTGCAGGAAGAACACCTGCATCCATCGTCTTGCCTGTGATTTCATATACCAGTACACGTTCAGCACCCTTCGGGTATCTTGCCTGAAGCTTGAATGTTTCGATGTTTGTGATTCCGCGCTCTTTGATGCGTTTGTCAAGAAGCTCGATTGCATCCGGCTTGTTTTCTTCAATTGCGATGTAGCCTTTGTCAAGTCCTACATACTTCATGATAAGTAAGCAGCCGTCAAGAAGTGCATCCGGTGTTTCCAGCATTAATCTGTGGTCGGATGTGATGAACGGTTCACATTCTGCAGCGTTTACGATGAGAGCGTGAACATCATCTATATTCTTAGGGTTAAATTTGATGTGTGTCGGGAATGAAGCTCCTCCGAGACCAACCAGTCCGGATTCTCTTACCGCTTTTACAAATTCGGCTAAATCCTTAGGTTCTGCAGGAACTTTAACTTCCTCTGATAATTCTTGTTTCTTGTCTGTTTCAATGACAACAAGCGTTTCAAATCCACCTGCTGCATTTCTCTGCTCCTCAATGGCTGTAACCGTGCCGGATACACCGGAGTGGATAGGTGCACTTACGAAAGCGTCTGTATCACCGATCTTTTGGCCGACTTTAACATAGTCGCCCTTTGCAACCAGCGGTTTACAAGGTGCTCCGATATGCTGAGACATAGAAATCTTTACAACATCCGGTGTAGGCATTATCTCTGTCGCACATCCAGCAGTGTGCTTATAATGACTCACATGAATGCTTTGTAAATGTTTTTGACTCATTGTGTGAGACCTTCCTTTCTAAATTTTATATAAAATCATACGCAATATATTATACTACAACAAAAAACAAAAATCACTAAAAATATTATTTCTTAGCACGAAAAAAGTCGAAAAAACTCCGCAAAGCCATGTTTTCAGCCTTGCGGAGCCTGTTTTCACATTATGTCCATACCGTTTTGCAGATTTCTCTTGCCATTTCTTCATATACCGAAACCGCACTCAAAAGCTGCCTTTTGCTGATTTTTTCGTGTATCGAATGTGCTACGGATAGGTCTCCCGGTCCAAGCACGATGCATTCGCTTTTTGTAAGCGCATTCATGAATCCCGCATCGCTCCATGCCGGAAAACATGTCAGCACAGGTGTCATGCCTTCCCTGCCGAGCGCATTTTCTGCGGCCTTGACAAGCGGCGAGTTTCCGTCTGTGCAGAAAGGAATATGCGGCATGGTCTCGCCGTTGAACACATCCCGGATTTCCGCCTCGAATTTCGGGTCCTCTTCATGTAGTTCGTCACAAATCGCCTGAAGTTCTTCATATACCTGTGCGATGGTCTCATCCGTAAGACATCTTCTGTCAAGTCTTATGCTGCACTTGTCCGCAACCGTGCTCGGCTGGTCACCTCCTGTGATAGTACCGATATTCAGCGTCGCGGTTCCCAGAACCGGATGCGTCCGCTTTTCAAGCTTCGGCAGATATTCCGTCTCCAGTTTATGAAGAAATCTGCCTGCCATCATAATCGCATTCACACCGTCCTTCTGTGCGCCTCCGTGAACCTTCTTTCCTTTAAAGGATATCTCGATCCATTCGAGACCTTTGTGCCCCAATGCGATTTCAAGTTTGGTAGGCTCCCCGATGACCGCATAGGTCGCTTCCGGCCCGGTCTTAATCAAGCTCTCTGTTCCGATTCCCGCTTCTTCTTCATCGGCAACTCCGCAGAAAATCAAGTCTCCTTTCAGCTTCGTTCCGCTTTCCTTTATATTTACCATGGCGCACATCATCGCTGCGAGCGCGCCTTTCATGTCGCAGCTTCCGCGCCCGTAAAGATAATCCGCATCCTCCCGTGCCGTAAATGCCTCCTTGAAATCGTATGCGGGAACGGTATCCATGTGCCCCGTGAGAAGAAGTGACGGATTGTTCTCCGAGTCCTCTCCCTTCAGGATTGCAAAGGTGTTGTATCTGCCCGGCACGATTTCCGTCCGGTACGATGTTATTCCGTTTTCCGTGAAAAAATCCAAAATATATTTTGATATTTCTTCCTCTTGATTCTCCATGAAAGAATAGCTTTTAATTTTCACCATCTCTTTCGTAAGCTGAACCGCATCTTTTTTCATCTTCCGTTTCCTCCGCTCTTACTTCAGTCGGAACTTCTTCCTTCCTCAATAAGGTAATCTCTGTATATTTCCACCGTTTTCAAGAAACTCTCTACGCTCTGTCTCTCGTTTTCCATATGTGCACAATCCGGCTCGCCCGGAAAAACCGGCCCCCAGCTTACCACATCCGGCATGCACTTTGCGTAGCTCGAGCCGCTTGCAAGCAGGCACTCCTCACTCATGCCGTAGTCTGCGGTTACTTTCTGCATCCGTTTCAGCCACGGCTGATTTTCGTCTACATACACCGCTTCGTTAACTTCCTGCGGGAAGACCTCATATCCGTATTCTTCCTGTTTTTCCCGCAAGGCGGCTACGATGTTGTCTCCGGGAATTTCGTATGCCTGTCTTGCATTAAGATTCACGGTAATTACATCGCCTTCCTGTTTCAGTACAGTAGGAACAATCGTTAAATCTTCTTTTTTATTGGGCTCTCCGTCCCGTCTTACAAATGTAAAATTGGATGCAAACTTTCCATCCGGGAAAAATTTGTTTATCAGCTTCGCAAAACGGAATCCGTATTTTTCCGCATCCTTGCAAAGCAGGTTAATGGCATTGACTCCGAGTTCCGGAGCTGAACTGTGCGCCCCTTTCCCGTTGAACGCGACTGTCTTTTCTCCCAGCTTGTACTCGGCATAGGAAGGCACCGAATTGGTAACCGTTCCCCCCTTGAAAGAATGCACATCTCCCGTAAATTGTTCCCGGAATCTCAGTTCAATGTCCATGAATCCGTTTTCTCTATTATAAATAGGGAAGTTCCCATCAGGAGTAAACCCGTAATCCGGAATGCTGAATTCCTCTTTGTAGTGCACCATATCTGTCCACTCTATTTCTTCCGAAGTGCCGATAATCATTCGAATCCGTTTTTTCAGTGGAATGTTTTGTTCTTTGATTTCCTTCAATGCGTAAAGACATGCGATTACGGGTCCTTTGTCATCTATAATTCCCCGGCCGTAAAGCATCCCGTCTTCTTCAGTAAGTTTAAACGGGTCGTGCTTCCAAAGGGAAAGGTTTCCCTCGGAAACGACATCGACATGGACAAGAATCCCCACCGTTTTTTCTCCTTCCCCGAGTTCAACAATTCCGACATCACCGTGTCTGCCGCATTTGATCTCAAGTCCGAAACTTTTTGCAAGACCAAGCACACAGCCCAGTGCTTCCTTGCAGCACTCACCGTCTTCGCTGCGGCTCGGATAGGAAATCAATGTGTTTAAATCATCCAGTATTTTCATGACCGCTCTCCTTTTGCTTTTATTCTTGTTTGTCCGAATATTTATGGCACATCACGAAATGTCCCGGTGAGATTTCAATGTTTTCCGGCTCAATCTCGTGGCATTTCGGCATTACTTCCGGACATCTTCCGCAGAATTTGCAGCCTTTGATTTCAACGCCTGCATTCGGCGTTTCGCCTTCAAGAATTTTTCGTTTTTCGGTCAGAACTTTTCCCGGCACCGGCATGATTCCCAAAAGCGCTTTGCTGTATGGGTGCTTCGGATTGTTTACGATTTCATCCGCTGTGCCGATTTCCATGATTTTACCCAGATACATGATCGCGATTTTGTCCGAAATGAGCCACGCAAGGGAAAGGTCGTGGGTTATGAACAAATATGCAACGCCTTTTTCGTCCCTCTCTTTGAGCATCAAACGGATGATTCCGGTTCGGATACTTGCATCCAGCATCGACACCGGCTCGTCCGCAACCACGAATTCCGGCTTCATTATCAGCGAGCCGGCGATTGCCGCTCTCTGCCGCTGACCTCCGGAAAGTTCAAACGGTCTTCTGTACATATAGTCATCTGCAGGCGACAGTCCGGCATCTTCAAGCGCTTCCTTAATCTTGGACTCACGTTCTTCCTGCGTCGAAACCAGTCCGTTTACATCCAGTGCTTCCCCGACGATGTCGGATATGTACTGTCTCGGATTGAGGGACTGATATGGGTCCTGATAGATCATCTGCGCGTTTTTCCGAAACTCCGAAAGGTCTTTCCTACCGACAATTTCCTCACCGTGAAAGCGAATGCTTCCTTCGGTTACCGGTGCAAGCTGCAGAATGGCCTTGCCGGTTGTCGTTTTTCCGGAACCCGATTCTCCTACCAGGGACAGAATTTCGCCTCTGTTTATATCGAAGCTCACGCCGTCAACCGCCTTCAAAACCTGCGGCTTCCCAAAGAGTGACGATGCAAGGCTCTTTTTTACCTCAAAATATACCTTTAAGTCTCTTACTTCAAGCATTTTCTCAGCCATGATACTCACCGCCTTCCCCGCACAGATGGCACGAAACGAAATGCTCCGGCCCTGCCTGTATGTATTCCGGTTCTTTTTGCGAACAAATCCCGGTGCTTTCCGAACATCTCGGACAGAATCTGCACCCTTCAGGCGGGTCAATCAGACTCGGCGGATAACCCGGAATCCCTTCCGGAATCACTCTGCTTCCGCTGCTTATGTTCGGGAAGCACGCCAGCAGTTTCTTGGTGTACGGATGCATCGGATGGTTGAAAATGTCATCCACTGTCCCCATCTCTGCAATCTTGCCTGCGTACATGACCGCAATTTTGTCGCAGGTTTCACTCAGAATCGAAAGGTCGTGGGTTATGAGAATCATTCCCATGTTCAGTTCTTTTCTGAGTTTTTCCAAAAGCTCGAGAATCTGAGCCTGTATCATTACATCAAGTGCGGTAGTCGGTTCGTCGCCTATGATGAGCTTCGGGTTGCACGCAAGCGCCATTGCAATCATCGCCCTCTGCTTCATGCCGCCTGAAAACTCATGCGGATACTGGCTGACTCTCTCACGAGCAATTCCAACCATTTCAAAAAGATCTCCGGCTCTCTTCCACGCCTCTTCTTTGGACATTCCCTGATGGAGAATGCAGGCTTCGGCAATCTGCCAGCCGACCTTCTTTACGGGGTTGAACGCATTCATCGCGCCCTGGAAGATAATCGACACATCTTCCCATCTGTGTTTCATGATTTCTTCTTCGGAGAGCGTGCCGTAATCGATGCCCTCCATAAGAATCTGTCCGCTTTCAACCTTTCCCTCTTTCGGAAGCAGATGGCAGATTGACAGAGCTGTCGTTGTCTTGCCGCAGCCTGATTCGCCGACAAGTCCCAGGCACTGCCCGTAATCCAAAGAAAAAGAGACTCCGTCCACAGCTTTTGCTTTGCCCTTTGATGTTGTAAAATATGTTTTTAAATCTTTTACTTCTAATAAACGCATGCCGGGCCTCCTATCTTTCTTTCAGCTTCGGATTGAGTATTTCATCGAATGCATATCCCATAAGCGTGAAGCCAAGTGCAACAAGGATAACGCAGACGCCCGGTGTTATAAAGTACCACCATGCACCCACCGTCATGGCGCCGGTGCAGTATGCGTCGTTAAGCATGGTTCCCCAGCTTGGGTTCGTAGGGTCGCCTAAGCCAAGAAAAGCAAGCGATGTTTCCGTCAATATCGAAGAAGATACGATTAAAATTGCCTCAGCAAACACGAGCGGAAATACATTCGGCAGGATATGCTTCATCATGATATATCCTTTGCCGGCTCCGATTGACTTCGTTCTTTCCACATATGCCTGTTCCTTTACCGAAAGTGTCTGTGCACGGATGATTCTGGCGGTTCCGCACCATCCGGTAAGTCCGATTACCAGAATGATGTTCCAGATACTGTTGCCGAGAATCGAGGCGAGCACCATACAGAACGGCAGCCAAGGCAGTACAAGGAAAAAGTCTGTAATACGCATGAGAAGATTGTCAACCCATCCGCCGATATAACCCGCGGAAATTCCGATTACGGTTCCCAGCAGCATCGATATGAGGGTTGCCGTAAGGCCGACGAACAGAGAACTTCTCGAGCCGTTTACAAGGTAAGCAAGCACATCTCTTCCCAGATTGTCCGTTCCCAGCAGATGTTCCATCGAAGGCGGGTTAAAAACCGCGGTTCTCGTTATCGCTATGTCGGTTGTTTTGAAAGGCATGAAAATCGGTCCGAAGATTGCCATTAATGCAAAAACAGCAATAATAACGACTCCGACTCTCGCCATTTTATTCGACCATACTTCTCTTAGAAATTCTTTTGTTTTTACTTTTCGGAGATTTCGTCTGAGCTGCTCCGATTCATATCGTTTTCGCATAACCAAACCTCCTAACTCTTTACTCTCGGATCGATAAATCCGTAGAGCACGTCCATGATAAAGTTAACCAGCACAACCGCTATCGTCGAAACGAAAAAGCACCCCTGCAGAACCGGATAGTCACGCCTGTTCAAAGCGTCATACATGAGCTGCCCCAGTCCCTGCCAGCTGAACAGTGTTTCAAGCTGAATCGCTCCGCCGAGAATCGCTGCAATGTTAAGTGCAATAATCGTAGCCATCGGTACCATCGCATTCGGAATCGCGTGATGGAGCAAAATATACTTCGTCGAAAAGCCCTTTGCTCTGGCTGTATTGATATAGTCTTCTGTCAGAATGTTGATCATGGTGCTTCGCATCGTTACCGCATAGCAGCCTACCATCAAAAGCCCCATGCAGAGCATCGGCAGTATCATATGCTTGATATAATCCTGAACCAGCATAAATCCGTGGTAATTCGTTCCCGGTGTCGAGATTCCGCCTGTCGGGAATATCTGGATTCCGACGCAGAAAATGAAAATCAAGAGCATCGCAAACCAGAATGTCGGCATGGAATAAAGCACCAAAGACCCCGAAAGAAGTCCTGTATCCAGTTTTGTTCCTCTTTTCTGCGCGCATACTACACCGACGATAAGTCCGAGTACGATTGCAACAACCTCTGCACAAAGCAGCAGAATTACGGTGTTCGGGATTCTTCCCACGATAATCTCCCATACATTCGAACTTCCGTCATAGGTATAGAAGGAATCGCCGAAGTCTCCGGTAAGCAAATCCTTTAAATAAATCCAAAACTGCGTAAGCAGGGGCTGGTCTACGCCAGCCTCTGCAAGCAGTCTTTCCTTTACCGCATCCGATGTCGTTGCCTTTGCGATGATTGTGCTGATATCGCCGGGCATTACTCTGAACAGAAAAAAGTTAAATGCGATTACAAAAAATATTGTTATACATGCGAAGATGAATCGCTTCAAAGTCCTTGCTGCCAATTCCTCTCCCTCCTTTAATCTATTTCAGTCTTTATTTCAGTTCGATGTGGCAGTAGTTGTAATTGAGTTCGTTTCCGAAGAAACCGTTCTCCCCTGCTTTGTATCCTTTCCATCTTTCGGAATTGACTGCCTGAATGACTTCAGGGAAGCAGAGATAGGAATACGGACAGTCTTCATATAAAATTTCCTGACAATCGTTTATGTATTTTGCGCGTTCCTTGTGATCGGTTGTCTGATATACTTTTGCGTACATATTGTCAAATGCTTTGCTCTGATACGAAACGCCCGCGTATCCTGTGTCCTCATAGTCTCTGAAAATACACATTATGAATCCTGGGTCAGCGTCTCCGCCCCAGCCGTCAATGATGAGCTGCCATCCGGGATTTCCGTCATAGCAGGTATCCCACATCGCTGTTTTTTCCATCGGGTTCCATGTTATTTCGATTCCGGCTTCTTTACAGTTTGTGATGAGCATATTAACCGTAGCACTCTGCCATGAACTTCTGTCAGAAGCTGTAATCACTTCGAGACTGAGCTTTTTGCCGTTCATTTCACGGATTCCGTCTCCGTTTGTATCTTTGTATCCTGCTGCGTCAAGAATCTCGTTTGCCTTCTTGATATTGAAATCTCTCTTGTCTGCCGGATCATATCTGTAATCCTTCTGCGTTACCGCACCGTACGCAACTTCCGCAAGGCCGGCATAACTCATTTCGATTACGGTATCTCTGTCGATACAATAGTCGATGGCATGTCTTACTGTCTTGTCTTTGCAGATATCGTCAAGCAGGTTGTAGCCCACATATTCAAAATCATAGGTTCCGAATGTCTGTACATCGATATTGCCTGCCGCCTCAAGCGTTTCTTTCTGCGTGATTTCGAGCGTATAAGCTGCATCCACTTCTCCGAGTTTCAGTGCCTGAGCGATTGCATCCGTATTGTCATATTTGGTGAATACCAAAACATCGAGTTTCGGAACATCGCCCCAGTATTCGCCGTTCTTTACGAATGCCGTGCTTCCGCTGCCGCTTCTTGCCGAATCATATCTGAACGGCCCGGAACCGACAATGTCCGTAGTTTCGTATGTAAGCGGGTCTTCTACATTTGCCCATACATGTTCCGGCAAAATCGGAATAATCTGGTATAGCATATCCGGCTTCGGGTGGCTGCAATTGAAAACAACCGTAAATTCATCCGGGCACTCGATGGACTCAAATCCGTCTGCGTGAGTGGAGTACATATAACTGTCGATTGCATGCTCATAAGTCCATTTTACATCCGCAGAAGTAAGCTGCTCCCCGTCCGAGAAATAAATATCGTCTCTGAGGTTGAATGTCCAGGTTTTGCCGTCGTCGTAAACGGTCCAGTCCTTTGCCGCTCTCGGGATTGCATTGTATTCGTCATCGTACGCAATCAGAGAATCATACAGGATATTGAGCCAGTCATATACGAGGGAACTTTCTGTTGTAAAGAAGTTCATCGTATCGTGTCCGCCGCTTGTCGCAACATTGAAGATTGTCTCTTCGTCATTTGAGTTGTTTCCGCATGCCGCAAGTGAAAAAATCATAATGATTGAAAGTATTACGGCGAGTAGCTTCTTTTGTTTTCTCATTTTCTTTTCCTCCATTAAATTACTCCGTTTTCCAAAACGGTAAAGGTCTTTTGGTCTGCATCCAGCCTGCACATAACTCCCAGAGGAAGCGTCGCCAGATGTTCTCCGTGTCCCATGGGAAGTCCGAACAATGCCGGCTTCTTCAGCGGCTCCAGGTAGTATAAGAGCACATCCTCTATGGAATCGTCACACAGAAAACCCGGTTCGTACTTAAACGGAACGCAGTTTTCGCAGTGTGCGATTACGAATCCCGCCGCGTCCGCAAGCTTTCCCGCATTGCGAAGATGGCAGAGCATGTGGTCGAAAATCCATGGCTCCGTATCCACATCTTCAATAAATAAAATCTTATCCTTACAATCGATTTCATACGGTGTTCCGAGGCTTGAGCAAATCAGTGTCAGACACCCACCCACAACAGGTGCTTCGCATACGCCTCCTGCAATCGTCGTCAGCCAATTCTTCGGGCTGACTTTTTTTATTTCGCCTGCAGGCTCCGCATTGGTAAGTGTCCGGAAAAAGCTTTCCTTCGTATACTCGGACAAATCCTCTTCATTGAATCTTGTCATTCCCGGCCCGTAAAATGTTACAACATCGCAGAATTTTTGGATGGCAAGATGCAGAGAAGTAATATCACTGAACCCCGTGAAAATTTTAGGCGTTTTGCGTATCTGCTCAAAATCAATTTTATCTATGATCTGTGCCGACCCGTAGCCTCCCTGCGTAACGAAGACCGCATCGATATCAGGACGAGCAAACATCTCATTGATGTCATCCGCTCTCTCCTGCTCGCTTGCAGCCGTAAACCCTTTTTTCAGATTTACATTCATGCCCACTTCAACACGATACCCGAGTCTTTCGAGATATTCCTTTGCTCTCGTCACTTCACTTCGTGCCGAAGAAGGACTGGCCGGTGATACGACGCCTATTGTGTCGCCCGGTTTGAGGCGTTTTGCCTTTCGCATTCTTTCGTTTCCTCCTCTCTGAGTCTTCTTGTTTTTTGATTTATTTTTATGCAAATCAGCGTAAATGTCACTCCTGCGAGGAACGCAAGCAGTGCGATTACGAAATATGGTTTCTGGCTTCCGCGCAGGAGTACCGCTCCGTAATTTTGCTGAACCATAAACAGGCCGGGACTCATTTTACCGCTAAGTATCAAGCCCAATCCCCCAAGCAGCACCGCACACATGCACGAAAGTGCCGCGATTACTCTGTTTTCATGCCTGCTGCGATAAACTGCAGTCAGGCTGCGTATTCGGTTCATTCTCGTGCGATGATCCATATATTTTCTCACCCCTTTCTTCGCAAAATCCCTTCAATAAAATCTCTTTAACATATAAAAGACCGATTCAAGCAAAAACTTCCACCCTTTTTCCAAAAAAAAACAACCGCAAGCGCAGTCGTTTCGCATCGCACATAATTCGTGCTGCCTTATTCAAGTCTCAAATTTATTTTGGGGAGAAGCCCCTTCAGCACAAAGATGCAGAGGATCAATAACGAAGGGAATATATATCCCACCTCCTGCCATGCGCTGTCCGATGTCACCAGCAGATTGTATATCGCATGAAAAACAATATTCGCTCCGAGTATCCCAAGCGTCCCAGCCGCCGCAAGCCAATGCTGCTTAAACACATACGCAATGCCGTATCCCATGGCAATTCCGCACAAGATATGCAGCGCACCCGCCGACACCCCCCTTACAAGAAGCAAAGCGATATCTCCGGCACCGTTTTCCGAAAGGTAACACACATTTTCAAAGGTTGCAAATCCTGCAGCAATTGCAATTGCTGCAGGGATTATTTCCCCCGGTCTAGGTTCAAATATCAATATAAAAAAGAGCAACGGAAGCAATTTCATGATTTCCTCACACACAGGTGCGATCTGAATCGCTGTTGATACGGCATCTGCCCCATACATTGTCATAAAGAAGCTGTTTACATACGCCGATGCCATGCAGATGCTCATTCCGATACATATAAACATCGTAAAACTGCGTTGCTTTCCTTTTATGAAGAACAAGGAAATAAGCAGAGGTACCGTTATACATATAAAAATATTTTCAATATGTGCCATCTTGTTTCACCTCTTTTCCTAGGAAATAGGAAAGGCTGACATAGTTCAGCGTGAGAAGTATATCCACTGCAAAGTATAGATTAAAGCTTGTGTAATCGGTTGTGTATTCTGACACAAAGTACAACAAATTCTGCAGGAAAATTGCGGCTGCCGCTCCAACATCTAAGCGGCGAATTTCCCGCTCCGCTTTTTTCTCATCCATGATGTTCAGAGCCGCATAATATACGATGCCGCCCGCGATGATTCCGAAGCCGCATGACATAATAATCGACGGCCCCAGTATTTCGTTGTACACCGATATTGCAAAGGTCACTGCCGAGATGACAGCCGGCAGAATCTCAAATCTAACAGGCTTATCCGACTTGTTTTTTCTCATCGACATCAGCAGGAGCAGAAATAAATACGAAGCCATCCATGAAATATCCGACACATAGAAAATCCGGGGAATATCCCCGATTATGTTCATATGCAGAGTGTAGAACAATGTTCCCAGCATAAAACTCGCATAGGCGCACGACAGGACAATTGCCCTTCTGCTCCTGTATTTAAATCCAACAATCCCCGCTATCGTCATGCCCGCAAACATTGCTATAACCTGAAATGTGTTTTCCGAGATTTCGAAGCTATTCATACGAATTCTATTTCCTTTCCGCTCTCTTGTTCTTCCTGCTTATGTAATATAAGAGCGTCGCAAAACATGCTCCCAAGGCAAAGGCAAAAACAGCCGTGATGATATACCCGACCGCCGCGCTGTTTCCTATCAGGCTGGCGGTTCCATGTATGTTCGACAGTTCGCTTTGTCCGATACGCTTCTGTATTTCCGGCATAATATCACAAACCGCAGTCATCAAAAAAACACAAATGCACGCCGCTGCAGCAGTGATTCCTATATTTTTAATTCTTCTTTTTTTCAGTTCCGAATGTCTCTTGATTTCTTCGCTTCGTGCAAATATCAATTCTTTTCGTTCTTCATTTGTCCTCATATGTAAATCCTTTTCGGTCCAAAATTTTCTTTAAGTTCTGCTTTCCTCTGTAGATGAGTTTTGTAATCTGGCTTTCCGTTTTGCCCATTACACCGCCAGCCTGCCTATAGCTCATC
Source organism: Firmicutes bacterium CAG:238 (assembly GCA_000435615.1). GTDB lineage: Bacteria > Bacillota > Clostridia > Peptostreptococcales > Anaerovoracaceae > CAG-238. The sequence goes on along the minus strand of FR881937.1, from coordinate 3,475 downwards.
TCTTCAAAGTAAACAAGATACAAGGCTTCCTTATACTCATTCTTCAGTTCTTCCATCGCTTCATACAAATGACGCTTCCTCTCTTCTTGATAAAGCGGCGTTTCCGCAAGCGCTTCTTCACTCAATTCAAAAGGAATGTCTTCCACACTGACAAATCGGATTCTTCGCTCCTTTCTATGCCTGAATGCGAGATTCCTGGCGATTCTGTACAAATAACCTCTGAAGCCTCTTTCTCCGCGGATCGGCCTTGCCTTTGCAAAAATAAGCGCAAAGGATTCTATCATCAAGTCCTCCGCCTCATGAATGTCTCCTATGAATCCGTTAATATACAGAGTCAATGCATCCGCATACCGATCGACAAGCATGTCCGCCGCATCTCGGTTTCCGTTCACATACTGCCTGTACAGTCTCTCGTCGTCCATCTTAATACATCCTATTTCCCGACGCAAACCTTTCCGTCTGCTGTTATTCCGATAACCTTCTCATCCGCTGCCCGCCTTGCTTTTACATATTCGAGTACTTCTGCCGTCAAAATTTCTCCCGGACAGGCAATCGGCACACCCGGCGGATACGGAATAATCGAAGCGGCACAGACCTTCCCAGATGCTTCGTCAATCGGCACATATATTTTCTCTTTCGGAAGTTCAGTCCTCTCCAATCTCTCTGTCAAAGCCTCCGGCTGCCGCATTTCACGTTCGCCGCTCATTTTCCGCTCGGCAGCAGTGGCCTTCAGCCCCTCAATGAGCCGCTCATAGTCACATCGTCTATTGCCGATTCCGCTCATGCACATGATGATATTGCCGGTAACAAGCTCAAGAAAAATCCCTCTCTTCATCAAAAGTTCTTCAAGTTCGTTTCCATTAATATTATATGCTGACATATCTATGTTCATTTTCGTGCGGTCAAGAGTTTCTTCTTCCATAATCACAAGCCCCGGAATCTTCTTAGCCTCTTCATAGAAAAAGTCCAGATTCTCTGCCCACGCACGCATCAATTCCTCTCCTTTTTCGAGCAAAAGGTCCGCACTGATGTCAAGCGTTGCCATCATCGGATAGGAAGGGCTTGAGCTTTCAATCGTCTGAAGTTTGTCTTCCAATACATTAAGATCCGTTCTGTCCGTGCAGACATTCAAAAGTGCGCTCTGCGTCCATGATGCGAGTGTTTTGTGTATGCTGTTTATCACAAGATCCGCACCTTGCTCTTCTGCCGCCTGCGGGAAACCGCATACACCGTATTTTGAGAAAAACTTAAGATGCGCACCGTGAGCCTGGTCAACGATTAAAATTTTTCCGCGTTTATGTACTTCATCCGCAATCGCTTTAATATCGCTGCAGATTCCATAGTAATTCGGCGATGGAATAAGGACCGCATCCGCCTCCTGGTTTTCGTCCAGACACTTTGCGATTTCCTGTGCGCTGACTCCGCCAAGGACTCCAAATTCATCTATAATCTCCGGATATGCATACACCGGCGCGATGTCCGAAAGCGACAGTGCATTGAAGACCGACTTATGGCAGTTCCTTGCCATTACAAGTTTTTTCCCCCTGCCTACCGTCGCGAGGATTGCTGAAATCAGACCTCCGGAACTTCCGTTTACCAAAAGGTAAGATTTTTTTACATCATAAAGCTGCCTGTATTTTTCCATCGTTTCGGCGATGATGCTTTCGGTCTGAAACAAATTGTCCGCTCCCGGAATTTCCGTAATATCGCAGTCCATGATGATATCCAGAAACTCTCCGTAGCCGTTTTCGCGGTAAATCCGCGAGCCTTTGTGCCCCGGCATGTGAAAGGATACCGGCTCAAGCGCCGCATGTTCTTCCAAAAATTGTCTGATTCCCTTATTCAACGCTCTGTATCTCCTCCAAGAATTCATTTTCTACCAATCCGTCCGCACGCATCAGATTCTGCATTGCTGCAATATCCGCTGAAATATCAATGCTCTCGGAAAGGAACATTTTGTCAAGTTGTTTCTCAAAAGCCGTAACCATCATGTCCATGGTGTCTTCAATCTTCCGTTTGGAGTCACCGATATTCGTGCCTTCAACACCTTGTGCATCAAGCTCCGCATAACCGCGAAGCAGCTTCAGGCTTGTCGGAAGATAATAATCCATGAATTTCCGCATGCTTCCGAGTTTTTTCGGTTGTTCTTTTGCAATTTTAAAAATCTTGCCTGTCAAATCCTCCAGGCGGCTGATTTTTGCGCTCATTTCCTCGCCCGGTATCAGGTCGTTCAGGTCGCGAAGCTCTTTCAGGATTCTTTCGTACTCATCCAGATTCTCTGCGGCGGCCCTAGCTGCCGCTTGCGCCGCCTCCTGCTCAGCCTTTGCTTTTTTTGAAATCGGCGCCTCGCCTCTTACCACCAGGCAGTCGGAGCGCATATCAAGATATGCCTTCTCACCAAACATTCCAAAATCAATGCAGCGCTGCAGCATTTTTGCTGTTTTTCTATGGGATGCAGGCAGTGCAGCCGCAACCTCATCGATTGAAATATGATCCGCATCACCCACGACTGCGACAATACGTCTGCGTTTTTTGGATGCAGAGCGCATCCCCAGCGATATAAAAAGCATCCCAATTCCGCATACAAGCCATATGGAATCTCTTATCAAATCTTCAAGTGCGTAACTGATGCCGCTGTTGTTGTTCATACACCAAACCAGGTATTGAATCGAGTCCGGCAGTCCCACTGCGCTGAAAATGATAAGCACCGTTCCTAAAACAAGCCATATATTCTGCGTATTTATTTTCTTCCTACTGCCCGGCTTCTTTTCCTTGGCAGGACCTTTTTCTTCACAAGCCCTTGCTACAATCAAACACACACCGATTGGCCAGCCGCCGCAAATAAAAGTAAGCACAATCAGCCAAGTTGGGATATGATACCCTCCGTTTGGATTACGAAATTGCTCTGTGAATTTTTTCTTCTGTTCCATTTTCCCCCATACTTTCCTTCAAATATTCTCTTTTTTTCTATGCACAGTATAGCACCTTACCCCTCAAAATGCAATGTTTCGACAAAAAACAAAAACGGGTATCCAAAATTACTTGTGGGATTGTACTATGTTAAAGGACAATCGATTTTGATATGCGGGTGCGCGTCGAAGGTTATGTCAGTACAGTAGGACTCAACGAAGAAACGATAAGAAAGTATATACGAGAACAGGAGAAGCATGACATTGCCTTGGATAAATTAAGCGTAAAGGAGTATGAAGATCCTTTTACAAAGTAATGTAGCCCCTTGGAGGGGCAAGCAACAGTGGTAATGACAATAAGGCTTGAACAAAGTGAAAGCCCGCACCTTTAGACGCGGGTCGGTAATAAGGACTTATAGCCCCGAGCGAACCACCCGTTTGACGGGTGGAAGCGATTTTTGCTACGGGCTTCCGAAACATCCGAGCAAATGTAAAAATATGTATTGACAATATATGACATTCAATGTAAAATATTACAAAGAATAGCGCTGTTCTCCAATCATAAC
>FR881936.1 GCA_000435615.1 Firmicutes bacterium CAG:238 | reverse complement strand
ATACTTTCCCGGTTGATATAGGACAGTCCTGCAAGGGTATAGTCCCAATCCTCCGGCAAGGACAGCATTTGTGATAACAGCCCTTTTGCTTTTAGGGAAAGCTCCTTATTGCGTAAATGGTGGTTACTCATAACCGTATATCCTGTGTTTCTCTCCACGCGGAAAACTGCCATAGCTTCATCAACTCCTTTGCTTCATATTTGTTACGCAGTAGAACAGCAATTTTGAGGGTTTAGGTATCAATCCCTTACTGTGTGAAAACCGCACCCGCAAAGCCTTATGTAGCAAAGCTCTTTTTGCCCCTACTGCGTAACATGAGGGTAAAAAAATAGCGGCGTTCCTTGTTTCCCTGTTGGGATAAGGTAACGCCGCCTGTGCGGTACATTATAATATTTTAACTTCTGTTCTATCATGCTATATGGTTCTATCCGTAGAAATCTGTATGCCCATTTATCAATACATAAAATGCGTTGGACTCTGGTTTTCGACTATCTTTTTACACCCATTTCTACACCCAAATGGCATGAAAGTATATGATTTTGTATGAAGTTTTATGAATTTACAATTTCAAAAAACTTTGTAACCATGCGGTTTTACGGACTTTTATTGATGTATATAGATTTATGAAAAAAGGCTAATTTACAACGATACCTAATTTCATATATTTTTACATCTCCTTGCATATTCGTTAACAGAATAATTATAGCAGATAGCGCAGGTTACCTCAAGATGTTTTTAAGAGGCGGATTACATACTTTGTCATCATCAGAAAAGCCTTTACAAAAATGCGGCAGAAGAGATGGATGCAATCCTTAAATTAAAAAACAGTCCTGCGGTCAGCGTATGCTGCCGCAAAGGACTGCTCCTGTGGCGAAAAGAAATATAAATCCGTTTGTGGATTTTAGGAAAGACCCGTATCACCCTTTGATGCGGCTCTTTTTTTTAGAACAACATAAAGCACGATGCCAATGAGAATCAGCCCCAGACTTATGAGCTGTGCCTGACGGAGCGGACCGAACATGAGGCTGTCCGTCCTCAGCCCTTCCACAAAGAAACGCTCTACGGAGTAAAGAATCATGTAGAGGCAGATAATCTGCCCATTGAAGCTTCTGTGCCGATTGTCAAACCAAAGCAGGAACCAGAACAGTGCAAAGCACCAAATTGACTCGTAAAGGAAAGTCGGATGATATCCCACGCCGTCGATGATCTGCGCCCACGGCAGGTCGGTCTGCATGCCGTGTGCCTCTTCGTTAAAGAAATTGCCCCAGCGGCCGATTGCCTGTGCAAGCGGAATGACAACAGCTGCAAGATCGGCAGTCGCAAGAAAGCTTTCTTTGTGGTGCCTGCAGACAAAATATCCGACGAGAAAACAGAGGATGAGCCCGCCGTGAATCGCAAGTCCGCCTCCGCGAACGTCGAAAATTTTTGCCCAGTCTCCCGCATAATAGTCCCACTGGAAGATGACATAATATGCTCTTGCACCGATAATCGCCGCAGGAATCATCCACAAAATCAGATCAAGAATGAAGTCGGGATTGATGCCGTGCTTAGGTGCACGCTTATACGAGATGAGAGTTGCAAGAAGGAATCCGAAACCGATCAGAATCCCATACCAGGCAACATCCAAACCAAATATTGAAAATGCAATTTTTCCGGGTGAATGCATAGAAAAATCTCCTTTTATCTATCATAATCTTCAAACAACAGAACCATTATACATAAAAAAAAGCAGATTGTCATCGTCCAAAAAGTTTTTTTAAAAAAACTAAGGATTTTCGGTGGATAATTTAAAAATTTCGTGGTAACATATTATTTCAAAAAGAGCAAAAAAACATGAAACAAAAATAAATTCCTTACGTCTAATAGATGTAAGCAGGATAGAAGGGGGAATCTCGGATGGCTGGGCCGGGCATCAAAAACGAGAAAGAGAGATTAATTGAAGAAATACTGATTACAAACTACGAGAAATACTATCGTTTGGCATACGGCTACGTACATAACGATGCAGACGCCATGGATATTGTGCAGGAAGGGGCATACAAGGCAATCCTGAAATCGGAAACCTTGCGTGAACCTGCATATGCGGCGACCTGGGTCTACAGAATTATGCTGAACGAAGTATTTCAGTTTTGCCGCGACAATGCAAAGAGACGCAGCAATGAAAACGGATCCGCGGAGGATTGGGGAAAGACAGAACCGACAGAGGAAATGGCTTATATGGATTTTCTCGAACTTTATGATGCTCTCGGCGATTTGGAGACCAACGAAAAACTCGTCCTCAAGATGAAATATTTTGACGGAATGAAGCTTTGGGAAGTCGCACAAAAACTGAACCTCAATGAAAACACAGTAAAAAGCAGACTTTATCGGGCAATCGCTAAACTGCGAAAGGCAATGTCAGGTCAGGAGGCGTAAGCATGAGTGATTATTCAGAAAACAATCGCACGAATTACAACGAAATACACGAAGAAGGACTTGAAAAAGTCAAAACCGCCATCAAGGCTGCCAAGGATGTAAAAAGAGCCAACCGCCGCGCAAAAAGAAAAAAAGCGGCAAATATCCTTGTCTGTTCGTTTGCTGCCCTGGTGATAGCTGTACCGAATATGAGTGCGGAGGTGGCCGATGCGATGTCGGATATTCCGCTTATCGGAAAAATATGCGATGCTGTGACGTTCAGAGATTATCATTACAGCAGCGAGAGATTTCAGGCGGATGTTATAGTGCCCGGAATCATCGATTCCCGGGAGGACTCTTACGGTGCGGACACACTGAGAAAGCAGAGTACAGAGAATGTGAACCGCAAAATTGATGCAATTGCAAACGAGCTCATCGAGGAATTTAAGCGGCAGGCGGAAGCCGGAGATGAAGGTTATGCAAGTCTGTATGTAAATTACGAAATTTTGCATACGACAGACGAATATTTTACGCTGAAGCTCATAACTTTTCAAGGAGCAGGAAGCGGATACGAACAGGATTACTACTATACAATCGACATGGACACCGGCAGGGAGCTCAAGCTTTCCGACCTCTTTGAAGACGGAAGCGACTACATAACTCCGATCAGCGAGAATATCAAGGAGCAGATGAGGGAGAAGATGGCAGATGAATCCGCGGGTGCGACATACTGGATCGATATCGATAAATCGGATCCTGTGTACGAGTGGGCTTTTGAAAAAATTTCACCGGATCAGCAATTCTATGTTGACAAGGATGGCAATATCGTGATTGCATTCGGCGAGGGAGATGTTGCACCGATGTACATGGGGACACAGGAATTCGTAATTCCGAAATATGTAACGGATAATATGAGAAGATAAAACAAAAAATATGAGACATGAAGGATAGGACAATGAAAAAAGACAAAAGGGGATTCTTGAATATATTTTTGACGGCAATGCTCGTCTCGGTTCTTGCACTTGCATCGGGATGTGCGGCAAAGAACTGGACGCTGGATGAAGAGGGATTGGCAAACAATCTCCTGGAAAGCATTAAGTTCGACTGCACCATGTATCAGGTGCAGACAGACCGGGTGGCGGATTTTATCGAAATCGAAAATACCGAAAAACAAATCCTGTACATGGGAAACGGGGCATATGCCGACTCTCTCGGGATTTTTACGCTTGCGGACGAGTCATCTGCACAGACGGCACTTGAAACGGTAAACGCCTATTTGGAGGATTTGGGGAATTCCTTCCGCGATTACCTTCCCGATGAAGCCGCTGAGGTTGATGAGGCTGTTACTGTTCAGAAAGGACGTTTTGTGGTGTTCTGCGTTTCTCCTGATTCGCAGACTGCAGCGCAGCTTATCGATGCCGCGATAAAAGAAGGAGATTCGGAGACAACGGAAAGCACGGATGCTTCCGAGGAAGAGCCGCAGCAGATGAACAACAAGGCGGTCGGCCAGTATCCGGCTGTCACAGCTGACGGAAAATCAAAAAACTTCGGTAATGTCATCCAAATCGGTGACACGGGATTTGAACTTTATTCGTACACAGAAAAGGCCGCGGAAACTTACGCGGCTTCTGTTAACCGCACAGCCGGGAAACTCAAAGGAATTTCGGATGTTTACGAGGTTCTCATCCCTCTGAGTTCGGCAGTGACTCTTCCGGATGATTATTTCGGCAAAATCAAGTCGAGCAACCAGCGCAAGGCTTTGGACAAAATCATTAAAAAGGCAGGTTCCGATGTAAAGGTTGTCGATATGTACGACCGGCTGATGGAGCACCGTGACGAATATATCTACTTTCGGACCGATCATCACTGGACTTCGCTTGGTGCCTACTATGGCTATGAGAGATTTTGCGAAGAAAAAGGGATAATGCCAATAACAGCAGGGCGCCGTGAGAACGCAGATTTTGGAGATTTTCTGGGTTCTTTTTACACTGACACGAAAAAGAGCCAAAAGATGGAAAAACACCCCGACCGTCTCAAGGTCTACTACCCGATAAGCAAGAATCTGTCGCTTCGCTACACCAACCAGAAAGGGCAGAAGGGAAACTGGGATGTGATCCACGATGTGAGTAACTATCCGCTGGCCATAAAATACAGTGCATTCATTGCGGGAGACAATCCGTACACCATGATACAGAACAAGGATATTACAGACGGATCTTCATGCATTGTGATCAAAGAATCCTTCGGCAATGCGTTTGTGCCGTACCTTACCGACCATTACAGCAAGATATATGTAATCGACTACCGGTACTGGGACGGTGACCTGTTTTCATTCGCGCAGAAGAAAAAAGTCAATGATGTCATCTTTGTGAACAATCTTTCCATGATACGAAGCGATTATCTGACCGGAAGGCTCGCCCAAATCACCAAGTGACTTTAACAAGTTCTTTTACCCGCTGATTTTGGCAAGTGATTCTCGGCAAAATTTCAAGCCGCACGCGGGTATAAAATTTTGCACGAAAATTTTGGAGAAAAATTTAAAAAAATATTGACATTTGGCAGATATTTTGGTAATATAACTCTTGCAGTGATTTGAGCGAGAGCTTGAGTCAAGTGTGGCGGTGTAGCTTAGTTGGCTAGAGCGTCCGGTTCATACCCGGAAGGTCGGTGGTTCGACTCCACTCGCCGCTACCATTTTTTTTT
>FR881935.1 GCA_000435615.1 Firmicutes bacterium CAG:238 | reverse complement strand
CATGTTGATGTCAAAGATTACATTGCCTCGGCCGGCCAGAGTTTCTGCCGCAAATGCCATGATTTCCGGTTCATGCCCAAAAAGCTGGTACGCCACAGGCTCCTCGCCATCTAAGATTTCGAGGAGCCTGCCTGTATTTTTGTCTTTAAACCAAAGCCCCTTTGCACTCACCATTTCGGAGTACACAAGCCCTGCCCCCATTTCGCGGCAGATGCGGCGAAACGGCCCGTCGGTAATTCCGGCCATGGGCGCAAGCAGGAAGGGACTGTCAAGTTCAACATTTCCTATTTTTAAAACTTTCGCATTCATTTCTTCGCGTTTTCCATTCTCTGCAGAGCCAGCGCAATCGTAAGGCCCGGAATGACACGATTTCCCGTGATTTCCGCACCCAAAAGGTCGTTGATTTTTTTGAGCCTATACTGAACGGTGTTCGTATGTATGCCCATAAACTCTGCCGTCTTTCCACTGTTCATGCCCGCATCCAAAGCGAAGGTTTCAAGCGTTTCGAGAAGCTGCCTGGACTTGTTGTCCCCTTCCTTTTTGAACGGGTCCAAAAGATCCATGTAGTTTTTCTTGAGATGTCCGCCCTGAACCTGAATGTTGATGCAGTTGCTTACAAGTGCAAGTTCGTATTTCGAGAATACTCGTTTGTACGGGAAAATATTTTCGACAAACGCCCAAGTCTCGCCGATCAGCCGGAAGCCGTCCCCGGCTCCTTCGATGCGGTCAACACCGGTTACATGGAAAATACGGACTGTCTTGTTTTCCTTGAGTCTGTCAAAGAAGGAAACGCACACAGCCATCTCTGAAATGTCCTCATCTTCTCCGAGTTTTTCGCCGCGCAGCAGAACCGCGTAGCTTTCGTTGTCCTCGGTTATCTTGATGATGTTCAGAAGGCCCTTTTCCATATATTCGTCGATAATTTCATCCGCCATGCCGGTTTCGATGCCTCTTGCATAGACCACGGACAAAATATCCGAAGCGCGGATTCCCGCCTCCTCGCGAAGAGAATACGCAAGGCTCTTGTTTCCTCTCATGAGCGCTTTGACAAGCTCTGCCTTCGCATCGCGCTCCGGCGTGAACTTCCACATGCCCATTGCAAGCTCTATTATTTCGGCAAGCTTGGTAATTTCGCCCGCCGAGTAATTGTCATCGTTGTCCACGATGAACAGGTAATATTTTTCGTTATTGAGATAAAGAAGTCCCCAGTAGGTGAGCACGCCGTTTATCTCGATGAGGCTGTAGATGTGCCCCAGATTCAGCGCAACTTCCCTGCCGCGCCGGATCACTTCGTTTATGGTTGCCTGATGGCGCGTTTCAACTGTGAAAACCGGGTTGAACTCTTCGCTGAGCAGAACAACCTGGAAGTCGTTGTTCACGGCAGCCTCGTGCAAAGCCTGCTGAAAGCTCGAATGCTTCTCGAAGTTCAGCAGATGGAAAATCGTGTTGTTTATGAGGCTGTTTTTGAAATTGTTGCCGTAAAGGACCTGCTCCATGATCTCAGCGATGATTTTGGAATAGTCCATGCCCTCGCCGTCTACCATGAGGAGCAGCGGAATTCCCGCCGTGTCGGCAGCCGCGGTTACCTCTTTGTCAACCGGACGTGCGCTTTTCTCTCGCTGGAAAAACACAATCGCCGGAACGCCTGCTTTTGCAAGTTCTCTGATTGTTTCGCACTGTGCTTTGGTATCTTTCTTCATTCCCGCAAAAGTCGTGAGAATCATGGTGCCGCTGTTTCCGTTGCAGGCAAGTGCCTCCGCCGGTGTTGCCGCATCCAGCACGGACACTGCTTTGATGCGGTTATCCATGTGCTTCTCGCCGGCCACTACGATACATTTTCTAAAAGACTCCAGCTGCAGGCAGTCTTTAACTGTTACTTTCATCCTTGTCCTCTTCTTCCTGAGGATGCGGCTCACCCGCCTCCGGTGCCTCGTCCTCTCCTAAATAGTCAGAGTCGTACTTTTTGAGTTCTTCCATCAGTCTGCGTTCTTCTTCCTGTCTCAACTCTTCGCGCTCTTTTGCTTCTTTTTCGTCCTTCGCCTTCTTTTCTTCGTCGGCTTTTTCAACGCTTTCTCTCAAATCCTCAGCCGTAATTCTGCCGGTGTAGAGGTCTTCGAACTGCTGCCCGTCGATTGTTTCAACAAGCAGAAGTGCCTTTGCAACGCTTTCCAGAACGCTGTCGTGTTCCATGAGAATACGCATCGCCTCTTCATATGCTTCATCGATGAGACGCTTGATTTCTTCATCGATTTCCTGCGCGGTATGCTCTGAGTAGTTCTTGTGAGCGGTAAAATCGTTGCCGAGGAAAACTTCATCGTCTCCGCCGTAATTTACTGCACCAAGCTTATCACTGAACCCGTATTTTGTAATCATTTCGCGTGCGATTGCCGTAGCCTGCTTGATATCCCCGGACGCACCGATTGAGATATCGTCGAGTTTGAGTTTTTCCGCAACGCGTCCGCCCATACACGAAACAATATGGTTGTACATCGATGTTTTCGTGTCGAACATCTTGTCGTCTTCCGGAAGGTACATGGTGTATCCGCCGGCTCTTCCTCTCGGAATGATGGTAACTTCGTGAATCGGCATATGCTTCGGAAGTGTTCTTGCAACGATTGCGTGACCTGCTTCGTGGTATGCCGTAAGTTTCTTTTCTTCGTCGGAAACGACCTTGGACTTCTTTGCAGGCCCCATCTGTACCTTGCGAATCGCCTCTTCGATTTCTTCCATTCGGATATAGCGGCCGTTTCTGCGCGCCGTAATAAGTGCGGCTTCGTTCAGGATATTTTCAAGATCCGCAGGGGTTGAACCCATGGTTCTTCTTGCCAAAATCTTCGGTGTAACGTCGTCCGCAAGCGGTTTGTTCTTCGCATGAACTTTGATGATTTCTTCACGGCCTTTTACATCTGGGATTCCGATGACAACCTGTCTGTCGAATCTGCCCGGTCTCAGAAGTGCCGGGTCGAGGATGTCCGGCCGGTTGGTAGCCGCAAGGATGATGATTCCGGAGTTCTCCGCAAATCCGTCCATTTCAACGAGAAGCTGGTTGAGCGTCTGTTCTCTTTCGTCATGTCCGCCGCCGATTCCTGCGCCTCTCTTGCGGCCTACGGCATCGATTTCGTCTATGAAAATAATGCACGGAGCGTTTTTCTTCGCCTGTTCAAAAAGGTCCCTCACTCTGGATGCACCCACGCCGACAAACATTTCAACGAAGTCCGAACCGCTGATTGTAAAGAACGGCACGCCCGCTTCGCCGGCTGTGGCCTTGGAAATGTAGGTTTTTCCTGTTCCCGGAGGCCCCACAAGCAGAATTCCCTTAGGAATTCTGGCTCCGAGCTCTCTGTATTTTCTTGGGTCTTTCAGGAAGTCCACAACCTCCGAAAGTTCCTGTTTTTCTTCTTCAAGTCCGGCAACATCTTTGAATGTAACCTTCTTGTCGCCGCCTTTGACCATCTTGGCCCTGGACTTTGCGAACTGGAACGCCTTGCCGTTTCCGCCCTGGTTCATCATGATATAGAAAAGGAACACGAGTGCTCCGATCATAATGATGTTCGGTATCAACGACCAAAGCCATGAGCTTGTGTCCGGCTTCGGGCTTGAAACGCTCTTTATGATGCCTTTCTCCATCTGGTCAAAAATGTATGTTTCTTCGAGCCAGTTGATTTCGATTACCGACGGCGCATACGCATAGACCATCGATGACTTGCTTACAAGCCCTCTGAGCGTGGTGCCTTCAATCGAAATTTCACTGATTTTCTCCCCTTTCACAAGTTCCGTGAACTGTGAGAAGGAGACTTCCTTCATGGAAACCTGATCTGATCCCATGAATCCTTTACAAAAATATGCAAGTGAAATCACGAGCGCAAAAATCAGGATATATACACTTATATTTTTTGAGAATTTTTTCACTTCTTTCCCCTTTCGCTTTGTTTCCTTCAACAAATATTTCGTTGTATTCTAACACAAATTTCATAAAATTTCAAGGATTAATATTGTTTCCGGCACATTATCCGGCATGTTGTGCGGTCCATCGCCCGGGGCTGCGGCCGCTGTGCTGCCGGTGCCGGCACCCGGCATCACGCCCGGTTTGAACTCCGCGGAAAACCTGCCCTTTTCGCGGTACTGCCTGCTCGCAAAGTGCGGCGACGGGAGCACCCACAAAATCCGGTTTCCGTACGCCAGCAAGTCGATATCGTCGCGCACGCTCTTCGGCACCTTTGCATCCACCAGAAAATCCTGCAGCTTTTTGTGGCGCACCTGCGGCGGAGCCG
>FR881934.1 GCA_000435615.1 Firmicutes bacterium CAG:238 | reverse complement strand
CGGCCCGCGAGCTTGGCGAATACGGCGTGACAGCCGGGGATCTGGCGCTTTATACAGCGTATGCAATGAAAAAGATTTTGAGCGAAGTATAAACACGAAAGAGAATTAAGGGTATCCAAAATTAATTTTGGATACCCGAACTGAAAGGAAGGAATTTTGCCGGGGAAAAAAACGCGCAAAATTCCCACAAAAGGAGTGTTGGACTTTGATAGTAAAAAAAGGAGATCTTTATTTTGCTGATTTAAGTCCCGTTGTAGGCTCAGAACAAGGGGGAGTAAGACCTGTACTCGTGGTACAGAACGATGTAGGAAACCGATACAGCCCGACAATCATCGTAGCGGCTGTTACTTCGCAGACAGGAAAATCCAAACTGCCGACGCATGTTGAGTTGGCAGCCACACAGGGGGGACTCAGCAAAAATTCGGTGGTTTTGCTGGAACAGCTAAGAACCATCGACAAACAAAGGCTAAAAGAACGAATCGGCACGCTCAGCGAAGCACAAATTCCTTCGGTTGACGAGGCATTAAGTGTAAGTTTAGGCATTGCCAATTTGAACGAAAACCATTAAAATGTTAGTGTAAGATTTTTTCGAGAAGCGTGCGGCGGCCCCAGAAGCCCGGATCAGGGCGGCCACCCAAAGCGGTCCGCTGCTGCACCTTCCCGAAATTCAAATAAATTTATATCATACATACCAGGAGGACGAAAATGGATTTTAAGAAATACGAGGACATCGCATCCCGGATTCGAATCGACATTATCAAAGCAGTACATAAAGCAGGCTCGGGACATCCGGGCGGATCGCTTTCGGCGGCGGACATCGTGACCGCGCTGTATTTCAAAGTTATGAACATAGACCCGGCGAATCCGAGAATGGAAGGCAGAGACAAATTCATTTTGTCCAAAGGGCACGCAGGCCCGGTGCAGTATGCGGCACTGGCGGAAAGAGGCTACTACGGTGTGGAAGACATGATGAGTCTGCGTAAGCTCGGAAGCCGTTTCCAAGGTCATCCGAACAGAGACAAAGTTCCGGGAATCGAAATGTCCACAGGATCGCTCGGTCAGGGCTTCGCGGTTTCCGTGGGAATGGCGATGGCTGGCAAAATGGACGAAAAGGCCGGCAAGAAATCGGGCAGAGTGTATGTGCTCCTCGGAGACGGCGAGCTTCAGGAAGGGCTCGTGTGGGAAGCCGCAATGGCGGCGGCTCACTACAAGCTGGACAATCTTTGCGCGATCGTAGACTGGAACGGCCTGCAGATTGACGGCAAAAATGAAGACGTTATGACGGTAACGCCGATTGACGAGAAGTTCAAGGCGTTCGGTTTTCATGTTTTGATGATAGACGGACACGACTTCGGGCAGATTTTCGAAGCGTTTGACAAGGCGGCAGCCTGCAAGGGCAAGCCGACCGTGATTATTGCAAAAACCAACAAGGGCAGGGGGGTTTCCTTCATGCAGGACAACCCGGGCTGGCACGGCAAAGCGCCGAAAGAAGACGAAGCAAAACAGGCAGTAACAGAACTCGGAGGTGAATGGTAATGGCACTCAGAACAGCAATCGAAGCGGCAGCGGAAAAAATGGCAACGCGCCAGGCGTACGGAAAAACTTTGGTGGAACTCGGTGCGGAAAACCCAAATCTCGTGGTTATGGACGCAGACCTTTCAAAATCCACGATGACGGCGGATTTTGCGAAGGCATACCCGGACAGATTTTTCAACATGGGAATCGCAGAGCAAAACCTCTATGCGGCGGCATGCGGTCTGGCTCTCTCGGGAAAAGTTGTATGCGCCAGCACTTTTGCGATGTTTGCGGCGGGAAGAGCTTTTGAAATTATCAGAAACTCCATCGGATACACGCATGCAAATGTGAAAATTTGCGCGACCCACGCGGGAATCACGGTAGGCGAAGACGGCGCGAGTCATCAGACTTTTGAGGATATTGCCTTGATGAGAACGATTCCGGGAATGACGGTAATCAACCCGTCCGACGGCGCGAGCGCAGCGGAACTCATCCGGCAGGCGACGGCTTTTGAGGGTCCGGCATATGTGAGACTCGGACGCGCGGCGGTTCCGACTTTCTATACGAAAGAAGCAGCAAAAGAAATCCGCATAGGAAAGGCGGCAACTCTCAGAGAGGGGGCAAAGGCTGACGGCGGATATGCAGACATCACAATCATCGCGACCGGAATCATGGTGAGCGAGGCGATGCAGGCGGCAGAGGAACTTGCGGCAGAGCACGGCATCGAGGCCCGCGTAATCGATATGCACACCATCAAGCCGCTTGACGCAGAAGCAATCGTCAAGGCAGCAGAAGAGACCGGTGCAATCGTGACGGCAGAGGAACACTCGGTAATCGGCGGACTCGGATCGGCGGTTGCGGAAGTGGTGACGACACACTGCCCGGTTAAGATGTACATGGTGGGACAGCAGGACACTTTCGGCGAATCCGGAAAACCTGATGAACTCAAGAAAAAATACGGCATGACGAAGGACGACATCGTCAAGGGCGTTTTGACACTCAGAAAATAACGGCCACCCAAAGGGGATATGAGACTATGGAAGAATTGTTTGAAAATTTCAGCTTTGAGATGCTTTACACAGGGCTGACGCGATGGATTTTTGTCGTGCTCGCCTTGTACATTTTGGTGCGCTCAATTCTCTCTCTGATACGGGCAAAAAACCCGGCGGAGGTCTGGGCGTATGTGAATGCGAAGACATACAGGCAGGACCGGTACGGTTCGTGGGAGCTTGCATCGGAGATCAATGAGCCGGTTACGCACTGGGAAAATGTCATCGGAAGGGCGGCAAGCTGCGACATTACGGCAGAAGACCCGGCACTTTCCAGGAACCACGGCATCCTGATGCGCGACACGGTGGATCCGGAGGGGGTCTGGAGCTACCGCGACCTCGGCTCCAAAAACGGTACATATATCAACGATATTCAGGTGAGCCGCGTCGGCGAGACAGGGCCGGAAATCAAGCTCGAATACGGCGATGTGATCCGAGCGGGCTTTACGGAGTTTACGCTTCTTCC
>FR881933.1:4860-19247 GCA_000435615.1 Firmicutes bacterium CAG:238 | reverse complement strand
AATGATAAGCAGGTAAGGCTTCCGTCAATCAAACGGAATTCGTTGGTATCCATGAGGATTACAGGGTAGCCGAGGTCTTCGATGATTTTCTGTGTTTTCGGATAGCCTGCAGGTACGAGAACCGTGCCGTTGATATTCAGGCTGTTGACTGCATAAAGCTCGTCCGCATCAACCACGAAACGGTTAAAGCCTTTAAATGCTTCTTCTTTGTTCATCGTTTCCGTAACAAGCATATTGTTGTTTTCCAGATAGATAGCGAAATCCTTGAGGTGAAGTCCCTCTGTCACAGGTACTGTGGATGATGTGTAACCGAACTTTGTTACGATGTCATTGAACTGCTTTGCGCCTTCTGCGTTGGTTCTGTCTGAAAGCCCTACATAGAAATGATCGCCGACTCTCATAACATCGCCGCCCTCTAAAGTGCCCGGTGCTTCGATATGGAAAATCTGTTCTTCGTCATAGAATTTCCGAATGGTCTTGATGATTTCAAACTTTTCGGCATTTCTGGAGTCCGTTGCAGGGTTTGTGATGATTGCACAGCGTTCCATGACAACCGCAGGGTCTTCAACGAAGCAGGAATCCGGGAATCTTTCATCAGCCTCAAGGTCGGTCACTTCAAGTCCGAGGCTTCTGAGCGTTTCCACATATTTATCGTGCTGCTTGACAGCTTTCTCATAGTCAGGCGTGCCCTCACCGAACTGCGCGGTTGAAATACCGTTGATGAGTGCCTTGCAAGGCTTCTTCGTAATTGCTTTTGTAAACATTGGATATATCCCTCCTCGAAAAGATTTTTGTTTGACTTTTTATGTCCATAGCATATAATAAAATTAAAGATTTGTAAAACGCAAGTTTTTCATGTTTTCCATGATAAATACGCATATATGGAGGCTGTGAAATGAATTTCGGACAATATGAGGCATTTGTAAAGGCTGTCGAGGCGGGAACAATGACGCAGGCAGCAGAAGAACTGGGGTACAGTCAGTCCGGGCTTACGCGGGCACTGAGTTCCCTGGAAGAGGAATGGGGTGTGCGCCTTCTCATGAGAGGGCGTAACGGCGTGCAGCTTACCCCGGAGGGGGAAAGACTGCTTCCCGATATCCGGACGGTGCTTCACGACCAAAGAAGACTGGCAGAGCACATAGACGAAATCAACGGATTGCGGGACGGACTCATTCGGGTCGGGACCTTCAACAGCGTTTCGGCACAGTGGCTTCCGGGGATTATTAAGGAATTTCACGACAAACACCCGGGAATCCGTTTTGAACTCCTGCACGGAACGGACGCACAGATTGTCAGCTGGATTTCCGACGGGCGTGTCGATGTGGGCTTCGTTGCGTATCCGACCAAGCAGGAGCTTGAGGCGGACTTCCTGTATCGGGATCCGATTGTAAGTATTTTTGCGGAGGACGATCCGCTCGCATCGCTTCCGAAGTTCCCGATAACCATGCTGCCGGAACTGCCGTATATTGCGCTCAATGAGGGTGTCGAGGACGAAATTACCGCAATTTTGAATCAAAACAGAATCGAGCCCGACGCACGATTCATGGAGAGCGACGACCATGCCGTAATTGCTATGGTTGAGCAGGGGCTTGGGACGAGCCTCATGTCCATGATGATGCTCGAGGGATTTTCACGAAAGATAAAAGCGGTGCCGCTTGAGCCACCGGGATATCGAGATTTAGGAATTGCATGCCGCAGCCGGCAGCTTCTGTCAAGTGCCGCAGAAGCGTTCTACGCGTGTGCGTGCAAGTGGGTTTCCGGCTACAAAAAACTTGCTTTTTTCTTGTGAAAAGTATAAAATAAATTGATATGTTATTCTACTTTGTAATAATTCTATTTTGTTTAGCATTTCTTTAAATTCTATGAAAGGGGCAGCGAAATTCAGCGCTGCAAAAGGTGATATCCATGCCAAGAAAAAAAGTAACGGAAGAAATTTCTGAAGAAAAGATAAAAACAGAGCCTGTAGCAGAGAGACAGCCGGAAGAGGCTGAAGCGTCTGAGAGCGTGGCGGAAGAACAGGCGGAGCATAAGGAGACGCCGAAGGAAGAACGACCTGAGGTTGAAGGTATTCTGGAAATTCAGGAAGAAAACAATTTCGGTTTTTTGAGATTTTCCAATTTTCTTACGAGCGAAAAGGACATTTATGTGTCACCGACACAGATTCGCAGATTTAACTTAAAAACGGGAGATAAGATAAGAGGAATTACGCGGCTTCCGAAAGAGGGAGAAAGATTCGGAGCACTGCTTTATGTGGTTACGGTTAACGGGGATGAGCCGGGGGTGGCAATCCGCAGACCGGATTTTGACGATTTGACGCCTGTTTTTCCTTATGAAAGACTTAGACTTGAGGACGGAAGCAGAGAGCTTTCGACAAGACTCATTGATTTGATTGCCCCAATCGGCAAAGGTCAGAGGGGTTTGATTGTAGCGCCGCCGAAAGCAGGCAAAACCGTTCTTTTGAAGAAGGTCGCACACGCAATCGAAAAGAATTATCCGGAAATCGAACTTATTGTGCTTTTGGTCGATGAAAGACCCGAAGAGGTTACGGATATGAAACGGTCGCTTACGAGGGGAGACGTTATATACTCTACCTTCGACGAACTGCCCGCGCATCATGTAAAAGTTGCGGAAATGGTTCTTGCCAGAGCACAGCGCCTGGTTGAACACGGCAAAGATGTGGTAATATTACTAGATAGTATAACAAGACTTGCCAGAGCCTATAATATGGTGGTTCCGGCATCCGGAAGAACGCTCAGTGGCGGACTTGACCCGGGCGCACTTCACAGACCGAAGAAGTTTTTCGGTGCTGCAAGAAAGATGGAAGAGGGCGGCTCGGTAACGATCCTTGCCACAGCACTTGTGGAGACGGGTAGCCGTATGGACGATGTAATCTTTGAAGAATTCAAGGGTACCGGCAACATGGAACTTCATCTCGACCGCAGACTCAGCGAAAAGCGTATCTTCCCTGCAATCAGCCTGAATAAATCCGGAACAAGAAGGGAAGATCTGCTGATGGATCAGGATGAGCTCGAAGCTGTTTGGGCGATGAGAAGAGCGATGTCGAACCGCGATTCTCAGGATGTGACGAGTGAGATTATCGATAATCTGGCACACACGAAGACAAACAAAGATTTTGTTCAGGTAATTAAGAAAGTATTGATTGACGACTAATCGAAGACAGAGGAAAATTGAATGGATTTAAAAAAAATATTTTTGAAAGATGCCTGCCCCACATCCATAGGCGGTCAGGCAATAATGGAAGGGATTATGATGCGCGGGCCGAAGAGAACCGCCATCGCAATCAGACTGCCGGATGGCAGAATCCATATGAAGACGCAGCCGACTCCGCAGGGAAACAAGTGGGGCAGGATTCCGCTTATCCGAGGGGTTGTGAATTTTGTGGCGTCTTTGGTTTACGGTACGAAAGTGCTTATGTACTCCGCAGAGATACTGGAAAAGTATTATCCGGAAGACTATCAGAAAGATAAATTTGATATTTGGGTTGAAGAACATCTCGGCAAGGAGAAGGCTTGGAACTTCTTGATGGTTCTTTCCGTAATCCTTGCGCTCATAATGTCAATCGGCATATTCATGCTTTTGCCGACGGCAGTTGTGGGGTGGTGTGCGGCCCTGACCGATAACATTCTGATTTTGAACTTGATTGAGGGTGTTGTAAGAATCCTGATTTTTGTGCTGTATATTCTTCTAATTTCAAGAATGAAGGATATCAAGACCGTATTTCAATATCACGGTGCGGAGCACAAGACGATTCACTGCTTTGAAAACGGACTTGAACTCACTCCGGAAAATGCACAGACATTTTATACATTGCACCCGAGATGCGGAACGAGCTTCCTCATGTTCGTAATGGTGGTAGCGATACTGGTGCATGTTTTCATGGGCTGGCCGAATGTATGGCTGAGAATGCTCACCCGTATTTTGGTGCTCCCTGTTATTGCCGGAATTTCATATGAACTTTTGAAATGGGCGGGAAGAAGCAATAATATCGTTGTTGAAATTTTGAGCATGCCGGGACTTTATCTGCAGAAACTTACCACTGCAGAACCGGACTTGAAACAGCTTGAGGTTGCGATTGCATCGGTGAAGGCGGTTCTCAACGACGGTGATGATGTGCCGTATTTTGAAGGAATCTGCGATCTCGAAGGAAGGCTTGTGGAGGCGGACATTCCGGAAACACAGGAAGGCCCTGCGGAGGAAGAAAAATGAGTTTAACGTTAAAAGAACTTATAAAAATCGGACAGACGCAGCTTGAAGAGGCAGGGGTTGCGGATGCAGCCATCGACGCCAAGGAACTGTACTGCTTTATGATGGGGTACGACAAAGTTGCACTTATGATGCACTGGCAGGATGTACTCCAGGATAATCAGTGTGAGGTCTATTTCGATTTGGTGCAAAGAAGAGCGCAAAGGACACCGCTCCAGCACATAACCGGCGCGCAGGAATTTATGGGGCTTTCGTTCAAGGTAAATGAAAACGTGCTGATCCCGAGGCAGGACACTGAGACCATGGTCGAGGATGCAATCGAGCTTGTTGCCAAAGGCACGCTTAGGCAAAATGCGTATTTAAAAGACAAAACGATGAAGCCGGCGGCGGAAATTCTTGATCTCTGCTGCGGAAGCGGAGCAATCGGAATTTCCCTTGCAAGCCGCCTTCCGAAGGCAAAGGTCACATGCTCGGATATCAGTGGTGAAGCACTTGAAATTGCAAGGAAGAATGCTTCACAGAACGGATGCAGAGTTAAATTTATACAGAGCAATCTTTTTGAATCAAAGGCTTTTGCGGGAACGTTGGGAAAGAAGAAGTTTGACCTTATAATCAGCAACCCGCCGTACATTGAAAGCAAGGAAATTGATGTGCTTGAACCGGAAGTCAGAGACCACGAACCCAGGCTTGCACTCGACGGTGGCGAAGACGGACTTGATTTTTATAGGATAATCGCAAGCGAGGCAGCAGCTCACTTAAAGAAAAACGGATGCCTGATGCTTGAAATCGGATATAATCAGAAAGATTCTGTCAAAGACATTCTCAGGCAGACCGGGGCGTATGACAAAATCATAGGACTTTCGGATTTGACAGGAAAAGACAGAATCGTTGTTGCATCACTGAAAACAGAAGAAAAGAAACGAGGGTAAAACAGATGAAAATTTTGCTTATTACAGGAAGTCCGCATAAGAACGGCACGACTGAGGTTCTTGCGGCGGAATTTATAAGAGGTGCGCACCAATCGGGGCATGATGTGATAAGATTCGACGCAGCACATAAGGATGTGCACCCTTGCATCGCATGCGAGAGATGCCATAGTGCGGTTTCCGCATGCACTTTCCGTGATGACTTTGATGAGCTCAAAGATGAAATTATCGAGGCGGACGCAGTGGTTTTCCTGTCGCCGATTTACTATTATGGAATGACCGCACAGATAAAGACGGTAATCGACAGATTTTATGCAATCGATTCTCAGATTCACAAAAACAAGAAGACTGCACTCATGCTTGCATTTGCGGATACTACGATGGAATCGGCACAGGGGGCGCTTGCAAGCTATTACGGAATGGTCGATTATTTGGAATGGGAAATCGTGGATGTGATTGCGGCAGGAAAGAGCCAGACGCCGGAAGACATTTTGAATACAGATTTTCCTAAGCAGGCATATGAACTCGGCAGGAAGATTCTCGGAGAAGTGAAGCCCGAGGAAGACGAAAAAACGGTAACGAGCCTGAACGATTTGGTGGCAAGGCTTGCAAACTTCTCGCAGTTTGCGGAAGAAGCCCTGAAAGAGACAGAAGAGAAGGATGTTTTTCTTGATTCCGCAGATTTTCTCGAATAGAAAAAAACATCTTGATTTTTCGAGCGCACTATGGTATAGTATAAGGGCTGTAATGGATTTACGGCAATACCCAAATATGCAAAGGCAGGCAGCCTGAGCAGGAAAGGAAGACGAACATGAAGGAAGGAATCCATCCTGATTATAAGGAATGTAAAGTAACTTGCGCATGTGGTAACACTTTTGTTACGAAGTCAACTAAAGAAGAATTAAGACTTGATGTTTGCTCAGCTTGTCATCCGTTCTTCACAGGTGCAGCTAAGATGATCAATCGTGGCGGCCGTGTTGAAAAGTTCAAGAACAAATACAAACTCGACTAATAATCAGACGAAAACTAAACCGAAATTTTATATTTCGGTTTTTTTATGATAGGAGAATGAAATGTTTGATAAACTGGATTTCATATTAGAAAAATACGAAGAACTTTCCATGAAGGTTTCCGACCCTGATGTAATTAACAATCAACCGGTTTGGCAGAAGCACATTAAGGAAATGGGCGAAATGGAACCAATCGTAAATAAGTACAGAGAATACAAAAAGGCAAAGGAAAGCATAGCGGAGGC
Source organism: Firmicutes bacterium CAG:238 (assembly GCA_000435615.1). GTDB lineage: Bacteria > Bacillota > Clostridia > Peptostreptococcales > Anaerovoracaceae > CAG-238. Next base: position 12,842 of record FR881933.1, on the reverse strand, counting down.
AAAAGAGATGCTTGAAATGGGCGACGAGGAACTTCGCGAGCTGGCAAAGATGGAAATTGCCGAGTATGAGGACGAAATCCCAAAGATGGAAGAGGAGCTGAAAATTCTCCTTCTCCCTAAGGATCCTAACGATGAGAAAAACGTTATTCTCGAAGTCAGAGCCGGAACAGGCGGAGATGAGGCGGCGCTTTTTGCACAGGATCTTCTCAGAATGTACCTTCGTTACGCAGAAAGACGCGGTTGGAAGGCTGAAATCATGGATTCGAATACCACAGATATCGGTGGAATCAAAGAGGCCAGCGTTCTTATCAAAGGTAAAGGTGCATATTCCAGATTGAAATATGAATCCGGCACGCATCGTGTACAGCGTGTACCGGATACGGAAAGTGCCGGTAGAGTTCATACTTCGGCGGCAACGGTAGCAGTTCTTCCTGAAGTGGATGATGTCGAGGTTGAAGTCAATCCGAATGATGTTAGAGTTGATGTATACCGCTCCTCCGGAAACGGTGGTCAGTGCGTTAATACCACGGACTCTGCGGTTCGACTTACGCATATTCCGACAGGTCTTGTGGTAACCTGCCAGGATGAAAAGTCCCAGATTAAGAATAAAGAAAAAGCTTTCAAAGTTTTGCGTTCCAGACTTTACGACATGAAACTGCGTGAGCAGAATGCGGAAATCTCCGAGCAGCGCCGCAGTCAGGTAGGCTCGGGAGACAGAAGCGAGAGAATCCGTACTTACAACTTCCCGCAGGGAAGAATTACGGATCACAGAATCGGAATGACGATTTATAAACTTGACAACTTCCTCGACGGTGATATCGACGAAATAATAGATGGACTGATTACAAGTGATCAGGCCGAAAAGATGAAAAATTTTTAATAATAAAGAAGACAACAGAAATGTTTACAAGAATTTTCGGGACAACAACTGAAGAAATAAAACAGGCGGCAGAGATTATTAAGGAAGGTGGACTTGTAGCCTTTCCGACGGAAACCGTTTACGGCCTCGGAGCGGATGCTCTGAATGCGGAAGCGGTGGGCAAGGTGTATGCCGCGAAAGGCAGACCGTCTGATAATCCAATGATTGTGCATATATCGTCAAAAGACGATGTGATAAAACTGACGCCGGAAATAACCGAGGATATGCAGGAACTCATGGACGAATTTTGGCCGGGGCCTCTTACCATGGTAGTTCCGGCACTCGGAATTATACCAAAGGTTACGACTGGCGGACTGGATACCGTCGGGATAAGAATGCCGGGTGAGCCTGCAGGGNATGCCGAGTGAGCCTGCAGCGGCGGAACTCATAAGTGCAGCGGAAACCCCGATTGCGGCGCCTAGTGCGAATCTGTCGGGAAAACCGAGTCCGACAACTTATCAGCATGTCATGGATGACCTTGACGGCAGAATTGACGGGATAATTGCCGGGGGAGAATGCAAAGCGGGAATCGAATCCACGGTTGTGGATATGACAGAGGAAACGCCGGTGATATTGCGACCGGGCGTGATAACGGCCGAGCAGCTTTCACAGACACTTGGAAAGACTGTCGGTATTGACCCGGCATTGCTTGAAAAACCGGACATCTTTAACAACGGCGGACTTTTGCAGACCGACGCTTCGTTCAAGCCAAAGGCACCGGGAATGAAATACAAGCACTATGCCCCGAAAGCGGAAATGATAATTTTTCAGGGAGAACCGGAAAATATAAAACTTGCGATGGCCGAAGAGAAAATGAAAAGAAATTTTTTCGGTCAAAGAGTGGAAATAATCGTTTTTGATAATGAACATCCCGAAACTGCGGCGCACGAGTTTTTTGCAAGACTTCGTGAATGCGACAAGAAAAATGTCGATGTGATTTTAGCAGCGGCACTCAGAGAAGACGGGATCGGATTTGCGGTGATGAACAGAATGTTCAAATCTGCAGGATATAATATTAGGGAGGTTTAGCACATGAAAATTGCAGTTGCGTCCGACCATGGCGGATATCTACTTAAAGAAACAGTAAAGAAACACTTGGAAGACAGGGGGATTGAAGTGCTGGACCTCGGAACACATTCGGAAGAATCCGTGGATTATCCGGTTTACGGCAGACTTTGCGGGGAAACCGTGGCAAACGGGGAGGCAGACCTCGGAGTGGTCTGCTGCGGTACCGGAATCGGAATCTCCATTGCGGCGAACAAGGTAAAGGGAATTCGCTGCGGGCTCTGCACATCAGTTGAAATGGCTCATCTGACCAAACAGCACAACAACGCGAATATTTTAGCGCTCGGAGGCAGAACGACTGCGCCGGAACTTGCGCTTGCGATTGTTGACGAGTGGCTGGATACCGAATTTGAAGGGGGCAGACATCAGAGAAGAGTCGATATGCTGAACGAAATGTAAAAAAATTAATTTATATATATTATTAAAGGAGAAAAATAATGGGAAATGTACTGGTATTTGATCATCCGTTAATTCAGCATAAGGTTACACTTATGAGAAAGACAGAAACAAACAACAAGGAGTTCAGAGAACTCGCGAAGGAAGTGGTTACTCTTATGGGATATGAAGCGACAAGAAATCTTCCGCTCATGGATGTGGAAATTGAAACGCCGATTTGCAAAACAACACAGAAAATGCTCAAGGGCGAGGACATTGCAATCGTTCCGATTCTCAGAGCAGGACTTGGATTTGTAGACGGGATGCTTGCGCTTTATCCGAACGCGAAGGTTGGTCATGTAGGCCTTTACAGAGACCCTGAAACGCATACACCGGTGGAATATTACTGCAAGCTGCCGAAGGATATCGAGAAGAGAACCATTTTTGTAGTTGACCCGATGCTTGCTACGGGCGGATCGGCAATCGATGCAATCAATTCCATCAAAGCACGCGGCGGCAAAGACATCATTTTCATGTGCTTAATCGCGGCACCGGAAGGAATTGAAGCACTTCAGAAAGCACACCCGGATGTTGACATCTATATCGCGCAGCAGGACGAAAGACTGAACGAACATGCATACATCGTTCCGGGCCTCGGCGATGCCGGCGACAGATTATTCGGGACCAAGTAATTTACGGATTTATGGAGGAAAGCAATGAAATTTGATTTTATACCGGACAGCGTAAGTCATTTTGACAACGCTTACGATGTTTTGAAAGAAAGAGGATTTATCGAACAATCCACAAACGAAGACGAGATCCGCAAGCTGCTGCAAAATGAGAAGGTAAAGTTCTACATCGGCTTCGACCCGACGGCGGACTGCCTGCACGTAGGACATTTCATGCAGGTCATCATTATGATGTATATGCAGAAATACGGACATACTCCGGTCGTTCTGATCGGCGGCGGTACGGGAATGGTTGGAGACCCTTCCGGACGTACCGATATGCGTAAGGTTATGACGATCGAAACAATTGAAAATAACTGCAACCAATTCAAAAAGCTTTTTGACAGATTTTTGGACTTTGATGACGAGTGGGAATATGTAGGAAACGAAGGTGTTTACACGCCGGGACACCAGAATAAGGAACCGGAAGCGGGCAAGGCGGTTGCCGTAAACAACGCAAGATGGCTGCGCCCGCTGAACTACATCGATTTCCTCAGAGAAATCGGCACGCAGTTCAATATCAACACCATGCTTCGTGCAGAATGCTTCAAGCAGAGAATGGAACGCGAAGGCGGACTCACGATGTTCGAGCTGAACTATATGCTGATGCAGAGCTATGACTTCATGGTTATGGCGCGTGACTTCGACGTGAAAATCGAATTCGGCGGCAACGATCAGTGGTCCAACATCATCGGAGGCGTGGATTTAACTCGCAAAATGGCAGGAAAAGAAGTTTACGGCATGACTTTCTCTCTTTTGACGAATTCCGAAGGTCAGAAGATGGGTAAGACTGCGAAGGGCGCTTTATGGCTCAACGCAGAAAAGACAAGCCCGTACGAATTTTTCCAGTACTGGAGAAATGTTGCGGATGCTGATGTTAATAAATGCTTGAGAATGCTGACATTCCTTCCGATGGACGAGGTAAACAGACTTTCTGCTTTGGAAGGCGCTGAAATCAACCATGCGAAGGAAGTGCTGGCTTACGAAGTTACGAAGCTGGTGCACGGCGAAGAAGAAGCGAAGAAAGCACTCGACGGCGCGCGTGCGGCATTCGGCGGCGGAGACATGGCGAATGTTCCGACCACCAAGATGCCTCGCGAAAAATTTGAGGGTGAAGGTGTCGGCATTGTTACACTGATTAAAGAACTGGGTCTGGTGCCGAACACAAGCGAAGGCTTCAGAACCATCGAACAGGGCGGTCTGACTGTGGCAGGTGAAAAAGTCACCGACAGAAAGATGAATGTTACCTGCGATATGTTTGATACAGACGGAAAGCTTTTGATCCAAAAAGGTAAAAAGAAATTCCATATGGTAGAATTAGGATAGGGAAAAATAAAATCGGGCTTTGGAATTATAAAAAAAGCCTTGCATTTGCAAGGCTTTCGCTATATAATAATATGGCACGATTGTGCAGGCGGGCGCAGGATGGGAATCCGTCCGGGACCCGAAACTAATAGATTTAGTATATCGAAAAAGATTTCAGGCATCTGCCCGAAATCCCAGTAGACAAAGCCGAAAAAGATTTTCTTCGTGCCCTGCGATGGCGCGGAATGTGCGGAAGACCGCATGGAAATCCCAGTAGGCGGAAAGGAAAGAAAATGAAATCATTCATCGCAAAACCTGCAGAGGTTGAACGTAAGTGGTACGTTATCGATGCAGAAGGCAAGACTCTCGGAAGACTTGCATCCGAGGTTGCTTCCATCCTTCGCGGAAAGAAGAAACCGATCTACACACCGCATGTTGACTGCGGCGACTATGTAATCGTTATCAACGCTGAAAAGGTTGAGGTTACAGGCAAGAAGAGAAAAGAAAAGATTTACAAGAGACACACAGGTTATCCGGGTGGACTTCGTGAAATCACATTCGAAAAACTTCAGGCTAAGAAGCCGGATGAAATCATCAGACACGCTGTAAAAGGCATGCTTCCTGATGGAAAGCTCGGCAGACAGATGTACAAGAAGTTAAAGGTTTATGCAGGCGCAGAGCATCCGCATACTGCACAGCAGCCGGAAACTTGGGAATTCTAAGGAAAGGGAGGAATAGACAATGGCAAAGATTCAATATCAAGGAACAGGCAGAAGAAAAAGTTCAGTTGCTAGAGTTAGATTAATCCCTGGAACTGGAAAGATCACTGTTAACAAGAAAGATTTAGAAGATTATTTCGGAATGGAAATCGTTAAGAGAGAAGTTAAGAGACCTTTCGAAATCGCAGGCTGCGAAGGTAAGTTCGATGTTATCGCAACTGTACACGGCGGCGGATTCACAGGTCAGGCAGGTGCTTTAAGACACGGCATCGCAAGAGCTCTCTGCGCAGCTGATAAGGAAGCTTACAGAGCTCCGCTTAAGGCTGCAGGATTCTTAACAAGAGACCCAAGAATGAAAGAAAGAAAGAAATACGGACTCAAGAAAGCAAGAAGAGCAAGCCAGTTCTCAAAGCGTTAGTCCGCAGATTTTCGAAAACTTTCGAGAAAAAAAGTTCATACAAGACTTTTCAAGATGCTGTCCGCATGGGCAGCATTCTTTTTTGCAAAAAGCAAATTGAACAAATGTTTTTTATATGGTATAATGTAGATACAGTTAAATAAAAAGCATAGAAAGGAAGACGAAGATGAGCGATTTCAGAGAAAACGAACAGGGCACACCGAATGCGAATGTAAAACCGATGACTTACGGACTTCGCATGAACAAAATGAACAAGCATATTTTTGTATGGATCGGAGCCTTCTTATTCGGCGAACTTGGGGTTGACAGATTTATGAGAGGGCAGATAGGACTGGGCATTCTTAAGCTTGTAACAGTGGGAGGCCTCGGAATCTGGGCTTTTGTTGACTTTATCATTGCACTTATAAAAGTGTACGGCGGGGACTTTTCACAGAGCGAAGAAGTTATTTTCTACAATGGGAAATACGCAAAGTAGCCCAGGGCTTTAAGAAATGAGTTTATGCAGGCGTTTTACAAGAAACAGGGTGCCTGCTATTTTTATTGTGTCAAGCGGTATGAACGGAAACACACAGGAAACCAGGCCGACCCATAAGGAGGTTTTCATCAGAATCACATACCAGATTGTTCCGAAAGCGTAGCATGCAAGCACGCCCAGTGCCATAAAGAAAGCAAGACGGAGAGTCGGGTGCTTGGCCGCCTTGGAAGTCACCGAAGAGCCGATTCCTGCAACGGCGCTGCAAAGGATATAGCCCACAATGTAGCCTCCCGTAGGGCCGGCAAGCGTGCCAAGTCCTGCACCAAAACCTGCAAAAACAGGCACACCGACCGCCCCGATCAAAATGTAGATTATGAGGCTGAGGGCTCCGTATTTACTGCCGAGCAGGCCGCCCGCCAGAAGCACGCCCAGAATTGCGAGATTGATAGGCACCTGAGTGAATGGCAGAGGAATGGAAATCCATGAGCAGACCGCAACCACCGCAGCAAAAATGCCTGTTAGAACCAGTTTGTACAGATTTGAATTTTTTGTATTTGAGTAGTTTTGTGTATTTGTTTTCATTTGTGTTTAAACCTTTCGTATGCTGATTTCTCCCGATGTCAGCGTCTGCATCTGACGCGACATGCGGCCTTCAAGATATTCGACAACAAGTCCGCCGTTTTCGTCAATATCAATGGCGCGGGCTCTGATGCCGTCGTGCAGCCGCTCGCCCGGGCGGCCGATTTGGCGGGCAACTGCAGGATTGTAAATCAAAATCTGCTCCCCTAAGATGAAGGAGCGGTTTTTGTATTCACGCAGGATTTTGGACTGATCAAAGTTTGCAATCATTTCAAAGAACCGGTTGCAGAAAGATGCAATCAGTTTATTGCGCGTAAAGCTGCTTGTATCCTGCTCTAAGCAGGCGGCGATATCACGGATTTGCTCCGGAAGGTCGCAGGAGAAACAGTTGATGCCGATGCCTACGATGATTTTTTGAATTCTTCCGCTCTCAAAATTACTCTCGGCTTCCGTCAGAATGCCCGCAAGTTTCCTGCCGTCAAGATAAATATCGTTGACCCATTTGATTTTCGGACGCAGACCCGCGACATCTTCGATTGCGCGGCATGCCGCAACGGCGGAAAGCGTTGTGACGAAGAGCGATTTGTCCAAGTCAAAATCCGGTTCAAAAGCAATGCTCATGTAAATACCTTTTTCCGCCGGCGAATAAAAACTCCTGCCGAGCCTGCCGCGTCCTGCAGTCTGCTCTGATGCGATGATGAGCTGCGGCGTTTTGCACGCCTCGATTTTTTTTGCATAATTGTTGGTGGAATCTATTTTATCAAAAACATGTATACTGCAAGGGTATTTAATCTCATCTGCCAAGACATCTTTGCTTATGATGTCGCGTTCAGCGGCAAGACGGTAACCCACACCCGCCTGACTTTCCACTTCAAACCCCTGCTCCTGCAGAGATTTGACAGCTTTCCATATTGCGTTTCTTGAGACTCCCAAGCGTGAGGCGATATCCTGCCCGGAGACAAAGCTGCCGTTTTTTTCGTGCAGGAGCGCAAGAAGAACGGTTTTCGTAGACATTGCATGTAATTCCTTTCTCTTTTTGTTCGACATCGTTACACAAAATGTGACGAGAATAGTATATCTTAGACAAAACATGATGTCAACCGATATTTTTAGATGGGTGACAAACGCCAAAATGCCGTTAAAATCCATGTGTGAAGCTTGTTTTCACAAGGATTTCACTTTAATTCGCATTGGATAGATGATATAATGGAGAAGGTCTTTTATTTGGGGCCGATTTTGTGATGTTTAAAAAAGGAAAGGAAAGAAATGTACAAAATACTTGCAATCGTTGTTTTAATTGGGTTTTCAGCATATTTTTCGGCATCGGAAACAGCATTTACTTCCGTCAACAGAATTCGAATCAAGAATCTTGCCAATGACGGAGACAAGAAGGCGAGAG
>FR881933.1:0-4828 GCA_000435615.1 Firmicutes bacterium CAG:238 | reverse complement strand
GAACGCTATGATGATCTGCTTTCGACGATTTTAGTGGGTAATAATATTGTAAATATTGCAACCTCCGCAATCGCGACCGTGCTTTTCATGGAGATGTATCCGCTTTACGGGGCAACCATTTCGACCATTGTGGTTACCATCGTTGTACTGATTTTCGGAGAAATCTCGCCCAAGAGCTTGGCGAAGGAAAATCCCGAAAAGTTTGCCATGGCATCGGCGCCGCTCCTGAAACTGTTCATGCTGCTGTTTGCACCGGTGAATTGGCTGTTCAAGGGATGGAAGAAATTCCTTGCACTGATATTCCACACGGACGAAATCAAGCCGATTACGGAAGATGAGCTTTTGACGATTGTGGAAGAGGCGGAAACCGAAGGTGGAATTGACGAAGAGCAGAGTGAGCTGATTCAGAATGCAATTGAATTTAATGAGCTGGAAGCTTGGGATGTTCTTACGCCGAGAGTAGATATCAAAGCGGCGGAAATCGACGCTCCGCTTGAAGAAATAGAAGAACTTTTCCTTTCAACAGGATTTTCGCGTCTGCCGATCTATGAGGATGATCTGGACAGCATCGTGGGAGTGCTCAATCAGAAGGATTTCCACAATTACATAAAAGGCAAGAACACACCGGTTTCGGAGTATGTCAAGCCGGTCATCTTCGTTGCGGGTTCCATGAAGATTTCACAGCTGTTGAAAAGACTGCAGATGGGAAAAACCCATATCGCCATCATCGTTGACGAATACGGCGGAACTTCGGGTCTTGTGACAATGGAAGACATTATTGAGGAACTTGTCGGCGAAATCTACGATGAGCATGATGCAGTTGCACTTCAGGATATTGTTCAGCAGCAGGATGGATCATACCGCGTGCTTTGCGGAACGAACCTGGACAAAATGTTCGACTTCTTCGATGTGGAAGAAGAGGTGGATGCGACTACGGTAAACGGCTGGGTTGTGCTGCAGCTTGATAATCTGCCGAAGGTGGGAGACAGCTTCGTATATGAGGCTGATTATAAGCGCTTTGAGGTTAAGGTTACGAAGGCTGATGCAAGAAAAGCTTTGGAAATAAACATGACGGTAACGGAGTTACCGCGTGATGAATAAAGAAAGGGGAATACCGAATGGGCTTAATGGAAAAAATCTTTGGTGACTTAAACACCAAGGAAGTAAAAAAATTGGAAAAAATCGCAGACAGTGTCATTGCACTTGAGGACAGCATGTCAGTTCTTACAGATGATGAACTGAGAGGTAAAACGGCAGAATTCAAAGAAAGGATTGCAAACGGCGAAACTTTGGATGACATCCTGCCGGAGGCTTTTGCGGTGTGCAGGGAAGCAGCGTGGAGAAGCGTCGGCATGAAGCACTTTAAAGTACAGATTATCGGTGGTATCGCGCTGCATCAAGGCAGAATCGCCGAAATGAAAACCGGTGAAGGTAAAACCCTGGTTGCTACACTTCCGGCATATCTGAATGCGTTGGAAGGGAAAGGCGTTCATGTCATCACAGTCAATGACTATCTGGCAAAGCGTGACGCGGAATGGATGGGAAAAATCTACACCTTCCTCGGCATGACGGTTGGATGCGTAATTCACGGAATCAGTGACAGGACAAGAAAAGCGGCATACAGAGCCGACATTACTTACGGAACAAACAACGAATTCGGTTTCGATTATCTGCGTGACAACATGGTTATCTACGCTGACCAGCTTACGCAGCGGGATCTGAACTATGCGATTATCGACGAAGTTGACTCCATCTTAATCGATGAAGCAAGAACACCGCTCATCATTTCCGGACAGGGAGATGACTCCACCGACCTTTATCGCATCGCAAACAAGTTCGTGAACACTTTGCGCGAAGGCGAGGATGCGGATTATACGATTGAAGAAAAGGAAAAGAGAGTCAGCCTTACCGACGAAGGTGTTAACAAGGCGGAGAAATTCTTTGATATTGAAAACTTTGGTGATCCGGAAAACATGGAAATCAACCATCACGTTGTCGAAGCGTTGAAGGCAAAAGCGATTATGAAGAAAGACGTTGACTATATCGTTAAAGATGGTGAAATCGTTATCGTTGACGAATTTACAGGTCGTCTGATGTTCGGAAGAAGATACAGCAATGGCCTGCACCAGGCAATCGAAGCCAAAGAAGGCGTTTTGGTTCGTTCTGAATCAAAAACACTTGCGACAATTACGCTTCAGAACTATTTCAGAATGTATAACAAGCTTGCCGGTATGACGGGTACCGCGAAGACAGAAGAGGACGAATTCCGTGAAATCTACAACATGGATGTAGTTGTGATTCCGACGAATAAGCCGGTAATCAGAGAAGACCTTGACGATGCGATTTTTGCAAAGGAACCTGCAAAGTTCCATGCAATCGCGGACAGAATTGCGGAAGCGCATGCAACCGGACAGCCGGTGCTTGTCGGTACGATTTCGATTGAAAATTCCGAAAGAATCAGTGACATGCTGAAGAAGCGCGGCGTTAAGCATAATGTTCTCAACGCAAAGCAGCACGAGAAGGAAGCGGAAATCGTTGCGGAAGCAGGTCGTCTGGGCGCGGTAACCATCGCAACCAACATGGCAGGTCGTGGTACCGATATTATCCTCGGCGGCAACCCGGAATTTGAAGCAAAACGAGAAATGAAGAATCAGGGGTACACAGAGGAGCAGATTTCCTTTGCGACGAGCTTTGTGACAAGCGATGACGAGGAACTTTTAAACGCAAGAAAGGCTTTCGGCGAGCTGCTTGAGAAATTCAAGGCGGAAAGAGCAGAAGAACAGCAGAAGGTAAGAGAGCTCGGCGGTCTTTGCATCATCGGTACGGAAAGACACGAATCCAGACGTATTGACAATCAGCTCAGAGGTCGTTCCGGTCGTCAGGGAGACCCGGGTCAGACGCAGTTCTTCATATCCCTGGAGGACGATTTGATGCGCCTCTTCGGCGGAGAGAGAATTCAGGGCGTTATGAATAAATTCGGAATGCAGGAAGAAGCTTTGGCTGCCGGAATGCTTTCCAAGACAATAGAGAGCGCACAGAAGAAGGTAGAAAGCCGCAACTTTGAAATTCGTAAATATGTTCTTCAGTATGACAATGTTATGAATAAGCAGAGAGAGGTTATTTACGACCAGCGCCGCAAGGTTCTTTTCGGAGACGACATCAAGTCCTACATCACGGAAATGATGGAAGACCTTATTCACAGCATCGTAGTTCCGATTACCGTAGGCAGTAAGTTTGCGGAAGAATGGGATTTTGATCTGATGAATAAGAACCTGAAGAGACTCACCGACAGATTCACAGGCATGAAGTATGATGAGGCGGGTATTCAGCAGCTCACCCCGGATAAGCTGGAGGAAGATGTCGTTGCGGAATTCAACAGACTCTACGATGAGAAAGAGGCGGAAATCGGTGCTCCTCAGATGAGAGAAGTCGAAAAGATGATTTTGCTCCGTGTTGTAGACAACCGCTGGATGGATCACATCGATGCAATGGACGATTTGAAGCAGGGTATCGGTCTTCGTTCCCTCGGTCACATCGACCCGGCAATTGCATACTCAAACGAAGGCTTCGACATGTTCGAAGAAATGATCGGCGACATCAAAGAAGAAACCGTAAGATACTGCTTCGGCGTTACGGTGAATACAAGAACGCAGCGTAAGCAGGTTATCTCCGGAGGACAGAACCGAAAGGAAGATTTCGAAGACTCTGAAATGAATGTGAGAAGAGGTCCGTCCGTAGGATCCGGCTCCGGACAGATGCCGCAGGCAGCTCCAAAGCCTGAGGACGCGCGCAAACCGGAAACTTTCAGAAGAGAACAGCCGAAGATTGGAAGAAATGACCCGTGTCCGTGCGGAAGCGGCAAGAAGTATAAAAACTGCTGCATGAATAAGGATTTGGAACAGTAAGCTTATAATAAAAAGCTCCTTTTAAGGAAGAGGATTTGATTCCCTCCGCCTTAATCGGAGTTTTTTAATTAGCCGTTCTTTGTTTTGCTATGTCTCAGAACTTGCTTTTCTAAGATTTAGAATTGTAGCGGTTGACAAAGCGACATTACTCGTGTATTGTAAAAGCAAGTTAAAGTCAATTTGCGCGAACGCGAATATGGAGGGGAATAGGATGAGAGATAAGAGAGGTCGAGGAAAATGTGCGCTGCTTTTGGCGGCGGTGATGATTGCAGCATTGCTTTTTTGCGGATGTGCAGAGGAGAAAGAGCCGGAAACGGCATTAACGCCACAGCAAGAGGCGGAAAATTGGGTAAAGACAAATTATGAAGACTTTTATGACATTCGGAATTTGGAGAGTACGCTTCTCAGTGAGGACGAGGTGGACGGAGAACTGCAGTATACAGTCGCAATTCAATGCGAAATGAAGAACAAATTTGAGAGCGTTGAGGATATCCCGTTTGTCAAGGGTATACGGGATGAAATCAAAGATATGGAGCTGAGCGAAACACAGAGAAGCACCATCGAGGATTACATCAAGGAGATTGGTGAGGACGCAGATTTTGGCAATTACAGTGAATTTTCGGTTGATCTCGTAATCAAAGAAGCCAAGGACGATTCTTCCAAGCCGCATCAGATATATTTCTGCAATGATGGCGAAGAACTTGAACCAATCGACTCGCTTAAACTTGACGAAGAGGCTTTGTACCGCGACGGGAAAAACGCGGTAAAACAGATTTTGAATCTTTCATAAGACAAGGGAAGGGCAGCCTGCATATCAATTGCAGACTGCCTTTTATATGCTATTTTTCCCGAATCGTGAAGAGTGACCAGACTGTGAAAAGCATTGCAGATTTTGCGAGACTGTGAAAGTTTTTCTGTAAATT
>FR881932.1 GCA_000435615.1 Firmicutes bacterium CAG:238 | reverse complement strand
GCAATCTGAGGTGATTGTAAAGGGGGAAAATTTTTAGAGGGTTTGGGAGGATTTTTAGGGGTGTCTCATTCTCCGATTAATTCTATAATCTTACTTTTTTCAACATCATGTCCACCCGAAGCGACTCTTGTTGCTACACGCGCCACATTAACTTCAGGGTCAACAGTCAACATAAAAACGCATTTGATAAAATATCCGGATTCCTTTGCTTTCTTTAATATCTCTATTTTATATTGAGATGATAATACCGTCTCAAAAGTAAAATCTTCTCCATTCTCAATAGCCTCATATCGTTTATGGTCAACAAACTCGGCTGCTTCTTGGTTGCTCATCCCCGTTGCTGCTACAATGTCATCCGCATTTGTATAAGTTCCAATCTTATCAAAATATTGCGTAATCGTGCTTTTACCTGACCCATTTGGCCCTGCCAAAACAAGAACCATTGGTTTTTTCTCAGACATTTACTCTTCTCCCACTCGGATACTCGACATAGGCTTTCTTTTTTTCTTTATCGTATTTGGCGATTGGTTTTTTGCAAATTTCAGCCTTATTCAATGCCGCTTTCACTGCCGCAGATGCTCTGAGATCCATCTCCATATCATTATCAGAAATGTATTGTTCGCGCTCTGCCGGATTTACGACCTTAATGTTATATTTTTTCTTCTTTATTTCATTCATAATTTCACCTTTACTCATTTTTTGAAAATAGGTTTTTACAGTTTCATTTTATCATTTCAATAAATGCTTTTCAATAGAAAAGCGTGACAAAATTAATTGAGAAGATTTTTGGGGTGTGATTGCCTTTCGGCTTTCGCGTGTCGAATTTTGTCGG
>FR881931.1 GCA_000435615.1 Firmicutes bacterium CAG:238 | reverse complement strand
TGTGCGTTGCTTTGAGTTTATTCCTCGCGTTTGGCTTTACAGCAAATGAGACGTTCGGATTTGAGTTTCCGCCTGATGCGGACGAGCCGATCCTGAACGAAACGGAGATCGCGCTCTCAGAAAAAGTCATGAATCTTGAACTCGCCGTACGCACCATGAAAACAAAGAAAAAGAATATTAAAGTAGTCGTTCAACCGAGTGCTGAACTGGAGGAACTCATCGATGAAGCAGAGGCAGAGGGCTACGAGATATATTATAAGTTCTGTCGATCTGTAAGAAAACATTCACGATACATTACATGGCGTACCCATGAAAAAAATGTATACGTCAACAAGGAGGGAGTCCGCGGAAAGAAATATTATTATAAAGTACGAGTGATTCTTTATGTCCGCTGCGGCAACGACCATTTCAAGATAGCGGAAAGTGAATTGAAACAATGCAGATACGGCGTGCGAACATGGACAAAATGACGGCAAAAACCGTCGCAATTCAAGGAACTGCGGCGGTTTTTGCTATAAATCTATTTCAACGGCAAGGACCTGTGCAGCTTCCAGCTCGTCCAAGTGCTTGTTCCGGATTGTCAGGGCTAAATCGATGGATACGACGATCAGATTGATGAAATAGAGCGCGAGCACAAAATTTACGGCACCGGAGAGAAATTTTCCTGCGATACCAAACAAATATCCTACAATGATTATAACCTCAAAGAATATGCTCTTGCCTTTTGCGGAACGCGCACGAAGTGATTTTGCAACGTTAATCGGCCATGAAATCCCAAAACAAGCAAGCATAAACCCTTCACATAAAGCGGTCAATTCAAACACCTCCAAACTTCAATGTCTATATATAGACAATAACACGAAAATATGATAATGTAAAATATATAAAAAT
>FR881930.1 GCA_000435615.1 Firmicutes bacterium CAG:238 | reverse complement strand
AGCCCTCAAAATACGCATTTTCCAGCGGTACATCGTATTCATCGATGAGGATGATGGTGTTTTTTCCATGATATTGCCACAGGCATTCCGATAAAAACTTCAGCGCGTCGTTGTACTCGCCGTAGTCAGACTGTTTTGTCATAATCTTTTGAAATATATTTTTTTGGTCATCTGCAAGGCTGTTTCCCTCGAGAAGATACTGATGTCTTCGAAATTCTCCTGCGATTTCCCCACAAAGCTTCTTATATGCTTCTTCAAAATTCGGCTGTTTCGCCGACTTTAAACTCAAAAAAATCACAGGATACTGCTGCTGATGGGAGAGAATCTCTTCGCCGCACTCTGCTATTTTCAGCCCATCGAAGAGATGACCGTTATCAATTCGCTCCCCGCTTCGCGTTCTTTCATCCTCCAAGAAACGGCGAATCATAAACTGGTTGAGGGTCTTGCCGAAGCGTCTCGGGCGCGTAAACAAAGTAACCTTCGCCTGGCTTTCAATCAATTTTTTTATCATCAAAGTCTTATCGACGAAATATCCGTCTTTATCAATGAGTTCTTTGAAATCCTCCACACCGATGGATATTTTTTTTCGTTTTTCCTGCTTGTTCATAGACCGCAGCTCCTTTCTCAATCCTCGTATCCACACTTTCCCTGCGCGCCGCAGGAAACCTCCTGCCGATTTCGCGCCGCGCAGCTGTCGCCGTTATCTATAGTATACTGGAATCCGTCCAAAGAAACAAGCAAAAAACAAAAGGCCGCGGTAACGCTTACTCGCCGATATCTCTGACCAGCTCGTCGAAGTAGACACGCAAAGCTTCCATCGTCTGCTTGTCCGGTCTGACGATCTGATATTTGCCGTCGGTATAGTATAAGGTGACATTGACCTTGTCGTCCCACGCGGCAGAAGGGCATTGATCCAGCTCCAGATCCTCGCAGATTTTCTGCACCGGTTTCCAGATCTGCTCTGTCACGAGAGC
>FR881929.1 GCA_000435615.1 Firmicutes bacterium CAG:238 | reverse complement strand
GCGAGCGTGCCGGTGCTGAACGTGGTGCGATGCAGAGGCAATGTGAGATTGCCAAGAACTTTAAAGAATCCGGCATTCCGATTGACGTAATTGCGAAGAACACCGGACTCAGCGAAGAAGAAATCGCGGCACTTTAGCGGAAACCTGAAAGCCCCGAAGTATCTCGAAGTATAATAGAACCAGCAGCAGACATGCTGACTACCATGTGTAGTTGGTATGTCTGCTATTTTCAAGGAGAAAGAATATGGCAGCGAAATCAAACCCGGATTACAAAATTTATATGGACTGGAACCCCTGGCACGGCTGCACCAAAATCAGCCCGGGATGCAGATACTGCTATGTGTACAGGCAGGATGAGATGTATGGAGCAGCCGGCGCAAGCAGTATCTGCCGCAAGACAGGGAATTTCGATTACCCGATTAAAAGAAAAAGGGACGGAAGCTATAAACTGCCGAGTGGGAAGATTGTGTTTACATGCTTTACTTCTGACTTTTTGCTAAAGGATGCGGATGAGTGGCGGGCGGAATGCTGGCGTATGATGAAACAAAGAAGCGACTGCCTGTTCTATTTCTTTACGAAGCGGATTGACCGATTTATGCAGTGCATTCCGGACGATTGGGGAGACGGATATGATAATGTGCTCGTTGGATGCACGGTGGAGGATCAGAGAAGAGCCGACTACCGTCTGCCGATTTTTTTGAATGCACCGATTAAGCACAAGTCCATCATAGCCTCGCCGCTCCTTGAGCGAATCGACCTTTCGCCGTATTTAGATGACAGCATTGAGGAGGTTGCGACGGGCGGCGAATCCGGTGTGAATGCCAGAGTCTGTGATTATGACTGGATTCTCAACATGCGGAGACAGTGCGTGGAAAGAGGAATTCCGTTCCGTTTTCACCAGACAGGAGCTTTTTTCCGGAAGGACGGGAAGCTGTACAGAATAAAGCGGCGATACCAGCTTTCGCAGGCGCATAGGGCAGGCATCGACTACAAGATTGGCAAATATTATATTCCCGAAACGCTCAATAAAAAACTGCTTATAGGAATCACAGAAACAAACGAAGAGGACGGTGTGCAGCTTGAAGTGAAGCTAACCGGAATTTCCCTCGGAAGTAAGAATGCTCTTATCCGTTAGCTGCTTGCAAAAGCCGTGAATCTGACCTATAATTAAGTTACAATCATCTAAAATTAACTGCATGCGGAGGGCGATTCCATGAGAAAAACAGGCATTATTTCAGCAATGTGGGTGGAAGCTGAAAAACTGCATATGGCTATGGAGCAGGACACAGTTAAAGAATATGAATACAATGGAATGAAGTTCTACGAAGGCCGGATTTGCGGATGCGACGTGGTGCTTTCCATCTGCGGAGTAGGCAAAATCAACGCGGCAATTTACACGCAGCTTATGATTGATAAATTTGCGCCGGACGAAATTATACATACCGGAATCGCCGGAAGCCTTGACCCTGCAGTCAAACATTTGGATGTAGTGATTGCGAACGGGCTTACCTATCACGATGTAAGAAAATCGCAGCTTACGGAGTTATTTCCGTTCCGGCAAGTTTTTCCGACAGACCCGGAATTGACAGGTCTGCTTCTTGAAAGCGCGGGAACGGCGCGTACTCATAAGGGAATGATCCTTACCGGTGATTTGTTTGTTACGGATGCAGCAAGCAAGACCAGGCTGAAAGAGCAGTTTCCAATGGCTCTATGTGTAGAAATGGAAAGCTGTGCGGTGGCGTATACCGCTTTTGTAAACAAGATTCCGATTGCCGTTGTACGCTGCATTTCGGACCTTGCGGACGGGGCTGCGCATGAGGACTATGATGAATTCGAGAAAAAAGCATCGGACACCGCAGCAGAAATCGTGATGAGAACTTTGAAAAAAATGGGAGAAAACAGAGGATGAATGATCAGGTTAATTTGACCGATTTGGAATATAACGAGCTGGAGAGTTTTGTGACGGAGACGCTTGGGCAGCCGAAATTCAGAGCGAAGCAGATATTCGGCTGGATTCACGGTGGTCCGGCTAAGGACGGCGGCATTCGCATGGGTGCGGAGTCGTTCGAGGACATGAGTAATTTGCCGAAGACCTTGCGTGAAAAACTGGCAGAATGTGCCACGCTTGTGCAGCCTGCGGTTCTGCGCGAACAGGTTTCCAAGCTGGACGGCACGCGCAAGTTCTTGTTTGGGCTTGAGGACGGAAATGCGATAGAAAGCGTTTTTATGAAATATAAGTTTGGAAATTCCATCTGTGTATCTTCGCAGGCGGGATGCAGAATGGGGTGCCGGTTTTGTGCATCGACCATCGGTGGACTGAAACGAAATCTCACGCCCGGCGAAATTGCAGGTCAGATACTGGCGGCACAGAAGCAGGCAGGGGAGCGTATCAGTCATGTTGTGGTAATGGGAACGGGCGAGCCGTTTGACAATTACGAGAATCTGGCGGCTTTCATACGCATCATCAACGACAGAAACGGTCTTGACATCGGCATGCGAAACATCACGGTTTCAACTTGCGGACTCGTACCGAAGATTGTAAGGTTTGCGGAAGATTTCCCGCAAGTTAATCTGGCAATATCGCTTCACGCCGCAAGTGACGAAATGCGAAGCGAAATCATGCCGGTAAACAAAACCTATCCGATGGAAACTTTACTTGAGGCTTGCAAGGATTACACAGAGAAAACCTCCCGCCGCATTACGTTTGAATATACATTGGTAAAGGGTGTCAATGACAGCACGGAACACGCAAAGATGCTCGCATCAAGGCTCCGTGGCATGCTTTGTCATGTGAATTTGATACCGCTCAACAAGGTAGAGGAAACCGGGTATGACACGACGGAACGCGGGGCAGTGATTCAATTTCAAAAAGTATTGAACGAAAACGGGATTCCGGCAACGATCCGGCGCGAACTCGGTGATGATATTGATGCCGCCTGCGGGCAGCTGAGACTTTCCGAAAGCTAAAAGGAGGAATGGTTATGGAATATATCGGAGATGTGTTTTATGATTACGGCGGAGGACTTTATGTCAATATGACAAACAAGTGTCCCTGCAGGTGCGCTTTCTGCATACGGGACATGGTTGATTCACTCGGAGACGCAGACAGCTTATGGCTGAAGCGAGAACCGAGCAAGGAAGAGTTGATGAAAATGCTTAAGCAGCAGAATCTTGCCGCATATGACGAGATTGTATTTTGTGGATACGGGGAGCCGACGGAACGACTTGACTGCCTCCTGGCTGTTTGCGATTATGTAAAAAATGACCCGCTGCTGAAGGAAAAGCTGAAGATGAGACTGAACACCAACGGTTTATCTGATCTCATCAATGACAAACCGACGGCGCGTGAGTTTTCCGGCAGGCTGGACGCAATTTCAATCAGCTTGAATGCGCCCACCGCCGAAAAATACAATGAGTTATGCAGACCGAAATTTGGAATTCAGTCCTTCGACGAAATTCTGCGTTTCACGCAAGAGGTCAAGCAGTATGTGCCTGATGTGACAATGTCTGTGGTGAGCGGTTCGATTTCATCGCAGGATGTCGAGGAATGCCGCAAGACTGCGGCGAAACTTGGTGTCAAGTTTCGGGTGCGCTGATTTCCCGTTCTTACAACTCACGGATTCTTTCGAGTGCCACAGCCAGATAGACATCTTGATACAGAGGCATTTGCTCGAAATCACGTCCGAGAAAATCGCGAATGCGATCCAGACGGTATTTCACCGTGTTACGGTGCAGAAAGAGAAGTTCTGCTGTTCTTTTTACAGAGGCGTCCGCATCAAAAAGATAGGTCTGCAAAGTCAGGAGAAGCTCGTCGCTTTTTTCCGCAGCCAGAGGTGAAAGAAGCGAGCGATAGTATGAGGCGTCGGCATTGGCAGTGCTTTCCGGTTTAATGCAGTTTGCGGCGAAATGAAGCGTGTCATACATTACGATTTTTCGCATAGGAAAAATCTTTTCAATTGCGGAAGAGGCCGAACATATTTCAAGATAAATATGCGCGGCATGCTTCGTTATGTTTTTCTCGGTAAATTTATATATTTTTTCTGAACAGATTCCGGTCAGCTCGTCTATCAACAGCTGACCTTTTGTATTGGCAAGATCCGCTGATAGAAAGGAAATCAGTACATTGCCGTAGCGGTCGGTGACAGCAGTGCGGTCGTATTCTGCGATCATGCGGCGTATTTCGGAGGTGTCATCTTTGGGACTGAAAACCAGCATTGACCTATAATTATCAAGTTCGAGATTGTTGCTGCGGGCAACCTCGGCGAGGGCATCAAACTTTTTCTCAAGAATCAGCGGAATTACGCTTTCGCGGCTGTTTGTGTCGAGATTCACGTTCCAAATCGATGTATAAAGCTGAATAATTTGTGCGGTTTCCGAGAGTATATTTCTTGAAATCGATGCAAAAGGATTGACAAAGCAGAGCTTGAGAGGAGTTCCGCCCTTGCTCTTGAATTCATAGGAAAGTATTTTTTCCGAGTGTATATCTTCGGGGAAATTCGCAAAAAATTTCTCGACATTAAGCGAACTTCCGGCAGGCCAAAGGGAATACCCAAGAATTCGGTTATCTGAGTTACAGAGCACGACGCTGGAACGGTTGTATTCGCTGATGAGTCCCAGAACCGTGTCGAGACTGCGGTGGCGGTCATCCATCTGCGAAATTCGGTCAATCGTGTTGTCAATATAGAAATCCTCCGAACGCGCGTCCGAGAAGATTGCCTCACAGATATCGTGGATCACATCACTGTATTTCAGCCCCATATCATCCCCGGAAAGCAGAATCAGCGGGAGGTTGCATTGGTCAGCGGCTTCCACAACTTTGCGGTCCACGCCATGGAGAACCATATCGGAATAGAACAAAACAAGCGCAACGATGCCGCTGCGTTTTGCGGCTTTTATCGTTTCAACCTGATCCGGTATGCTGTTTCGGATGTCGTAGAAGGCAGTGATCGCCAGTTCGTTAGGTGTGAAAATATCATCCGATGTTAAATCAAACTCAAAAACGGTGACGGAACTTACGATGCCGGAAAGTCCATTCCGACCGGCGATGACACGGCCCATGCAAAGCGATGGAAGACTCAGGCAGTCTTTTACGGTTATGCTCATGGTTTACCTCCATAAGAAAAAGTTTGCTTTTTCTTCATTTTTATCACAGAAATCTCGCAAAGGCAATATATTTTTGTGCATGTGCATAAAAAAGCAGCTAAAACTTCGTTAAAATTTTAATTACTTTTGCGACGGAAAAACCTATAATGTGAAAAAAAGCGAGAATCCCGTGGCGTGCGGGAGAAAGGAGTTATTATGAGCAATAATAATCAAGAAATCAATGCTTTATCACAGATTACGAAAGAGCAGAAACAAGGATGGATTCCACTGGCATTCATTCAGGCTGGCATATGCGTATGCGTGCCGTCATTTTTGGAGGGAGCTCTGCTGGTTGAGGAAATGAATTTCTGGCCTGCAATTCTTTCCGGTACGGTAGGGTACATACTCGTTGTAATCGCAATGACTGTGCTTGGATTTATCGGAAGCGACCTGGGTCTTGCATCCTGCACGATTACAGAATCCTCACTTGGAAAGAAGGGCGCAAGATACATCGCGGCGATTGTCTTCGCCATCAACCTTGTTGGCTGGTTCGGCATCAACAACCAGGAATGTGCGGAATCTTTCGTAAACTTCCTTGACTCAAACTTTGGAATCACAGTTCCTTATGCGCTTTCCTGCATTTTCTGGGGTGTAATCATGACAATCACAGCGGCTTTCGGAATGAAGGCAATGGAAAAGCTGGACTATGTATCGGTTCCGCTTCTGCTCATCGTTATGATTATCGGAACTTACCTTGCGATTAAGCAAAACGGAATCAGCGCGATTGATGAGGAAATCACACCGACGATGTCTTTCCTGGACGGCGTAATTTTATCCTTTGATTTCTATGCATGCGGCGTAATTACGGCAGCCGATGTTGCAAGATTCCAAAAGTCAAGAAAGGAAACGATTTTGTCAACGACAGTAGGCGTATTCCCGATGGGAATTATCACTCTCGCTCTCGGAGCTATACTCACAAAAGTTGCAGGGGAATTCGACATCAGCATGGTACTTATCGTTGTTGGAATTCCGGTACTTGGCGTAATTTCCCTTATTCTTTCGACATGGACAACAAACTCCTCCAACGCATACTGCGGCGCACTCGATGTTGTTTTGGCAGTAAATGCACCGGACAACAGAAGAAGAGAAGTAACGGTTATCGTAGGCGTTTTAGGCACACTCCTCGGACTGACAGGAATCGTTGATAATATCGAGATTTTCCTCGGATATCTTGCATACATGGTCTGCCCGCTCGGAGGAATCATGTTTACAGATTACTTCATCATAGGCAAAGGCAAACCGGAGAACTGGCATTCCAGAGACGGCATTTATATCGCAGGTGTGCTCACTTGGATAATCTCGGTTGTGCTCTCGTATCTGGTACAGCTCGACTTTGCGGGAATCGGATTTGCAATCGTTATCTATCTGATTCTTGAAAAAATCTGGCCTTCCACATCAAGACCGACAATAAATAAATAAGAAACAGGGGTATGACATGAAAGTTTTAACAAGACAAGAAGCAATCGACATTCTGTACGGCTGTACGGTCGTCGGAACAGGCGGCGGCGGCAGCCTCGCCGCAGGGCTTCGGATGATTGAAAAGGACTATGACGAAGGCAAGGCATTGAAACTGATGTCCTTGGAAGAAATTCCGGACGACGGTCTCGTGGCTTCACCTTACGGATGCGGTGCAACGCTCTGCGAGGGCGAAGAGGCAGATCCGCAATACAAAGACTTGCCGCGTCTTAGCGATTCATCCGCAGTACTTGCGTTTAAAACACTGGAAGAATATATGGGAGAAAAGTTTTGCGCGGTTTCTTCAACGGAACTCGGAGGCGAAAACACCGCGGAGGCTATGCATATCGCAATGTCGCTCGACAGACCGCTCGCAGACAGCGACCCTGCGGGAAGATCCGTTCCGGAGCTGCAGCATTCCACCTTCTATCTGGCAGGAATCCCCATTACACCGCTGGCATGTGCCACGAATTTCGGTGAGACGGTAATCATCAAAGATGTTGTCAATGATCTCAGAGCCGAAGCAATTGTAAGGGCAATTGCAGTCGCAAGCGGCAACGAGGTCGGAGTGACCGATCACCCGATGCGTGGAAATGTGTTCAAAAAATCCGTTATAAAAGGTGCAATCAGCTATGCGATGAACATCGGCAGAACCCTGCGTGAAGCAAACGAAAACGGTTTGGATGCAGCAGCAGCCATCGCAGACGGATTCGAAGGAAAACTTCTCTTCCGCGGCACGGTTGAAGAGACACCTTGGGAATTCAGAGACGGATTTACCTTCGCTGAGGTTCACCTTGCCGGATGCGACGGCTTTGAAGGGGAAAAGTACGAAATTTTCATACAGAATGAAAATATCTACGCGAAGAGAAACGGTGAACTCGACATCTGTGTGCCTGATCTCATCTGTATGCTGGACGACAAAGGCCGGCCTGTTACCAACCCGAACTGGACAATCGGGCAGAAAGTATCCATGATCGGACTTCCTGCACCGGAGATTTGGAAAACGCCGGAAGGCCGGAAAGTGTTCAGCACGGAAAGCTTCAAATTGGGCTTTGCATATAAGCCGTTTTTATAGTATACTGAAAATATAAGTTGAAATGGAATCCGCTGTGTGCCGGGTTTTGTGAGGATAAGCCCCGCAAAACGGATGCAGCGGATTTTTGTGCAGGAGGGAGAACGAAAGAAATGATGTCAGAAGCATTAAAGGGGTTACTGCGTATTCCGAGTGAAACGGGATGCGGCGAAGAATATGACGAAAAATATGGCGTGATGCCTTACGGTCGTCACGTGTTTGAAGCATTGAAATACATGCTCGACTTATGCGAGAGCCTGGGCTTTCGAACCAAAAACTGCGAGAATCGCATAGGCTGGGCGGAAATCGGAGAGGGAGATCAGCTTATCGGAATTCTTGCTCACCTCGATGTTGTGCCTGCGGGAAATGACTGGGACTATCCGCCGTATGATTTGACCATTGAGGACGGGCAGATGTACGGAAGGGGCGTGGTGGACGACAAAGGACCTGCGTTCTGTGCAGTCATGGCGATGAAGGAACTGCTTGACAGTAGAGTGCCGCTTAAAAAGAGAGTCAGAATCATCTTCGGCTGCCAGGAGGAGGCCGGAGACTGGCTTGACATGCAGTATTACAGAGAACATGAGGAGCTGCCGTCGTACGGATTTACGCCGGACGCGGATTTTCCTGCAATCTATGGTGAAAAAGGAATCATCTCCCTGTATGTATCGCATCCGATTGCCGGAAGCGGAATCAAAGCCGCAGAGGGCGGCAATGCCGTAAACATGGTCGCAGACCTTGCGAAAATTGTCACCGTGAACGATGAGACAATTCAAATGAGCGGCGTTTCGGCACACGGAAGCACACCGGAAGCAGGTGAGAATGCCATAACAAAGGCCATGGAAGCAGCCGCACCGAAATGCTCGTTTGCGGCAAAATATATGGATTTAATCGGATACCACCTGCACGGGGAAGCCCTTGGACTGAATTTCAGCGACAAGCAGAGCGGAAAGCTGACAATGAATGTCGGCCTTTTGAAAACCGATGAAGAAAAAATCACGCTCGGAATCGACATCCGCTATCCGGTGACACTCAAAGCTGACGAAATCAAGAAGAGAATAAAAGAGACATTTGAGTCTCAAGGCTTTGCAGCGGAAATAACGGAACACATGGATCCGGTATTCATGGACGAGAACGGGGAGGTAATCCGAACCCTCATCGGAGCATTCAGGGAAGTTACCGGAATCGAGGATGAGCCGACCGTAATCGGAGGCGGAACTTACGCACGTGCAATGCCGAATATCGTGGCATTCGGTCCGATTATTCCGGGACATCCCTGCACGGAGCACATGAAAAATGAGCATATTTCGGAAGAGGACTTTGAAATTGCCATGAAGGTATATACTCTTGCACTGAAAAAGCTTGTAATACAGCAATGATTTTCAAAGACTTTCGCTATTTTGTATTGACGAAATCCACCTTCAAAAGGTAGAATATAGCTGACGGATGTGCTCAAACAGCCATGCCGGATTCATCGAAGACGAGGAGGAAAAACATATGCTTAAAAAATCCAAAGATGCACTTGATCCACAGTCGTGGTGCGGACTTAACAGACCTGACAGAAAAGAAACCGAAGTTGATGCGGTTTTGTTCGGAATTCCGTTTGACGGCGGAGTCAGTTACCGCGGAGGTGCTGCGGAAGCGCCCGAAATTCTGCGTGCAAACACGAAACATTCCACACCGTCTACCGAGCGGCTGTATTACTACGATAAATTTAACATCCTCGATGCGGGGGATTTTGTGAATGAGGACAGGGATACGCTTTTCGCAGAGGTACAGGAATATGTACGGGAACTGGTAAAAAACAATGTGCGCTTCACAATGGTGGGCGGAGACCATTCCGTTACCATCCCTGTTGAAAGAGGCATAGATGATGCGCTTGACGAGGAATTCGGAATCATTCATATCGATGCCCACATGGATTTATGCGATGCGCTTGAAGGCGATTACCTTTCGCACGGCAACACCGAGAGAAGAGCACTTGAACTTAAGAATATCAAATCCCTTGAGAACCTGTTCTTCATCGGCATTCGCTCCATCGAGCCGGACGAGTTTGAATTCCATAAGGAAAACAAGATACAGGTAAAAACCGCGTACGACTGTTATCACGAAGGTATCGAAGCCGTTGCGGGCTGCTGCATCGAAAGAATGAGAAAATTCAAGAAGATTTACATTACATTTGATATTGACGCCCTTGATCCGGGCTTTGCGGCAGGAACGGGCACTCCGCAGTTCGGCGGTCTCACGCCGAGAATGGCACTGACCTTGCTTGAAAAGCTTTTTACGAATCTTCCGATAATCGGATTTGATGTTGTGGAAATCGCACCGGCACTCGACCCGTCGCTGGCTGCGATGTTTGCCGGACGCAAACTGCTTCAGGAAGTATGGGGATATTGGGCAGATGACATAGGAAAACTTGAAAAGGTGGAAAAAGAGATTTAGGAAAATGGAAATAATAGAGGAAGAAAACATAGAAGACGAAGAAATCGGGGAGGAAAAAAAGCATAAGCATGAGATCGACATGACCGACGGCTCGGTTCTGAAGAAGATGCTGCTCTTTTCGTTCCCGCTGATGGGGTCGAGCATTCTGCAGCTTTTGTTCAATGCAGCGGACATTATTGTGATCGGCCGTTTTGCGGGAGATAATTCCCTGGCGGCTGTGGGTGCAACATCGTCGCTGATTAACCTTTTGGTAAATCTTTTCGTGGGGCTTGCCATCGGAGCCAATGTGCTGACGGCAAGATATTACGGAGCTAAGCGGGATGCGGATATCAGCCAGGCCGTGCATACCTCGATTGCGCTGAGCATTGTCTGCGGCGCGGGGCTTGCGGTAATCGGAATTCTGATTTCCAAACCGGTTCTGGCAATGATGGCTACACCGGATGAAATCCTGCCACTTTCAACAATCTACATGCAGATTTATTTCGCGGGAATGCCGGCAATGATGATATATAACTTCGGAAGTGCGGTGCTGCGCGCAAAAGGAGACACCGCAAGACCTTTGGTATATCTTGCGATTGCCGGTGTCCTGAATGTGGGGCTGAACCTGTTTTTTGTTATATCCCTGCACATGGATGTGGAAGGAGTTGCAGCGGCAACCTCGATTTCGCAGTGCTTATCTGCGTTCTTGGTTCTGCGCTGCCTCAGCAAAGAGCCGGATGCTTTTCGACTGAAAGCAAAGCTTTTGCGTATTAACCGACAGAAACTGAAGGTTATCCTGCAGATCGGTCTTCCGGCAGGGTTTCAGGGAGTGCTGTTTGCTCTTTCAAATGTCATTATACAGTCGTCGATTAACAGTTTTGGTAAATACGTAATGGCTGGGAGCGCGGCGTCGTCAAACCTGGAAAATTTCACATATTTTGCGATGAATGCTTTTTATCAGGCGGCAATTTCGTTTACGAGCCAGAATGTCGGAGCGGGAAAGTACAAGCGCGTGAAGAAAATTCTGATTTGTGCGGTAACATGTGCGGCAGTGACCGGAATCACGGTGGGAAATCTGACCTACTTATTCGGCAGTCCGCTTCTTGGCATTTATTCAAAGAGCGCGCCTGTGATACGGGAAGGGTTGAAACGAATGCTTTTCATTTGTGTGCCGTATTTCATCTGCGGCATCATGGATACGATGACGGGCATGATTCGAGGGCTCGGATATTCGATTCTGCCGATGATTGTATCGCTTCTGGGAGCTTGCGTGCTTCGTATTATATGGATTTTGACGGTATGCCGGCTGCCTGCGTTTCATCATGTTGAATTTGTGTACGCGTCCTATCCGGTTACATGGGCAATTACAACGGCAGCACACATTATTTGTTATGTAATTATCACAAAAAAAATCAAAAAATCCATTGAATCACAACAAAAAATGGGTTAAGATAAGACATATAACTCAGGGAGGGAAGAAAATGAGAAAAATCGTAGCAACCGACAAGGCACCGGCAGCAATCGGTCCTTATGCACAGGCAAATATAATCGGAAATCTTGTGATTACATCCGGACAGATTCCAATCGACCCGGCAACGGGAAACCTTGTATCCGGCGGAATCGAAGAACAGACAAGACAGGTCTTTTGCAATCTCAAGGCGGTTCTTGAGGAGGCAGGAAGCGGATTGGACAAGATAATAAAGACTACATGCTTTATGGACAACATGGGAGATTTCGCAAAGATGAACGCAGTGTATGCCGAATATTTCAGCGGCGAATTCCCGTCAAGATCAGCGGTGGAAGTTGCAAAACTTCCGAAAGATGCTTTGATTGAAATCGAAGCAATCGCGTATCTGTAATTTTATTATTAAAAATCAAAAGCA
Organism: Firmicutes bacterium CAG:238; assembly: GCA_000435615.1. Classification (GTDB taxonomy): domain Bacteria; phylum Bacillota; class Clostridia; order Peptostreptococcales; family Anaerovoracaceae; genus CAG-238. The sequence goes on along the minus strand of FR881929.1, from coordinate 10,946 downwards.
GGGCAGTCTTCCATGACTGCCCTTATGAGGTTTATTGGAGATGAAAACAAACAAAAAGAATTACGACAAATCACTTTTCAGAATTTTTATATCGTACTTTCCGGCACACAAGAAACTCTTCATTCTGGACATGTGCTGTGCTTTTGTTGTGGCAGCAATCGATGTCGCGTTCCCGCTTGTTTCAAGGTATGTGATGTATGACCTTCTGCCGGACAAGGCATATCGGGCATTCTTTACGGTCATGGCGGTTGTAACCGCAGCATTCGTTGCAAGGGCCTTCATGAACTATATCATTACCTACTGGGGGCACCAGTTCGGCATACGCGTTGAGGCAGATATTAGAAGGGATTTGTATTTGCATTTTCAGGAACTGGATTTTGACTTTTTTGACAAAAACAGGACAGGAAAACTCATGAACAGGCTGACAGGAGACCTTTTTGAAATAACCGAACTCGCCCATCACGGTCCGGAGGATCTGCTGATTTCGACAATCACCATAATCGGGGCACTTGCGGTAATGTTTGCGGTGGAATACAGGCTTGCGCTTATTGTGCTTGTCATCGTGCCGATCTTCGTTTTCATCGTCATCGCGTGCAGAAAGGACATGATGGATTCCTCGGTCCGCGTAAAGAAAAAAATGGCGGATATCAATGCGGACATCGAATCTACGCTTTCCGGAATGAAGACCTCCAAAGCCTTTGACAATCACGAAGTTGACTTTGAGCGTTTTGACCGTTCCAACGAGATGTATAAAGGCTCCAAGAAAGGATATTACAAAGCAATGGGCAGGTTTAACGCCTCAATGGAATTCTTCATCTGCTTCCTGCAGATTGCCGTAATTACGGCGGGCGGAGGGCTCATCATGAAAGGCAGCCTGAACTATATCGACCTGATTACATTTACACTTTACATTACCGCATTCGTAACTCCGGTCCGCAAGCTTGCGACACTGGCGGAAATTTTTACGAACGGACTTGCGGGACTTAGACGCTTCGCAGAGGTTATGAGAATAAAACCAAGTATCAAAGAGGCCGAAGATGCGGTTACGCTTACATCGGTAAAGGGCGAAATCGTTCTTGAAAATGTAGCATTCGGATATAAGAAAGATACGGATGTGCTTCATGGCATATCGCTCAAAATAGATGCGGGACAGAGCGTTGCAATCGTCGGACAGTCAGGCGGCGGCAAAAGTACTCTGTGCCAGCTGATACCAAGGTTCTATGATGTCGAGGAAGGAAGCATTTTAATCGACGGAATCGACATACGAAAGATCAGCAAAAGTTCTCTCAGAAGAAATATCGGAATCGTGCAGCAGGATGTATTCTTGTTTGCGGACACGATTTATGAAAATATACGTTACGGCAAACCGTCGGCGACTTATGAAGAGGTCATGGAAGCTGCAAAAAAAGCGGAAATTTACGATGACATCATGAAAATGCAGGATGGTTTTGACACCTATGTCGGGGAAAGGGGCGCACTTCTTTCGGGCGGTCAGAAACAAAGGATCTCCATCGCCAGAATATTCCTGAAGAATCCTCCGATTTTAATTTTGGACGAGGCGACTTCCGCACTCGACAGCGTTACGGAATCGCATATTCAAAAGGCATTCGACGAGCTTTCCGAGGGAAGGACAACGCTCATGATTGCTCACAGACTGGCAACCATCCGAAATGCGGACAGAATTGTTGTGATTGAAGACGGAAGAATCCAGGAAGAAGGAACGCAGCAGGAACTGCTTGCCGCAGACGGAGAATTTGCGAAATTATACAAAGTACAGATGAGGTAAGGCATGATTAGGGACATCAAAGAGATAAGGGCAGAGATTACTCGAACAGACGATGAAATGGCGAAACTTTTCGAGAAGCGCATGCAGCTTGCTTCGCAAGTTGCCGCCTACAAAAAGTCAAACAGTCTTCCGATTTACGATGCAAAACGGGAGGAAGAAGTGCTCAGAAACGGGGCTGCACGAATCAGTGATCTTGAGATTCAGTCCTATTATTACAACTTTCAAAAGAAAGTGATGGAACTTTCACGAAACTATCAAAGCAGGCTTATGGAAGGACTTTCGGTTGCGTATTGCGGAACCGAGGGTGCATTCGCACACATTGCAGCGGGCAGAATCTTTCCAACATCCAAGCTGACCGCCTTCGGAAGCTTCAAGAAAGCCTATGAAGCGGTCGAGAAAGGAGAATGCGACTGTGCGGTTCTGCCTGTCGAAAACAGTTTTGCGGGAGATGTCGACCAAGTAAACGATTTGATGTTTTTCGGGACACTTTTTGTTAACGGCATGTATGATTTGGCGGTGACCCATGACCTTTTAGGTTTGGAAGGAACGCGGATTGAGGATGTAAAAACCGTTGTGACACATCCTCAGGCACTGTCGCAATGCAGTCTGTTCATTAAAGAGCATGGGCTGAAGGAGATGGAATATTCCAATACCGCACTCGCGGCAGAATATGTAAAAGAACAAAACGAGAAGAGCATTGCGGCGATTGCGAGTGCGGAAACGGCGGAGAGAACCGGCCTTTCCGTAATTGCAAGGAGCATAAACGATGATAGAAGCAACACGACGCGGTTTGCTGTTTTTTCGCGAGTTGACAGCCGTGCCGAAGGACAAACGGGAAAGCAGTTTTTCTCCTTGCTGTTTACGGCAAGAAACGAAGCAGGCTCGCTTGCCGAGGCACTCAGCATCATAGGAAGGCATGGATTCAATATGAGAACCCTGCGCTCAAGACCGATGAAGGAGCTTCTGTGGCAATACTACTTCTATGTTGAAGCAAAAGGAGATATATACGGCGAAGAGGGCAGGGCATGCATTGAGGAAATGAAGCATTGCTGCGACAAAATAAAAATAGTAGGATCATACAATAATCTTAACGACTGCTTGTGGGAGGAAAAATAAATGATATTACCTGTAAATCTTGGACAGGACAGCTATGATATAACGCTTGAGCGCGGTGCGCTGAAATGCGCCGTGGAAGCGTTCGGATTGAAAAACGAAGGCCGCAAGGTGATGATTGTGACGGATGACGGCGTTCCGCCGCAGTATGCGAACGAGCTTTTGGTGCAGTGCTGCAGCGGCTGTATACACTTAATCCCACAAGGGGAAGCATCGAAGAATTTCGATATTCTGCAGGATATACTGAGCCATATGCTCATTGAAGGTTTTACGCGAAAAGACTGCGTAGCGGCGGTCGGCGGAGGAGTTGTGGGAGATCTCGCGGGTTTTGCCGCAGCCTGCTACATGAGGGGAATCGACTTTTATAATATACCGACGACATTGCTTTCGCAGGTGGATTCTTCAGTGGGCGGAAAGACGGCAATTGACTTTAAAGGAATCAAAAATATCGTCGGAGCCTTTCACCAGCCGAAAGGTGTGCTGATGGATCCGCAGCTTCTTGAAACTTTGGACAAAAGACAGTTTGCATGCGGGGCAGCGGAAATCATTAAGATGGCAGCGACTTCCGATGCCTCACTCTTTGAGAAAATCGAGGCTGAGGGAATCGGTACAGAAAATCTGGAATCTGTTATTGAAGCAGCACTGCGAATAAAGATTGATGTGGTCGAAAAGGACGAAAAGGAAGCGGGACTCCGCAAGGCGCTGAATTTCGGGCATACCTTGGGACACGGAATCGAAAGCTGCACGGATTTTTTCCACGGGGAAGCAGTAGCACTCGGAATGCTTCCTATGTGCAGTGAACCGATGCGGGAAAGACTGATTGATATGCTCCGAAAAGCGAACCTTCCGGTATCTTGCAGTGCGGGTGCGGACAGGGTGATTGCAGCCGCGATGCACGACAAAAAGGCGGAAGGAGACTCCGTTTCTACCGTGCAAGTCGATGTGCCGGGCAGCTTCCGGTTTGCAAAATGCACGAAAGAAGAACTGGAAAAACTCTATAAGGAGGTATTTATATGAAGAACACATTCGGAAATGCCGTTACTGTGACGCTTTTCGGCGAAAGCCACGGCAAGGCTGTGGGTGCTGTCATAGACGGGCTTTCACCGGGGATTCCCATTGATGAGGAATATATCCGTGAAAAAATGAATCTCAGGAAAGCCTACGGAAAAATATCTACGGCGCGGCAGGAAGAGGATGAAGTTAAATTTATCAGTGGGGTGTTTCAAGGCCATTCGACGGGGACGCCACTTACTCTCCTTATTGAAAACCAAAATACCAAAAGTGAAGACTACGGCAGCAGGATGCATCTTCCGAGGCCGTCGCATGCTGACTACACCGGGCATTGCAAGTATGGCGGATACGAAGATTATCGCGGAGGCGGGCATTTTTCGGGAAGAATCACTGCGGCACTGGTTGCTGCCGGGGCCTTGACCGCAAAAGCCCTTGAAGATAAGGGCATATACATCGGCACTCATATTTTGAACTGTCACGGTGTCTGTGACAGGCATTTTGACGGGAAAGCAGCGATTGACGATATTAAGAAGCTTGCCGGAGTGCGTTTTCCGGTGCTGGATGAAAAATCTGCGGAAGTCATGCGGCTTGAAATCGAACGCGCCGCGGCAGATGGCGACAGCGTGGGCGGAATCTTGGAAACTGCGGTTATCGGACTTCCGGAAGGCATCGGAGAGCCTTGGTTTGACACCGTGGAAGGAATGCTCGCGCATGCTGTTTTTTCGATTCCCGCCGTTAAAGGAATTGAATTCGGCATGGGATTTGATTTTGTAAAGATGAGAGGATCCGAGGCAAATGATGCGTTCAGATATAAAAACGGCAAGGTTGTGACAGAAACAAACAACAACGGCGGAATCAACGGAGGAATCACGAACGGGATGCCGATTCTTTTCCGGACTGTCGTAAAACCGACTCCCTCCATTTTCAAAAAACAGGAAACCGTGGATCTTTTCACGAAGGAAAACACCGAACTGGAATTGCGGGGAAGACACGATCCGGCGATTGTTCACAGGGCAAGAGCAGTTGTGGATGCAGTGACAGCATTGACGATCTGCGACCTTCTTGCAGTACGCTTCGGAACGGATTTTTTGAGGTAGGAATATGAAGATAATTGTAATTAACGGCCCGAATCTGAATATGCTCGGGATTCGGGAGCCGGACAAGTACGGAAACGAGACTTATGACATGCTGCTTGCCAAGATAACGGACTATTGCCGTGCGAATTTTGGAGATCTGGAATGTGAGTTTTTCCAGTCGAACCACGAAGGCGCGCTGGTTGATCGAATCCAACAGGCATATTGGGAGAAGGCGGACGGAATCGTTATCAATCCGGGGGCGTATACGCATACAAGCGTAGCACTCCTTGATGCGGTGAATGCGGTGCGGATACCGACGGCAGAGGTTCATATTTCGGATGTCGCAAAACGCGAAGAGTTTAGACAGGTAAGCTATATCCGCAAGGCATGCTGCTTTACCGTCATGGGACACGGAACCGATGGGTACCTTGAAGCATTGGATTATCTGCATGAACTGCTCGGGAGGATGAAATGAAGATAAAAATCGAGAAAGGAATCGCCCGAGGCACGGTTTGTGCACCTCCGTCAAAGAGCATGGCACACCGTCTGCTGATCTGCGCCGGACTTTCCGATGGAGAATGCGTCGTGCACGGCATTTCCGACTCAGAGGACATGCTGGCTACGATGGACTGTCTCAGAGCTCTTGGCGTGCAATGTGAAAAAGACGGAGAGACCGTCAGAGTATCGGGAATCGACATTCGCAAGGCTGCAGCACCGAAGCAGCTGAACTGCAGAGAAAGCGGCAGCACGCTTCGCTTTTTCATCCCGATTGCGCTTATGACGGGAATGGAAACAGTGCTTGCAGGAAGCAGGAGGCTGATGGAGCGGCCGCTCAGCGTATACGAAGATCTTTTTCTGCAGCGAGGAATCGGTTTTCGCAAAACGGAGCGGGAAATCAAAATCTGCGGAAATCTCCGAAGCGGAGATTTTGAACTGGACGGCAATGTCTCCAGCCAGTTTGTAACGGGGCTTTTGTTTGCACTTCCGCTTCTTGACGGCGACAGCCGCATTGTGCTCCGTCCTCCGGTGGAAAGCCGCTCTTACATAGACATGACGCTTTCGGCACTGAAGCTGTTCGGAATCGAAGCGGGATGGCAGGAAGAAAATGTTTTATATATAAAAGGAAATCAGCATTATCGGGCAGGTGAGGTCTTCGTGGAAGGAGACTATTCAAATGCGTCATTTTTTGCGGCACTAAATCTGCTCGGCGGACAGGTAAAAATCGAAAATCTGCGTGAGGACAGTCTTCAGGGCGACCGCATATATGAAGAACTGTTCGAAAAGCTGAAAAGACCGGGTGCGGAGATTGATCTTTCCGACTGCCCGGATCTGGGACCGGTGCTCTTTGCGGCGGCAGCGGCGAAGCACGGCGGTAAATTTACCGGAACAAGCCGGTTAAAGATAAAAGAAAGCAACAGAGGAGAAGCGATGGCGGAGGAACTTCAAAAATTCGGTGTGACTGCGGAAGTTCTCGAAAAGGAAGTTTTTATCAGCGGACAGGGGCTGCGAAAACCTAAAGAATGCCTCGACGGACACAACGATCACAGAATCGTGATGTCCGAGGCGGTCCTTCTGACACAGACCGGGGGCATAATCGACGGTGCGGAAGCGGTTGCCAAGAGCTTTCCGGACTTCTTTCAAAAACTTGCTTCTCTGGGAATTGAGGTAGAGAGAGTTGAGAATTGATCACAGTACAAACATTTTAATCGTAGGGCTTGGACTTATCGGAGGAAGTTACGCAAAAGGTTTTGCCAAAAATGGTTTTGACCTTTGTGCGATTGACAGCAATCCCGATACCATTCAATATGCCCTTGACAATTACATCATAGCGGAAGGAGCCACGACACCCGATCCGGAAATGATCGGGAAAGCGGATTTGGTGATTTTCGCACTTTATCCGCATATTTTCAAAGAATGGATTGCAGAAAACCAGAAATATTTCAAACCGGGCGTTTTCATCACAGATGTAACCGGTGTAAAGGGCTGCATCGTTGACGACATCCAAAAGATGCTGCGTGAGGACTGCGAATACATTGCGGCACATCCGATGGCAGGCTGCGAAAAACTCGGGATTCAAAACAGCAACGAGAAGATTTTCTATGAGGCAAACTACATCGTCGTGCCGACCGAAAAAAATACGGAAGAGGGAAAGGATGTCTGCAGGCAGATCGGTGAAATTCTTGGATTTGCAAGAATTTCCGAGCTTTCCCCATATGATCACGATGAGATGATCGGATTCGTTTCCCAGCTTACGCACGGCATCGCAATGTCGCTGATGACCTGCAATCACATGGAAAAAGTTGAGGATTACACGGGGGACTCGTTCCGTGACCTGACGCGAATCGCACGCATTGACGAAACGCTTTGGAGCGAACTGTTTTTGCTGAACAAAGACGCGCTGCTGCATCAGCTCAAGCTCTTTACAATGGAAATTTCCAAGCTGGAGCGAATGCTGATGGAAGCGGACAAAGAAGGAATTAAGGACATGATGAGGCGTTCGACGGCACGCAGAAAGCTGTTTGACAAGGAAAAACCGGAAAAATAAACACACAAGGGGGAATGCAAAATGAATATGGATTTCAAGCGGAAACTTCCGATTCCGAAGGACATCAAGGAGATGTTTCCGATCAGTGAAGAATACAAAGCAAAAAGAGAGGCCTGCGACAAGGAGATTAAGGCAATTCTGGACGGCAGTGACGACAGGCTTTTGATGGTAATCGGGCCATGTTCGGCAGACAACGAGGAAGCCGTGCTGGACTACCTCCTGAGACTGCGAAAAGTACAGGACAAGGTGAAGGACAAAATCTGTATAATTCCAAGAGTTTACACGAGTAAACCGAGAACGACGGGCAAAGGCTACAAGGGCATGCTCCACCAGCCGGATCCGCTTCTCGGAGATGACATGCTCAAGGGAATTATCACGATCCGTGAGACTTACATACGGACGATGAAGGAAACGGATTTCTTCTGCGCGGACGAGCTTTTGTATCCGGAAAATTACAGATACTTAAGTGATATTTTGTGTTATGTGGCTATCGGCGCACGGTCGGTGGAAAACCAGTTCCATCGCCTGACGGCAAGCGGACTGGACATCGCAGTCGGCATGAAAAACCCGACGGGAGGAGACCTTTCGGTCCTCATGAATTCTCTCATTGCGGCGCAGAGCGGACACACTTTTATCTACAGAAACTGGGAAGTTGCCAGCCACGGCAATCCGTATGCACACGCAATTCTCAGAGGCTATATGAACAAGCGCGGACAGTCGATTCCGAACTATCATTACGAGGATTTGAGAATCGTATGCGATATGTACCGGGAGCATGACCTTAAGAACCCGGCGATTATGATCGACGCAAACCATGCAAACTCAGGCAAACAGTATCTTGAGCAGATAAGAATCTGTAAGGAAGTTTTACATTCAAAACGCTTCAGTGAGGACATCGGCAAGATGGTGAAAGGTGTAATGGTGGAAAGCTATCTGGAAGACGGATGCCAGCCGGTGGACGGAACCGTATACGGAAAATCCATTACGGACCCTTGCCTGGGATGGGATAAGACGGAAAGATTGATTTACGAACTGGCAGAAATGGTTTAAGAAGGTGACGATATGGAAAAAAGATTTTTGTCAAAACGCTATTGCGTTGATACGGAAACGGTCATGGGACAGGCAGCCGGGCTTGCGGGAAATTACGATGATGTTATTAATCTGAGCCTCGGCGACCCGGATATCATTACCCCCCTGCCGATTATAGAGCAGGCATTTGAGGATGCAAAGGCCGGATACACCAAGTATACCGACTGCAGAGGATATAAGGAGCTTCGCGAGGAGATTGCGAAGTATTATAAAGAGGAGTTTGGCATGCAGGTGTCCGACGAGGAAATCATGGTTACGGCCTCAGGCTGCATTGCTATGTACCTTGCGCTGGAAGCAATTCTTGATGACGGTGACGAGGTTATCGTACCGACACCGTATTTTACCATATACAAGACGCAGATTGAACTTGCACGAGGAAAGATTGTCGAACTGGATACTTTTGAGGAAGAACACTGGCAGATTGACCCTGATCGTCTTGAGAGCTGTATTACACCGAAAACAAAGGTAATCATCATCAACTCGCCGAACAATCCTACCGGCAGCTGCCTGAGCCCGGATACGATGAACAAAATCGCAAAAGTGGCGCAAAAACATGACCTGGTCGTTATCAGCGATGAAATATATACCATCTACAGCTTTGCACAGAAATTTATTCCGTTTTCTTCACTCGAGGGAATGAAGGAAAGAACCATCACGATTAACAGCTTTTCGAAGAACTTTGTAATGACGGGATGGAGACTTGGAATGGTTATCGCCCCGCCGCATATTGTAAATACGATAAAAAACATAAACGAAAATCTGATTTACTCGGCACCTTCCATCTCACAGCGGGCGGCACTCAAGGCGCTCCGATGCAGAGAGGAAGTGCAGCCGCAGCTTATAGAGACCTTCAGGGAAAGGGTTTATTACGCCGCGGAAAGAATCAACCAAATCCCGAACATGCATGTAATTTATCCGCCGATGGGGAGCTTTTATCTTTTTATCAATATAAAGGATACCGGACTTTCTTCCGTGGAAGCGGCTCGGGAAATCTTTGAGAAAGCACATGTTGTTATGATTCCGGGAAACGGATTCGGCAGATGCGGGGAGGGCTTCCTTCGAATTGCATGTACCATCGATGTTTCGGAGCTTAAGGAAGCTTTTGACCGTATCGAAAAAATGGATATTTTTAAACGGCAGGCAGAATGAAATAAAGGTTGAAAGCCATCCAAAAGTAGTGTATAATAAACGAAATACCAAAAGTATAAGCAAAAAGATTTAGGAGGCGGTTATCATGGTTAAATTATTAGTGGGACATAAAGGAAGCGGAAAGACAAAACAAATGATCGATCTTGCCAACGAGTCCGTGGAAACAAGCAAAGGAAGTATTATTTTTATCAATAAGAATCATAGATTGATGTATGATCTTAAGTACAGAATCAGAGTAATCTGTATGGAAGATTTTGAACATGTAACAAACAGCGACGAATACATAGGTTTCCTGTATGGAATCATCAGTTCCGATCACGATATTGAAACGATTTTCATCGACAGCATTCTTAAGCATGCTGACTTCACATTGGGTGACCTGCCTGAATTCGTTGACAGACTCAAAGATATTTCCAAAAACTACGGCATGAACTTCGTTGTAAGTCTCAGCGCTGAGAAAGAAGAGATGATCGGCGTTAATTTCGAAGGCTGCGAAATCTTAAATTAATAATTTGCTTAGAGATATCAGGCGATGGGTTTCCATCGCCTTATTGTATATTTGGAGACAAACAATGAAAATTGATGAGATAAAGAATATAATCCGGGGCAGAACCCCTATTACACTTGAAATCATGAGAGAATTTGCGGTTCTCATTTTGCTGACGGAAAAAGAAGACGGACTTCATTTCGTGTTTGAAAAGCGTGCTGCGGGAATCAAGCAGCCGGGCGACATCTGTTTTCCGGGAGGCAAAGTCGAACCGGGAGAAAGCCTGGAAGAATGCGTCCTCAGAGAAACAAAGGAAGAAATCGGGCTTACGCAGATAGAACTGCTGGGAGAGTATGCGACGCAGTATGAGCTTACGTCCATTGCCATGCACTCCCTTGCGGGCTTTGTCCCTGAAGAAAAACTGTCGGAAATGCGGATAAACGAAGGGGAGGTGACGGAAGTCTTTACAGTGCCTGTACGCTTCTTTGCCGAAACCGAGCCGTACCTGTACGAGTACGATGTGATTCAGGATGTCAGAGATTTTCCTTATGAACAGTTTGGAATCCGCAGTGACTACAAGTGGAGAGTCGGTCACAAATCCATCGCGATATATCGGTATGAGGACAGGATAATCTGGGGGCTTACAGCGGCCATAGTGAAGAAATTTACGGAGGAATTCTTCTGCAAATA
>FR881928.1 GCA_000435615.1 Firmicutes bacterium CAG:238 | reverse complement strand
GATTCCCGTTAATGCGACAGCCCCCCATGTAAATCAAATATTTGCTTATAATTCTCGAACTTCGTCGAAATTATTTTGTTGTTGCGTCGTAAAGAGCTTCTGCGTTATCCCATTCTTTCATGATTTCAGGGATTACCTTGTAAAGGTCTCCTACGATAGCGTAGTCAGCAACTTCCATGATAGGAGCATCCGGATCCTTGTTGATCGCTACGATGCAGTTGGAAGTCTGCATACCAGCTAAGTGCTGAATAGCTCCGGAGATACCGCAAGCAAAGTAGATTTCAGGCTTAACAGTTGTACCTGTCTGACCTACCTGGTGGGAGTGATCAATCCAGCCAGCGTCTACAGCTGCTCTGGAAGCACCTACAACTCCGCCAACCTTGTCAGCAAACTGTTTGATGAGTTCGAATCCGGAAGCATCACCAAGACCACGACCGCCGGAGCAGATGATCTTAGCGTCTGTTAAGGATACTAATTCCTTAGCGGACTTAACGATGTCTTTGATTTCGATTCTGATGTCAGAAGCTTTGATATCAGGTTTAACATTAACGATTTCACCCTTAGCTCCAACTTCTCTTTCCTGTTTCTGCATAACGCCAGGACGAACTGTGGACATCTGCGGTCTGGTCTTAGGGCAGATGATAGTAGCCATGAGGTTACCGCCGAATGCAGGACGAGTCTGCTTGATTCCTGTGGAAGGATCGTTAGGGTCTAATGTGGATGTATCTAATGTAGTGTTTGCTTTTGCGAATTCGATGTACTTGGAAACCTTAACGTCAAGGTGAGTACAGTCAGCAGTAAGACCGGTGTTGCATCTTGCTGCGATACGAGGTGCGAAGTCACGACCGATGTGAGTTGCGCCGTAAAGAACGATTTCCGGCTTGTATTCATCGATTAACTGCTTCATAACCTTAGTGTATCCATCAGTTGTGAAGTTTTCAAGTAACGGATCCTGAACCATGTAAACCTTTTCAGCACCGTATTCGAAACATTCCTGAGCAAGGTGGTCGATGTTGTTACCGATTAATACTGCGCAGATCTGAGTATCTTCGCTGATGTCTTTTGCTAACTTCTTACCTTCGCCAAGTAATTCAAGTGCTACGTTCTGGATCTTTCCATGTCTCTGTTCTGCAAATACCCAAATGTGCTTGTAAGCGGAAAGGTCAACCTTTTCAGCTTCAGGAGCAGCTTCGATAGCATCAAATTTACATTTTGCGATACAAGCGTTACAGTTTGTACATTTGCCTTCATCTACGATTGCAAGTCTGTCTACGATCTTCAGAGCGTCGAACGGGCAAGCCTTAGCGCAGAGGGAACAGCCTTTACATTTATCATTTATAATTTTAATTGCCATTTTATCTTCCTCCTCCTATTAGATGATATGCTTACCCTTAAGCTGAATCAGTAAGTTCTTAGCCTGTTCGTTTTCAGAGTCGCCTGTGATAACCTGACCGGGAGCCTTAGGTGCAGGTGTGAATGATCTGAATACATTTGTCGGGGAAGCTTCAAGACCTACTTTAGTAAGGTCTACTTCGATATCTTTTGCGTTCCAGATTTTGATATCCTTTTCGCCGAAGATACCCTTCATGTTCATGTATCTAGGTTCGTTTAATTCCTTGATAGCTGTTAACATGCAAGGAGTTTTGATTGCGATTAATTCGTAACCGTCTTCAAGCTGTCTCTTAACAGTGATGTCCTTAAGGTTGTCATCAATGTGGAATTCTTCAACATATGTAACCTGAGGAAGGTCTAACTTTTCAGCGATCTGCGGACCTACCTGAGCAGTATCTCCGTCGATAGCCTGACGACCTGCGAAGATTAAGTCAGCAGGACCGTTTTCTTTTTCCCATTTCTTGATTGCAGCTTCAAGAGTGTTGGAAGTAGCCCATGTATCGGAACCGCCAACTGCTCTGTCGGATACAAGGATACCTTCGTCAGCGCCTTTTGCGATACATTCGAAAAGAAGATCGGTTGCCTGAGGAGGTCCCATTGAGATAACTGTAACAGTTACGTCTTTATATTTGTCTTTTATTTTTAATGCTTCTTCGAGAGCGTTGTTGTCATCGTGGTTAAGGATTGATGGAACACCGTCTCTGATTAATGTTCCTGTTTTAGGGTTAATTTTGATAACATTTGTATCAGGAACTTGCTTTGCGCATACGATAATCTTAAATGCCATTTGTTTCTCCTCCTACCTTATTTCTTGAAAGTTCTGCCAGCGATTACCATTCTCTGAACTTCGGAAGTACCTTCGTAGATTTCAGTAATCTTAGCGTCTCTCATCATTCTTTCAACCGGATAATCCTTAGTATATCCGTAACCGCCGTGGTACTGTACGCACTTAGTTGTTACAGCCATTGCAGTTTCAGCAGCATATAATTTAGCCATTGCAGCAGCTTCGCCGTAGTTGAGGTGTTTGTCCTTCATGTCAGCAGCTCTGTAAACTAAAAGTCTTGCAGCTTCGATTCTTGTCTTAAGGTCAGCCATTTCGAACTGAAGAGCCTGGAACTGAGAAAGCTTCTTGCCGAACTGTTTTCTTGCCTGCATGTATTCAACTGTTACATCGAATGCACCCTGAGCAATACCTAAAGCCTGGGAAGCGATACCGATACGGCCGCCGTCAAGTGTGCTCATAGCTACCTTGAATCCGTCGCCAACCTGACCAAGTAATCTGTCTTCAGGAATTACACAGTTCTGGAAAATAAGTTCTGTAGTGGAAGATGCGCAGATACCCATTTTATCTTCTGTCTTACCGATGGAGAATCCTTCATCGCCTTTTTCTACGATGAATGCGGAAATTCCGTGGTTTCCTTTTTTCTTATCAGTCATAGCCATCACTACGAAAACGTCTGCATATCCACCGTTTGTGATGAATACTTTCGCGCCGTTGAGGATCCATTTTCCGTCAACGAGTTCTGCTCTTGTCTGCTGTCCGGATGCGTCTGTACCTGCGTTAGGTTCAGTTAAACCGAAAGCACCAAGCTTCTTACCGGAAAGTAAGTCAGGAAGATATTTCATCTTCTGTTCTTCATTACCCCAGTTGAAGATTGGCCAGCAGCATAATGAAGTATGAGCGGAACAGATAACGCCTGTGGATGCGCATACTCTGGATAACTCTTCTACAGTGATAGCGTAGGAGATGTGGTCTCCGCCAGCTCCGCCGTACTGTGTAGGGAATGGGATTCCCAGTAAACCATACTTAGCCATTTTTTCTACTGTTTCAACAGGGAATCTGTGTTCCTTATCGATGTCAGCAGCTAAAGGTTCAACTTCGTTAGTGGCAAATTCTCTTACCATTTTTCTTACGAATTCTTGTTCCTTCGTCAGTTGAAAGTTCATTTAAATGCCTCCTTAAATTATTAATAACGACCTTTCCTTTTGCATAAGGCAGGGGTCTGTTTTTGACTTGTTAGCCCATGTTAAAAGCATAACAACATACACTACTATTAAAGCACTTTTTTTACAATCTTGCAAGGTATATTTTGCGATTTTCAGCGAAAATAATGTTTTTTAATCGGAACTTTACCAAATACAGAGAAGAAAGACAAAAAAAGTCGAAAACTCTGCTTATGTCATCGACTTTTGTAATGCTCTCAGTGTATTTTTTTCGATACGGCAGACCTGAACCTGCGAAATTCCCATATGGTTTGCGACCTGCTGCTGCGTCATATCCTTAAAATAGCGCAGCACAATTACCTGCCTTTGGCGCGGAGGCAGAGCGGATAGTTCTGTCTTTAAATCAATCCGGGTGATTTCCGCATTTTCATTGTCTGTCCAGAGACTTACTTTCTCGTATTCTTCAAAATTTTTCATTGCATCCGCTGCCTGAAGAGCCTCGCAGGTCCGTTCTTTGGAAAGCCCCGCTTCCTCCGCCAGTTCCGTGAGTTTCGGCGAACGTCCGCATCTTGTGATAAATGCACTCTCGGCTCTGCGAACCGCATATGCATCCGATTTCAGTGACCGGCTGACCTTAATCGCACCGTGATCGCGAAGCTGCGAGCGGATTTCGCCGGTTATCATGGGAACCGCGTAAGTGGAAAACGCAAGCCCTCTGGATTCATCAAATCGTTCGGCGGCTTTTATCAGCCCTATGTATCCTATCTGAATCAGGTCTTCGACCTCCTCATTGTATACGCGCGAAAGTCTGATTGCGATGCTCTTAACCAGACCACCGTGCTGCTCCGCCAGCTCTTCCATGTTATATTTCATAATAGGTATCCAGTTTTTTTACCATGGTTACGCTGGTTCCTTTTCCCGGCTTTGAGTCGACCTTTATTTTGTCCATAAAGCTTTCCATCACCGTAAACCCCATTCCTGAACGCTCGTCTCCTGTATCGGTTGTAAACAGCGGCTCCATCGCGCGTGCTATATTCTCTATGCCGACTCCCGTGTCCCTTACCTTGATGATTAATGTTTTGTCAGGCAGCGTGCCGAATTCCATCTCTACCATACCTTTCTGCTCGGTGCGGTCGGGATATCCGTGTATTGCCGCATTGCTGAATGCCTCCGAAACAGCCGTCTTTATTTCGGTTAGTTCTTCTACAGTCGGGTCGAGCTCGGCGGCGTATGCTGCCGCAACGGCCCTTGCAAGTGCCTGATTTTCAAGATCTGCCTCAAGTTGTACTTTGAATATTCTTTCCATTACAAAACTTCCTTTCCTCTGAAATAGGTCATTGCCTCTTCTTTTGTATTGACATATTGCATAAGCGAAAAAATCCCCGCCATATTTAAAATGTTTTTGACTGTCTCCGAGCAGGAAGCGATTACAACTTCCCCGCCGGATGCACTCAGTTTCCTGTATCTGCCGAGAACGACTCCGATTCCCGAGCTGTCCATGTATCGCACCTTCGAAAAGTCCAAGACAAGACAACTTGCGGAATTTTCGCGCATGGCATCGTCGATGTCCTCTCTGACATACTCTGCCGCATGATGATCAAGCTCTCCGAGGAGCTCTGCAATTAAAATATGTTCCGAAACAGCGAATATAACTTCCAATTCGTTTCCTCCTTTCGCTTCACACACTAAAGCCCGTTTTCCTTTCTTATCATTATATATCCAAATCCGGGTTCTTGTCTTTAGGAGAATGTGTCGATAAAGCACTAGTTTTGGCGAAAAAAGAAAGCAGGTAAACCTGCTTCATCTCTTTCTTTTATTCCGGTATGATGTTAACGATTTCTTGCTGTTTGATTGCCGCATCAATCAATGCCTCACAATCAAGCTTGCTCTCAGATTCCAAAATCCGGGCGAGTTTCGGTTTGGTTGTCGGATGTTTCGGCAGAAATACGGTGCAGCAGTCCTCGTACGGCTGTATGGAGGTTTCAAATGTACCGATTTCCTCCGCCTTCGCCATAATATCAACCTTGTCCATAGCAATCAATGGACGCATTACCGGAAGGGACACGCTTGCATCCGTAACCACCAATGCTTCCGCCGTCTGGCTCGCTACCTGACCTAGATTTTCACCCGTAATGAGCATCTGACATCCCGTGTCTACGGCGATTTTCTCGGCGATGCGCATCATGAATCTTCTCACGAGTATCGTGGTTTCCTCTTCCGGGCAGTTTGTAACGATTGCCTCTTGAATCGGCAGGAGATTGATGACATGCATCTTAAACCGTCCGCAGTATGTCGCTATAATTTTGGCAAGGTCTTCAACTTTTTCCTGTGCCCTCCGGCTTGTGTACGGATAGGAATGAAAATGCACGGCTTCTATCATCATTCCGCGTTTTGCCATCATCCATGTTGCAACAGGACTGTCGATTCCGCCGGAAAGAAGGGTAAGTCCCTTTCCGTTTGTACCAAGCGGCAGTCCCCCAAACCCCGGGATTTTGCCTTCGTAGATATAGGAACGGTCGTGACGGACATCTACGTGAAGCAGAACATCCGGATCGTGTACATTCACCTTGAGCACCTTACAGCCGATCAACACCTTGGCACCGATAATCCTTCCGATTTCCGGGGACTTAACCGGGAAGTTCTTGTCTGCCCTCTTCGCCTCAACCTTGAAAGTCTGAATTCCTCTTTCGGAAATCAGGTTTTTCATATATTCCACGGCTTCTTCACCGATTGTGTCAAGTTCAGAAGGTGCCTCAACCGCTTTGCTTATAGACGCAACGCCGAATACCTTGGAGATTTCCTTTATGATTGCGGTAATGTCAAGTTCCTTGTCGGCTCTCACAAAAATCAAGCCCTCACTGCGCCTTACATCAACGCCTTTGAACGATTTGAGATTGTTTCTTATTCTGTCAACCAGCATTCTCTCAAAATATGGTTTGTTCATTCCTTTGAGTGCAACCTCGCCGCACCTTACGATTAAAATATTTTGTTCGTTCATTGTATTTCCTTCCGTTAAATATATCTTATCTGAAAGATCCGAGCTTTCTGAAGCGTATCACGGCTGTCTTAAGTTTGTCCGCAACATACTCCATTTCTTCTCTTGTGTTGAATTCACTGAAACTGAATCTTATTGCACCCTCAATTTCTTTCGGGGATAATCCCATTGCGTTCAAAACATGCGAACCTTTTGATGACGAGTGATTCGATGAGCAGGCAGAACCTGTGGAAACGAAGATTCCGTCCTGTTCCAGCGTATGCAGCAGAACCTCTCCTCTCGTTCCCAAGAACGAAACATTCAGCACAGACGGACATCCTGTCTCGTCCTGCGGGCTGTTTATCACAATATCTCCGATTTGGTCTTTGATTAAATCGAGCAGATACTGCCTTGCCTCTTTCATCGCCGAAGTTCTCTGCACAAAATTTTCGTCCGCAATCTCACATGCCTTTCCGAAGCCGATAATCCCCGGAGTATTTTCCGTGCCGGAGCGCATATGCCTTTCTTGTCCTCCTCCGAGCATAAAAGGCGGAAGGTTCAGGCCTTTCTTTGCATAAAGTGCGCCCATTCCTTTCGGCCCGTGTATCTTATGTGCACTTGCCGAAACAAAATCCACTCCGCGGTATTCTCTTCCGACATTAACAGAAACCTTGCCGAGTGCCTGCACGGCATCGCAGTGCAGCCATATATCCGTGCCGTTTTTCTGATTGTACGCATCCTTCAGCTCTGCAATCTTGTCTATCGGCATAATCGTCCCGGTTTCGTTGTTTACACCCATTGCGGATATCAGAATCGTTTCGTCGTCAAGAGAAGCGGCAAGCTGCCCAAGGTTCAGTCTGCAAAGCCTGTCAACACCGATATAATCGATCTTGTATCCCATGGATTCCAGCCTTTTTGCAGGTTCGAGAATGGCCGGATGCTCTACAGCGGAAACGATTATTTTGTTTCCTCTTCTTTTCTTTGCCTGCGCCGTTCCCATGAGAACCGTATTGTCCGATTCCGTTCCACAGGAAGTGAAATAAATCTCATCTTCCCCCGCACCAAAGCATTTTGCCACTGTCTTTCTGGCATTTTTGACTTCTTTTTCCGCCTGCAGTCCAAGAGAATGAAGCGACGACGGATTGCCGAAATTGTCCTTCATTGCCTCCGTCATTGCTGCGGTAACCGCATCATACGGTCTGGTTGTGGCACTGTTATCCAAATAAACTAACATAAATCTTCCTCTTCCTCTTCATCCATTCCGGTGAAAATATTCATCCATTTCTTAGAGAAGTAGCGGTAATAGCATATCACGATTTTGATTACATCTGCAATGGCAACGACTGCCATCGCCCAGTGCAGCGGCAGATTAAGTGCCAAAACACTTATGTATGCGAGCGGAATCTGCATGCCGACATTAAATGACACATCCACATACATGCAGAACATCGTGTCTCCACCCGGCCTGAAAATCGCACAAATCATCATGTAAGAAAGCATTTTCGGCGTAAGCGCGATTGCGTACACAAACAGAGCTTTCATAAGCATGTCCGTGGTTTCCGGCGAAAAATTGTATATGGCTGCAACCGGTTCTCTGAGAAGAATGATTACCAATGTCATAATTACATTCAAAATCCATGTTATCTTCAGAATGTTGCGGCTGTATTGATAAGTAAGCTTTTTCTTGCCCTGTCCGAGAACTTCGCCAAGCAGAACCGCGGACGCATTTCCCAGTCCGAAGTACACGGTTTGGAAGAAGTCCGTTACCGTCATTGCAACCTGTGAAACCGCAAATGCCGCTGCGCTGATCTTTCCGTAAGCGGCAAATATACACGATACCGAAACCGCCCAAAGCCCTTCTGTCAATATAACCGGAATCGCCGTCTTCATAACGCCGGCAAACAAACCCTTGGAATAGGAAGTCAGTTCCTTGATCGTTGCTTTCAGCGGGTATTCTTTTCTCAGATAGACCGAAAGATGCATCGCAATGCATTCTGCGATTCTGGCTATCAGGGTAGCGATTGCTGCGCCTTCGACTCCGAGCTGCGGAAATCCGAATTTACCGTAAATCAAAAGATAGTTAAAAACGATATTGGTCAGGATGGCACCTCCGTTTATTATCGTAGGCACCTTCACATCTTGTATTGCTCTCGAATTATATGAAATAACAAAGGTCAGCCCTGCAAACAGATAGGAAAAGCATGCGATATGCAGGTACTTCGTGCCAAGCACGATAACCTCCGGTTCGTCGGAGAACAAGCTTATCAAAAACGGCGCGGTAAAGTACACGATGATGATTGCCGGTATTGCCAAAACAACGCAGACCGTATAATCGATTCCTATAATTTTCCTCAAACTGGCCACATCACGGATTCCCCAATATTGAACTGCATGTACAGCCGCCCCGCTGAAAACGCCAAAGAGAACGACTCCGAAAATGAAATATACCTGGTTTGCTGCTCCTACTGCGGCGAGTGCATTTTCTCCTACCTTTCCGACCATAATTGTGTCAGCAAGGTTGAGCGTTACGGCTATGATTTGTTGGATTACCATAGGAATTCCGACAACCGTAAGTTTCCTGTAAAATTGTCTGTTTACATTTTTCAAGCTGTTTAAGTTTTCCCCGTTCATTTTTCCCCTCACTAAAACGCAAATATGGAGGCAGATAAATCTGCCCCCCAAAAAGTCCTATGACTATCCGGACAATCGCTACTTTGCGTAGTCGATTGCTCTGGTCTCTCTGACCACATTAACCTTAATCTGACCCGGATATTCGAGTTCAGACTCGATTTTTTTGGAAATTTCTCTTGCAAGGAATACGATTTCCTCATCGTTAACGTCTTCCGGCTTCGCAATGATTCTGATCTCTCTTCCTGCTTGAATCGCAAATGATTTCTCAACGCCCGGCGTTGTGTTTGCGATTTCTTCAAGTTTCTCGAGCCGCTTAATGTAAGCATCCAGGGTTTCTCTCCTTGCTCCCGGTCTGGCAGCCGAAAGTGCATCCGCAGCCGCAATCAGCACCGCTTCCATGTTCTTCGGCTCGTAATCGCCGTGATGAGCTGCCATGCCGTTTATAACTGCTTCGGATTCCTTGTACTTACGCAGAATCTCTATGCCGATATCAACATGGGTTCCCTCATATTCATGGTCAAGTGCCTTGCCGATATCGTGCAGCAGCCCCGCACGCTTTGCAAGTTTGACATCAAGACCCAGTTCACCCGCCATCAGGCCGGCAAGGTGAGCAACCTCTACGGAATGTTTCAGCACATTCTGGCCGTAGGAAGTTCTGTATTTGAGTCTTCCCAAAATTTTGACAAGTTCCGGATGCAGGTTATGAATACCGACTTCGAAGGTCGCCTGTTCTCCTTCTTCTTTGATAATTGCGTTTACTTCCTTGGTTGCCTTTTCAACCATTTCTTCAATTCTTGCAGGATGGATACGTCCGTCAACAATCAGTTTTTCAAGTGCGACTCTTGCAATTTCTCTGCGAACCGGATCAAATCCGGACAAAATAACCGCTTCCGGTGTGTCGTCAATGATCAAATCCACACCTGTCAAAGTTTCAATGGCTCTGATGTTTCTTCCTTCACGACCGATGATTCTGCCTTTCATTTCATCACTCGGAAGGGATACTACGGAAACCGTGCTTTCGGCAACATGGTCTGCGGCACATCTTTGAATTGCGTTCGTTATGATGTATTTTGCTTTCTTGTCTGCCTCTTCTTTCGCTTTGCTTTCGATGTCCTTAATCATGATGGAGGCTTCGTGTCTTACTTCTTTCTCTGTGTTTGCAAGAAGGATTGCCTTCGCCTCTTCAACCGTATAGCCCGAAATCCTCTCGAGTTCTTCCATCTGCTTGGAAATAACTCTGTCAAGATCTTTCTGCCTGTTTATCAATGATTGTTCCTTTTGTGTAATGCTTTCTTCTTTTCTTTCGATGTTTTCAATCTTTTTGTCAAGTGACTCTTCCTTTTGGATTAATCTGCGTTCGGAACGCTGAAGCTCGCTGCGTCTTTCTCTGGCATCTCTTTCTGCCTCGCTTCTGAGTCTGTGCGCTTCTTCCTTTGCTTCCAAAATGGCTTCTTTTTTCATGCTTTCGGATTTATTC
This sequence comes from Firmicutes bacterium CAG:238, assembly GCA_000435615.1. Classification (GTDB taxonomy): domain Bacteria; phylum Bacillota; class Clostridia; order Peptostreptococcales; family Anaerovoracaceae; genus CAG-238. The sequence goes on along the minus strand of FR881928.1, from coordinate 31,430 downwards.
TCTGCATCCAATATCAGGTTTCTGGCTTTCTGCTCTGCACTGCCTATTGCTTTCTCACCAACATTTTTACGATATATATATCCGATTAACGCACCTATCGCAAGAGCGACAGCTGCGACTACGATTTTTATAATGATTTCTGTCACTTCAACACCTCCTTTTTATCAAAATTGTGTCTATATTTCAGTTGTTTTTATAATAAAAAAATGCATTACATAATTAAAACTTGATATATCCATACAATATATATTATAATGTTTAAATGAACAAAATGTCAAGGTACAGAAAGGTAAGAAATGAACAAAATTTTAAATCCGCTTAAGAACATAGATAAATATATATTAATTATTGTGGCTCTGCTCGGTATTTTAAGCTTAACCATGCTGGAAAGCACAGTGTATGATGGCGGCCTTGTTATTTTCAGCAAAGCCGGCAGACCCGTTTGGATACAAGCGGTTGCCTATTTGCTGGGCTTTGCCGTGCTCCTGTTTATACAGCAATTCGACTACCGGTTTTTCAGTGGGCTCGAAAAGTTCCTCTATATCGCTGCGGTCATTCTTCTTTTGACGGTATATATTCCGGGATTGGGTATAACCCAGTTCGGTTCCCGTGCATGGATAAACCTTGGGGTAACCACTCTGCAGCCATCCGAATTCGTAAAAATTCTGTTTGTGCTTCTCATGGCAGGATATCTCTCGGAACACCGCGATGAACTGAATAAGTTCACCGGAGTGATAAAGGCGCTTCTCTATGCGTCTCCTATCATACTGATTGTGCTGAAAGAAGACCTCGGCAGTGCGCTGGTTTACATCGTAATGTGGATTTTTATGGTTTTCTTTGCAGGAATTGATTATAAGATCTTTTTCCAGTCAGCACTGATTTGCCTGGCTGCAATCCCTGTTGTCTACAAGTTTTTGGATGATTACCAAAAAGAACGAATTGAAGCATTCCTCCATCCTGAAAATCTGAGCCTGTCCGGTAACTATCAAGTATGGCAGTCCAAGGTTGCCATCGGTTCCGGCGGTCTTACCGGCAAAGGGCTTTTTCACGGAACACAAAAAGGGCTGGACTTCATACCGGTCCAGCAGTCGGATTTCATCTTTTCGGTTGTTGTTGAAGAACTTGGCTTCATAGGTGGTGCCGCGGTGATATTCCTCTACGCCTTTCTGCTTGTAAGATTCACAAAAATCATACGCGACTCCGTGGATTTGTACGGTGCACTTATCGTAATCGGTTTCACCGGCATGTTCCTCTTCCAGGTCTTTGAAAATATCGCAATGACCATGGGTTTGATGCCGGTTACCGGAATCACGCTTCCGCTTCTTTCCGGCGGCGGAACATCCGTAATTGCAAGCATGATCTCCATCGGCATCATCGTCAATGTCGGTGTAAACAGCAAAGCAATCAACTTCTAGTTCTTCATATCGTCAATTCGCTTGGCGATTTTTCGGAAATTCTCGGCTATGTATGTGTTGTCTTTAAAGACAACCGGCAAGCCGAGATTTGTTGAAATATGAATATTTTCATCCTCTCGTATCAACCCGATGACTCTGTTTCTGATTCCTCTTGTCACATCTTCCATGCTTGGAGCAAATCCTGCGTTTATCAGTCTGATATTTATTTTGTTAATAATATAATATATATTCTGCATCCCCTTAGATCTCAAGATTTCCGTGACAAGCTCGCTGTCTCTCTTGGATGAGATTTCGGGGTTCATTACAATGATTGCCTCATCGGCTCCGCCAAGTACCATATCAAGACCGTCATCGACTCCCGCTGCGGCATCAAGAATGACATAGTCATACTTTTCGGCAAGTTTCTCACACAATACTTTCACATGCAGAGGCGTAAGGCGGCCCTCATCACGTCTCGGTGATGCAGCCATAAACGACAATCCCGGAAAGGTCTTGTCCTTGATTACAGCTTGTCTGATTCTGCAAAGCCCATTCATTACATCGTTAACATCATATACAACCTTGTTTTCCAAGCCGAGATACAGGTCAAGATTTCTAAGACCCGTATCCATATCTATTAAAATTGTTTGTCTGCCCATTTTTGCCAAGGTCGCCCCCAGATTAGCCGCAAACATCGTTTTGCCTGTTCCGCCTTTTCCCGAAACAATCGCAATTGTTCTTCCCATTATCTTCTCCTACCAAAGATTATTAGTTTATTTTATTCGAAAAATTAAGCGTGTCCGCCTTTCCTTTTACCTGAAGATATTCGCCGATTACATCGCGGGCAACCGGTGCAGCATTAAATGACATGCCTCCCTGTACAAGCAGTACAACGACTGCGATTTTCGGATTGTCCGCAGGAGCCATGGCTACCGTCCACGCAAAGTGGTCATAAGTATCCTTATACCGGTCTATCTTCGCCTGTGTGACCTTTCTGCCGCTTACCGTAATCAGGGCCTGATCCACAGCATCGTTTTCCGTCGGATACTTTGCGGGGTCTTTCTTCATCATTTTTTCCATCTGCTTCTGAACACTTGCCCAGGAAATTCCCGGTGCGATGCTCGACAGATGATTCTTAACATAGGAAACTTCGTCCTTTGGATTGATGTAGCCGTCTCTTTCTGCAGTACCGGTCTTGCCGGCAACTTCGATCGGAAAGCCCGCAAATGTTGATGCGAGTGTTCCTCGCTTTGTAACGAGTCGCATACCTTCGATTACTGCTTTGAGGTCACTCTTTGGAATATCGATTTCATAAGGGTCACCCTTCTTTGTTGTACCTTCACCTTCGATTCCCTTGATTATGCTGACCTGATTGCGTTTCCCGTCATTTCCGAGCGTCGCAATGTAATTTGCAAGTTGAAGTGGCGTATATGCGTTATCACCTTGTCCGATGGATATGTTGAATTCATCTCCTGTGCCCCATTCTGCCTGATTAAAGTATGAATATTTGCACAAATCGGTCAGTGTCTCAATTTTTGACTTTTTGACCGTAGTCTGTTCGGATATTCTCTTTATGATAACATCTCTGTCCGGATTTTCTTCAATCCAGCCTGTAATTGTGTCGATTTCCTCTCTGAATTTTGCGTCGTCCTTCGTGGTTGATTTCGGCCAGTATTTATTGCCACTGTAATAAAGTGCATTCCAAAGAGAATATTTCATGGATTCCATCTTTCTCTCGGCAGAAGCCAGAGGAGTTGTTACCTCATAAAGTTCAATTCCCGTCTTTTCTCCCAGTCCGAATTTCTTAGCAACCTTCATGATTTTTTCAATTGTTATCTTGCTCTTATATCCCAAAGAACTGCGGGAGTTCCAGTCAATTCCCGTACCGATGCAGTAGAAATAGTAGTTACAAGAGTTCTGTATTCCCACTGCCAATGTTTCATAGCCGTGTGAGCCCAGACCGCTGTTGTAGTTACTGCATCCGAACCGTCTTCCGCCGAGTTCGATATAATTTCCGTCGTAAATTCTGCGATTCGGATCGAGTCCGCATTTGAGAGCCGCAACAGCCGTAATCGGTTTGAAAGTGGAACCCGGCTGCACAGCACTGCTCGTAGCTATATTGTAGAGTGGCGTCGGTGCAAGGGAGTCACGCGGATTGGTGCTCTGCACGGATGCCCAGTCCTTCGTCGAAATACCTTCCGCAAAAATATTCGGGTCGAAATTCGGATAGCTTGCCATTGCCAAAATATCCGCAGTCTCCACATCGATCGCAACCACTGCACCCGAAGCACAGTTTGCATATTTTCTGAGCGATCTGTTGCCGTACTTGCTCTTATAAACGCCACCGGTCTGCACTGCTTTTATACAGTTTCTGAGGCTTTTTTCTGCAGCCTTTTGAAGATCGACGTCAATCGTAAGATATACATCCTTTCCTGCAACCGGTTCCGTCTGACTTACGGTTTCCACATAGTCGCCGGCACTGTTTACAAGAATGCTCTTAATTCCATCCGTGCCTCTGAGTTTCGATTCCATGCTTGCCTCGATTCCATCCTTGCCTATGAGATCGTCCGCGCTGTAACGTTTTTCCTTTACGTACTCATCATACTGCGAGTCCGATATGCTTCCCATATAGCCAAGCACATGTGAAAGCAGCTTGCCTTTCGGATAGTATCTGACCGTTTCCGAAGCGATTTCAACACCTTTGAGAACATCCTGCATTTCTTCCACATATGCAACCGTTTCATCACTGACATCACTTGCAATTGTGCTGGAACGGTACTTGTTGTATCCCGTGTTCTTTATTTCCTCACGCACGACAAATATCTTTCTTGCCTGCTTGTTCGAGAGTTTTTTGTCAATGCTGTATTTTTCTCTCAAAGCTTCAAAAGCCTCTTTTGCAGTAAGTTCGGTGCGCTTCATTTCTTTTCCGTTTTCATCCTTCTCCATGATAAAAAGGTCATATTTTGATAAAAAGCTTTCCTTCTTAGAGTCATAGGAGAATGTCATGCTCTTGGTGATAATCGGCGGCCATACTCCGTACTTGTCCTGCAATTCCTCCACTGCCTCGAAGCGGTCCAATTTCGGGCTTATTTCATATTTTTTGCGGAGTGCGTCAAGGGCTTCTTCCGGTGTTGCATCCTTTTTCAGACCAAGGGAGGCAAGCCATTTGCGTTTATCTGAATCGTATGTGTAATAGAACTTCCCGCTTTTTGAAACCTTTATCGGGAAATTGTCAACATACTCGTCGCCGTTTTTTTCAAGCAATTTAATGAGTGCATAGCAGGAATCGTTGATTTGCTCGGTATCCATTCCGCTCACATTAAAGGTTACGGTAAAAATCTGCTTATTGCCTGCAAGCAGCCTGCCGTACCGGTCAAGGATTTCACCTCTTGGTGCAGATGTTACCACTTCCTTGGTGTTCTGGCTTTGTGCTGCATCTTCCCACTTTTCCTGCTGAAAAANNCCCTTTCCCTGCTGAAAAACGTTAACCAAAAAAAGCCTTATGCCAAGCAGAAGCATAAGGACCACCACAAGACCTATTACCTGATAATATCTGGAACCCAGCATTTTTTTGTTCATCTGAAATACCTATCTCTGCGGTGCTTTGCCGCAGTTCTTATCAATATAAAATACATTATCGTTATAACTGCAAAGGAATAGATGTATTCGCCCGGCAGTTTTTTCAATACATACATGAAGCCGATCGGATTTCCCGCCAAGTGGAAGAGTCCCCAGTTGAGTGCATAATAAAGGAAAATGGATATTGTCGAAACAATCCACATGTTTAAAATGTTCTCAATATTTGCATACTCTCTCAAAATCAAAATGACAATCGCCACAACCACAAGCGAAATTCCTGTAGGTCCCGTAAAATTACTGAAACAGATATCGTACAAAACCCCAAAAGCTGCGCCGAAAACGACACCGTACATCCGATTTTCGTACAGAAACGAAAGCACAATTACCAAGCACAAAATCAAATGCGGTGTATATCCGTGTATCATAACCAGATTTAAAAGGGATGTCTGTATGAGAAAAGCAATCAAAAACATTATCCCTGCTTTCCAGTAATTCATATTCATAGGATCACCGAAACCTTTTCCAGACTCTTGAAATTGACAGCCGGTTCAACCGTTACCTCTTTAAGAAGCGTATTGCTGTTATACGCCACATCCTGCACGGTTCCGATTTCCAATCCTTCAGGATAGGTTCCCAGTCCTGATGTGATAATCGTATCCCCCTGCGAAACCAAAGACCCGCTGTCAAGCATGTATCCGCTTACTTCTCCCATTGCGTTGCCTGCGACAACACCGAGCTGTTTGCTGTCTCTTGCCAGTTTGAAGCTGACTTTGCTGTTATCGTCTATGATTGAAGTCACTTTTGACCAGCCTTTTCCCGTATCCTGAATCTTACCGACAAGACCCATGCCGTTCACGACCGCATCCCCGACTTCAACGCCCATTTCACTGCCGATGTTTATCGTAAATACGTTTGTCCAATTTGCACCGTCAAGCGAAGTAACATCGGCGGAAACAATCTTAAATTCTTTTTTCGTGTATTCGTAATTGAGAAGCTGCGAAAGTTCTTCAAGCTGATCGAGCTGTTCCTTTTCGATTTTGGCTTCCGCGAGCTGTCTTTTTAAAGAATTGTTTTCCTTTTGAAGTTCTTCTATATCAGCTTCAAGTTTCTTGTAGGCAAAAATTCCGAATACATTTTTTTTAATCGTGTCAGCAACCGATGAAAGTCCCCCGGAAACCACATTCATTCCCTTGCTCACGACATCCGTTGCGCTGCTGTCTGCCCCACCGCGCGCAACGGAAACACAGAAAATGATCACAAGTGCAAGCAAAATTGCCAACAGTGCCGATATTAATTTGTGCTCTCTAATCCATCTCATATCGTTTGTCTCTTTTTATCTCTTTTTGTCGTTTTGGGCATAAATCTTAAGTTTTTCGATGTCATCAAGGCTCATTCCCGTACCTACTGCAACAGCCTCAAAAGCATTGTCTGCAACTTTGACATCCATGTCTGTTCTCTTCTTTATCAATTTGTCCAAATTGTATATTTTACCGCCGCCGCCGGAAAGGAGCATGCCTCGTTCTGCGATGTCCGCGGCAATTTCAGGAGGTGCTTTCTCGATTGTGGTTTTGATTGCATCAATTATGATATCAAGGGATTCCTGAAGAGCAATCATCATGTCCTTGTTTGTTACACTGAGTGTCTTAGGAAGGCCGGAGATAATGTCTCTTCCTCTGGCATCCATCGATACGATTACCTCATTGCCGTCTTCATCTTCATCCAAGCATGCACAGCCGATGTTAATTTTCAGTTTTTCCGCCGTACGCTCGCCGATAAGCAGAGCATGTCTTTTTCTCATGTACTGAATAATCGCCTCATTCATCTTATCCCCGGCGTGTCTTATGGAGGTGCTCGTTACCACGCCGCCGAGAGCGATAATCGCAACGTCCGTAGTGCCACCGCCGATGTCCGCTATCATGCAGCCGTTCGTTCCGTCGACCGGCATCCCGGCACCGATTGCAGCTGCCATCGGTTCTTCGAGAATGAATACTTCCGTTGCTCCCATCTGCCTTACGATTTCTTCAACGGCTCTCTTTTCCACTTCCGTAACCCCGCTCGGAACACCCACAACAACTCTGAAATTTCTTATTCTTTTGATCTTTAAAGCAGCTTCCAAAAATGACTTCAGCATATCAGCCGTTCTGTCGAAATCCGAAATAACGCCATCCTGAAGCGGTCTTACAACAGAAATATTGGAGGGTGCTTTTCCAAGCATTTCTTTTGCGGCAGCACCAACTGCAAGTGTTTTTCCCCCTCTGCTGTCAACAGCGATTACCGATGGCTCATTGAGCACGATTCCGCTACCCTTTACATAGATAAGCGTATTCGCTGTGCCTAAATCGATTCCCATATCTTTAGCTTTAAATAAACTGCACATTTTAATACCTCCATTATATCTCAGACAATTGTTTTTCTGTCACATTTACTCCTGTAATACACCCGCTATGCTGCGATATGCGTTGTCTCCGATTACGATGTGGTCGACAACCTTAATTCCCAAAAGCTCGCCGCAGGCAATGAGTCTTTTGGTTGTTTCAATATCATCATCGCTGGGTGTGGGATCTCCGCTTGGATGATTGTGAACAAAAATCACCGCCGCAGCGCTCTTCTTCACCGCCTGACAAAAGACTTCGCGCGGATGAACCGGTGCCATGGTCAAATCTCCTATTGACACCGTTTCTATCGATAAAATCTCGCCCTTCGCGTTAAGAAGCACCGCTTTAAATGCTTCTTTTTTTTCATGACGAAGTTCCTTCATGAAAAGGTTCGCCACATCGTCAGAGTGATGTATCGATTTTTTTCGGTTCATAGGTCCGGCTGCAATGCGTTTTCCCAGTTCAACTCCGGCAAGCACCCTCACCGCTTTCATATTCCCGACCCCGTTTATTTTCATCAGTTCGTCTGCCGTACATCCGGCAAGAAAAGCAAGGCCTCTCTCATCTGCCGAAAGGATGTCTTCCGCAAGGCCGAGTGCGGATTTTTTCCGGGTTCCGGAGCCAAGCAGGACTGCCAGAAGTTCCGTATTTGTAAGCGATGAAACGCCGTTAAAAACAGCTTTTTCCACAGGTCTTTCTTCCTGTGGCAGCATTTTAATCTTCATCTTTGGTTTTCCCCCCTTCATTCGGAGTGAAAAACCCTTGTGTCTAAACACATCAATCCCATTCTATCAGAACACACTATATTAAAAAATTATAGCATTTTTTTGCTTCAAGCACAAGCATTCTCGCCGTATTATTTTGTGATTTTTCGGTCATAATACTTAAGGAAAAGGAGGCGATAATTATGGAACACAATTGTAATCAGACAATCCGCTGCACCGTTGATAAGTGCAGGCATCACGAAGGTGTGAAAAATCTTTGCTCTCTTGATGCCATCACAGTAGGCACACACGAAGCAAACCCTACAAAAATCGAGTGCACTGACTGCTTATCTTTCGAAAACAGATAAGCACGCACTCCGGTAATATTCCCCCCTTGAAAATAGGTACGGGCACTTTTTCGGGTTGCCAAGCACCTTGCAGGTTTTTTCCGCATATAGATAAAACCGAAAGAGGGGGTTACATAAATGAGCAGTTCCTTTCCCAATCCACTTACTGAAAAAGAAGAACAACATTATGTTGAATTGTTGGCAAAAAACGATCCGAACGCCCGCAAGGTTCTAATAGAGCGGAACCTCCGGCTGGTAGCCCATATTGCAAAAAAATACATAAGCCCCGGTGCCGGTCAAGATGACTTGATTTCCATCGGAACGATTGGACTTATCAAAGCCGTCAATACTTATTCCTCCGGCAAGTCCACCCGCCTTGCCACTTATGCCGCAAAGTGCATCGAAAACGAAATTCTCATGAGCATCCGAGCCTCGAAACGCATCAGCCGAGAGGTTTCGCTCAGCCTGCCCATCGGCACCGACAAGGACGGTAATGAAATCAGTCTCAACGATATTCTCGGAACGGACAGCGATGAAATCGTTGACTTAATAAGTCTAAAAATACAAGTTGGTAAGCTCTACGAGGCCATTGATTCCTGTCTCTCTTCCCGTGAAAAGAAGATTATCATTGCCAGGTATGGCCTTGACGGAAGCGAACCCAAACCGCAGCGTGAAATTGCAAAATGGCTTGGAATCAGCCGCTCCTATGTCTCAAGAATCGAAAAAAAATCACTTGAAAAACTTAAGATTGCTCTCGAATCTCCGGCGAAATCCCCGGAATGATTTTTCCCGCCGCATCCGCATACACGATTATGACAAACTTTTTTCCCTTGGCGGCATTATGCCTTTGCCTAAGGGCCGTGTAATTTCGGAATGCGTACGCACCGTAATCCTGCCTGAGTTTTCGGTTCAGCACCGAATTGTGAGTCTTCATCTCGTACACCGAGTACCGTGAAGACTCTTTTGTTATGTCTTTTGCTCCGCCATCTGCAAGCAGGTTCTTCAGCTCCCGGTCTTCTCTTGATTTCTCAATGATGTAATAGAAATTATATTCCGTATCAAACCCCGAAACCGGTATCTCATATTGGGATTTTACGGCTCCCTCAAAGCTTTCATGGCAGTCTATCTGCACGTAAAAAAGCCGCATCAAAAGCAAAAGGACCAGTGCAGTAAAAAGCGCGAGCAGCAATTCCGTTCTTTTGCGGAATTGCGATACAAGTGCCTCATTTTCCCATTCCATCCTCAGCTCTTTTCTACTCATAAAAAAAATCCCCCTTGCAATCCTATTTTTCCCCGGGGGACTTTGTTTATTCTTCTATTGTACTTTGCCGCATATATAATCGACAACTTCCTGTATATCCATATCGGTGCTGTCGATTTCTTCGGCATCGTCTGCTTTGCGAAGCGGCGTCACTTCTCTGGTTGTATCATTGTAATCACGTTCCCGAAGCTGTTTCAGAACCTCTTCAAAACTCAGATTCTGACCTTTCGCCTTGAGCTCTTCATATCTTCTTCTGGCTCTCTCCTCATCACTTGCGGTAAGGAAAAATTTATATGGTGCATCTTTGAGAACAACAGTGCCGATGTCTCTTCCGTCCATGATTACGCTTTTTGATTTTGCCATCTTTTGCTGTAGGTCAACAAGCTTCCTTCTTACAGATGCAAACGCCGAACAATCCGATGCCGCCTTGGAGATTTCCTGCGTTCTTATCAGCTCGCTCACATCTTCACCGTCGAGAAAAATATGCTCGTCCGAAAAATCAATATCCGTATCCGCAAGCATGGTAAGCAGTGGCTGCGTCTCCTCCATTGGGATGCCGAGCCTATGCATCTTGAGACCGACCGCCCTGTACATTGCTCCGGTATCAATATATTCTATTCCCAGTTTCTTCGCTACGTTCTTTGCGATCGTTGATTTTCCCGCGCCGCTCGGTCCGTCCACCGCAATCTGAAAAATCTTCTGTCCCATGTTTACTTTTCCTGCTTTCCGATTAGTTTTTCTATTTCTCTTATGAAAGTATTCACATCCGTAAACTGTCTGTATACCGACGCAAATCTGACATATGCCACTTCATCCACTTTCTTAAGCTGCTCCATGACAAGTTCGCCTATATAGTCGCTTGTCACCTCTTTCTCCATAAGGTTATTCAAAGTTTTTTCGATGTCATCCACCATGCCCTCAATCTGGGTCATGCTGACAGGTCTTTTTTCGCATGCCTTAACGATTCCGTTCAAAATCTTGTTTCTGTCAAAAACTTCGCGTCTTGCGTCCTTCTTTGCTACCATAAGAATCGTTTCTTCAACCTTTTCGTATGTTGTGAAACGTTTTCCGCAGTTGTCGCATCCGCGGCGTCTTCTGATGGCATACCCTTCTTCCGTCGGGCGGGAATCAATTACCTTTGTGTCAGCATTGCTGCAGAATGGGCATTTCATATGGCACTTCTCCTTTTTTCAATAAAAGCGAATCTGAATTTTTTCTTTTATTATACTATATCGGCTCCTGCATGTCTACCAAAATCACATCGTCTCCTACCGTTCGGACCTTGTCCCAGGTTATCAGCATATCCTCTTCGTTTTTGCCGAAAAAGGCGAAAAAGCCTCTTTCGGAAGGTATGACGATGCCCTCTATTGTCCCTTTTTCAATGTTAACTTCTATGTCACTGACAAATCCGATACTTCGTCCGTCATAGATGTTAATTACCTCTTTATTCTTAAGTTTGTCCGTACTCAGCATATTGATTCCTCCCCTTTGTTTGTAATAACTATATGCTGTCTGTACCTGATCTATGACAAAAAAACGAGAAGGCCATACTCGTGGCCTTCCCGTAAGCAAAATGCTGCGCTTATTTCGATAATCTCTCGTAAATTTTCTGAAGCGAAGAGTCAAGCAGCATGGAGACCTTCATTCCGTAGCTGTTGAATGTCTTTGCATATTCTTCAGTTGTGACACCGTAAGACTTCTCAAATGCTTCCTCAGAATCTGCACCTGTCATGGAAAGAAGTGTTTCAATCACTTCTTTCTGGGATACGGAAACATCTTCTTTGTCGGCAATTGCATAGGCAATCATCTTATATTTACCCATTTCTTCTGCATAAGTTTCAAGCTGCTCGTCAAATTCTTCCTGGGTCATCTTCATGCCTTCAAGGAATTCATCCCATGTAATTCCGTAGTTTTCACAGGACTTCTGATAAGCTTCGACGCAGGTGGTTTTTTCATATTCCTTGATTTCATCCGGAACGCTCTTTACTTCCGTATTGTCGGCAATTTTCTGGAATAACTCGGTTTTGCGATTGTTTTCACTATCCTGATATTCCTGCTTTTCGAGTTCATCGGCAATAAGTTTTCTGTACTCGTCAACGGTTTTTGCCTCGCTGTTTGCCTTGACAAATTCTTCGTTCAAGGTTGCTTTCTGCTTAACCAGCTTGTTTAAAACTTTAATTTCAAATGTAACGGGCTTTCCGGAAAGTTCCTCATTGTTCTTGTATGGGTCAGGGAATTTCAAATTGAGCGTAAGTGTTTCCCCTATTTTTGCACCGTAAATACCCTCTTCAAAACCGTCAATCATGCTGCCGCTTCCGAGAGTGAGGGGATAGGAATCGCTCTGCATCCCATCGGAAGTTGTTCCGTCTTCCAGAGTTCCCTTGAAGGAAATTGTAACCTTATCCCCCTTTTCAACGGTTCCCTTGGTTACTTCCTTCTCTGTGCCTGCAGATTCCAGCCTGCTGTCGATTTCAGCGTCGATTTTACTGTCCGTAATATTAACCTTTATCGGTTCAACCGTGTACTCGTTGTAGTCCGGAAGTGAAACGAGTTCATCGTAATCCAGCCCCTCATAGAGGTCACTGCTTCTGCCGGAACATCCGCAAAGCATAATAACTCCCAAACACAGTGAAAACATCAACAATAATTTTAAACTTTTCTTCATTTTTTGTCCCCTTTGCTTTTATTTACTTGATTCTACGACGATAGTTCCGCCTGCAATTTTTTTCGCCAAAGCAGCAACATCGTTTTTCAAATCCTCGGATATCTGTTGTTTTGACTCGCTGTTTCCGTATGCTATGGATATATAACCTTCGTCCATTCCGCATACACGGTTCTGTCCTCCGTTCCAGGTTTCGTCCTCTATGAATGCACGGATTGTATCGTATATGGAATTTCCCACTTCCTTTTTCACAGAGCAGATAATTACATCATCGTATTCGGAAGCGGAAATTTTCTGGTCTTGATCCACGCCTATCGCATAGAAGCCGTCTTCCTTTGCTGCCTGGAAAACACCGTTTCCGGTATTGCCTGCCACCTGGAAGATAACGTCCGCTCCTTTTTGGTGAAGCTTTTCCGCACAGAACTTACCTTTTTGCGGATTTTCATAATCCCCGGCATAATTTGTGTATATGTTTATTCCGGCGTTCGCATACTTTGCGCCTTGCTCATAGCCCGTCATGAAGTCGTTTATAACTTCCGAATCATCGCCTCCGACTGCACCGATTGCATTGGTCTGTGACATTCTTGCAGCGATGTAGCCTGCCAGGAATGCCCCTTCATTCTGCTTATAGGTAATGCACAAGATATTCGGGCTGCTTTCAATGCCGTCAACCACATTGTCGATCCAGATAAACTTCGTATCCGGATATTCCTCGGCCACACTCTTAATCTCGCTGAACTCCCAGCCTATCGGAATAACGAAATCGTTTTCTTCTGCTGCGTTCATCATGTTCTGCTTATAACCTTCATTCTTGCACTCGATTGTGTTCAACTTGATTCCGTAATCTTCTTTGAGACGTTCTGCGCCTTCCAGAGCGGAGTCATTGAATGATTTGTCTCCGAAGGAATACGGAACGATGAGACAGACGGAAAGCTGCTGTGCATCCGTACCTGCCGGTTTGTTGCATCCGATGAGTGCAAATACACCCAGCAGGAGAGCCGCTACCAGCAGAAGTGCCAAACTCTTTTTCATATCTTATCCTCCGTGTCTATTTCATGGCTTCTTCCACAGCCACCGCAACCGCTACGGTCGCACCGACCATCGGGTTGTTGCCCATGCCGACATAGCCCATCATGGCTACATGTGCCGGTACCGATGAGGAACCTGCAAACTGGGCATCCGAATGCATTCTTCCCATGGTGTCCGTCATCCCGTAGGAAGCAGGACCTGCTGCCATGTTGTCCGGATGAAGGGTTCTTCCTGTACCGCCACCGCTGGCTACTGAGAAATACTTCTTTCCCTGCTCAATGCACTCTTTCTTGTAAGTGCCTGCAACCGGATGCTGGAAGCGCGTTGGATTTGTGGAATTTCCGGTGATGGAAACATCCACGCCTTCCTTATGCATGATTGCTACGCCCTCACGCACATCATCCGCGCCGTAGCAGCGGACTTCCTTGCGTTCACCCTTGGAATACGGGATTTCTTTTACAACCGAAAGTTCACCCGTGTAATAATCAAACTGTGTCTGCACATAAGTGAATCCGTTGATTCTTGAAATAATCTGTGCCGCATCTTTTCCGAGACCGTTGAGAATAACCCTCAGCGGCTTCGTGCGCACTTTGTTTGCCGATTTGGCTATACCGATTGCACCTTCTGCCGCAGCAAAGGATTCGTGTCCCGCAAGGAATGCAAAGCACTCGGTTTCCTCGCTGAGAAGCATCGCCGCAAGGTTTCCGTGTCCGAGCCCGACTTTTCTGTCTTCTGCGACGGAACCCGGAAGGCAGAATGCCTGAAGGCCTTCGCCGATTGCGCGTGCCGCGTCACTTGCATGAACTGTACCTTTCTTGATTGCGATAGCCGCGCCGGCAACATATGCCCAGCATACATCCTCAAAGCAGATCGGTTGAATTTCCTTTGCGATTTTGTATGGGGCGATTCCCTTTTCTTCGCAGACTGCCTTGGCATCCTCAAGTGAAGAAATGTCGTATGCAGAAAGCACCCTGTTTATTTTTTCGATTTTTCTGTCGTAATTTTCAAATGTAATCATCTTCGGTGCCTCCTATTCCTGTCTCGGATCGATAACCTTCGCTGCTTCATCGAATCTGCCGTACTTACCGCTTGCTTTTTCGATTGCCTGCATCGGGTCTGTTCCCGCTTTGATCGCATCCATCATCTTGCCGATGTTTACATACTTGTAACCGATGATATTGTTCTCTTCATCGAGAGCAACCTCGGTTATGTATCCTTCCGCAAGTTCCAAATATCTCGGCCCCTTTGCCTTCGTGGAATAGATGGTTCCGACCTGGCTTCTGGTTCCTTTTCCGAGGTCTTCAAGACCTGCACCTACTGCAAGTCCGCCTTCTGAAAATGCCGACTGGCTTCTTCCGTATACAATCTGCAGAAAAAGTTCTCTCATCGCAGTATTGATTGCGTCACACACAAGGTCTGTATTCAGGGCTTCGAGTAAAGTTTTGCCGATGAGGATTTCTCCTGCCATTGCCGCCGAATGTGTCATGCCGGAGCATCCTATCGTTTCGACCAAAGCTTCTTCAATGATTCCGTTCTTCACATTCAGCGTGAGCTTGCATGCTCCCTGCTGAGGTGCACACCAGCCGACACCGTGTGTCAATGCCGAAATATCGCTGATTTCCTTAACCTGCGTCCATTTTCCTTCCTGCGGAATCGGAGCAGGACCGTGATATGCGCCTTTGTTTACCGGACACATGTTTTCAACTTCTTTTGTATATATCATTCTATCCTCCCATGAGAAAAATCCGCCGCCCGCAAATGAGCCGGCAGAACTGTTGATAAATATTCACATCTTCTATTTAACCACATTTCACCGAATAATTCAACACAAAACCGACTGCCTGATAATGCAAACAGTCGGTATTTTTTCCAAAATCGTTTTATACATATTTTCTCATGTATTTTAAGGCGTTTTTTTCCAGGCGCGAAACCTGTGCCTGACTAATGGATATTTCCTCGGCCACTTCCATCTGTGTTTTTCCTTCAAAAAATCGCATATTGAGTATATGCCTTTCGCGCGGAGAAAGTTTTTTCATTGCTTCCGAGAGCGAAATGTTTTCGATCCATTTGACATCCGTGTTTTTGCTGTCTTGTACCTGATCCATAACGTAGATTGCGTCCCCGTCATCGTGAAATACCGGCTCGTAGAGGGACACCGGTTCCTGTATGGATTCCAGAGCCATCACCACATCCTCTCTCTTTGCGTCCATAGCCTTTGCGATTTCAGAAACCGTCGGTTCGCGCAGAAGCTTAGCTGCCAGCTGTTCCTTGGTCTGAAGTGCTTTGTATGCAAGATCTCTCATCGACCTTGAAACTCTTATGGAATTATTGTCTCTCAGATAGCGCCTGATTTCCCCGATAATCATCGGAACGGCATAGGTCGAGAACTTAACGCCGTGACTCGTGTCAAAATTGTCCAACGCTTTGATAAGCCCTATGCAGCCTACCTGAAAAAGATCGTCCGGATTTTCCCCGCGGCCCGAAAACCGCTGTATTACGCTGAGAACCAATCTCAGGTTTCCTTTTATGAATTCATCTCTGAGCTCCTTGTCTCCCGCATGAATCTTTTCTATCATTTCCATCATTTCGCCGTCTTTGTAAAGAGGCAGTTTGGCCGTGTTCACGCCGCATATTTCAACCTTGCTTACCATAGTCCATACACCATTCCTTTTTGTTTTAGTTATGTACTGCAGCGGCGTTTTGCATACCTGCCAATTAAGACCATGCAGGCAGTCTTTGTTATGTCCGGGCTTTCGCCTCACCCGAGTTTTTTAATCTCGCGGCGAAGTCTCACTATGATTCTTTTCTCCAATCGCGATATGTAGGACTGTGAAATTCCCAATTTATCCGCAACCTCCTTCTGTGTCATTTCTTTTCCGCTTTTCAGGCCGAATCGCATTTCCATCAGTTCTTTCTCCCGCGGCTCGAGCTTTGCCATTGCTCCATACAGCAGTTTGCGGTTGACTTCCTCTTCCAGCCTGTGATAGACCACATCGTTGTCCGTCCCCAATATATCGCTCAAGAGCAGTTCGTTTCCGTCCCAATCCACGTTCAACGGCTCATCGAGACTGACTTCGCTTTTGAGCTTAGTGCTTCTTCTGAGGTACATCAAGATTTCGTTTTCTATGCATCTTGAAGCGTAGGTCGCAAGTTTGATATTTTTCTCGAGTTTAAAAGTATTCACTGCCTTGATCAATCCGATTGTGCCGATGGAAATCAGATCTTCCACATTTACACCGGCATTTTCAAATTTCTTTGCTATATAAACCACAAGTCTCAGGTTGTGCTCAATCAAAACGCTTCTTGCTTCCATGCTTCCTTTTGCGTATTCCTCCAGCATGCGGCTTTCCTCGTCGTGGCTCAGCGGCGGTGGCAGCACATCGCTTCCGCCTATGTAAAAAATTCCTTTCCGTTTCTGCCCAAATCGCAGAAAAATCCAAAGTTTCAATCTGCTTCTCATTGCATCCGCAAAGCTATGTAATCTATTCATTTGAAAGCCCCCTGTCCAAAAAATCTCTACCCAAAATCATATCGATGTCTTCAAAGTCATTCTCATAAAATGCAATCACGGCATTCCGTACTTCATTTCCCCGGTAATAAATGCTGTCGGTACGCATTCCCTCCAGCATCCCGTTTCGGCTTCCCACAGAATGAAACGGAATCAAAGCATAGCGTTCTTTGCATTTCAGTTTTTCAAGTTTCCCTGCGGCATTCTTCCCAATCAGTGCGACGGATCTGCCGCTTATCGGTTCTTTGAGGTAATTGCCGGTATCAATCATAGCTCGCAGCAAAATCGTCTGTCCTTCTATTCGAATCTCGGCCTCATCGCACAGCCCGATGTTCAGTCTGACCTGTTGTATCAACTTGACTATCAGGTATGAGAAACCGAAGGCAAGAATTCCGAAGCAGATCAGCCTCAAATAGGTCAGCGGCGGGATGTAGAGTGCTCCTGCCCCCGACACCGAAGGAATTTCCTGCCACAGCATAAGTGCCATGACACCTCCGCCCGATATCAGGGTTAGCGCCATAAAAATGGCTGTTTGGGCGAGCAACTCTTTTGCTGTTTTTGCTCCCAGTCCGAGGAATACGGCTGACGCGGCAATTCCGACTTGCATCAAAATGCCCGCTATACCCGCCATAGGCAGAAAAATTGCAAATCCCGCCGCTCCGCACATTGCAGCTCCTATAAAAAGGCGAATGCGGGAAAACCTGCGGTTCAGAAGCTTTACCGTAAAGAAAAGCAGGATGCCTCCCGTAATAAAGTTTTCCAGAAAAAGATATTCTCCGTAAATAACCACTTGTCTACCTCGCATTACCATAATACAACACGGCCTTGGCGAAATATGTCGAAGTCAGGCACCCAAATAAAAAAACCTTCCCGGAAAATTCGGGCAAAAAAACGCTCGGCGGTAGAAATTTCCGGTTCCACTGCCAAGCGGATGATTTTTGTTGTGTCACTATATGTTTGTCGGCAGGAAAAATTTCATCGCCGTGCCGCTGTCCTGCACCAGAACTTCTTTCGGCATTCCGAGCGTTCGGCACGCAATGTACAAGTCACCTGCAGCCCCCGTGAAGTTAAAAATCTGTATCATATACAAATACCACCAGTACTGCGGTGCGTTTGTCGAAAGTTCCGAAAGCATGATTGCAATCACAATTCCCCAAATGACAAGCGGGGCAAGCGCGATTGTCACATAGGCGGTTTTACCGAAAAAACAGCTGCTTCCGGCATAAAACATGCCTTTTTTGAGGTCTTTTCCGTAAAAAGGTGCAGTTCCGCTGAACATTTTAATAAAGAATCCATGAACACCCTCGTGCACAAAAAGGTAAACGACCATGCCCATTATCATTCCCCCGGCGGCAAAGGCAATCCGAAAGGCTTCCATCTGAAAGGCTTCGGAAACGGGATGTCCGGAAAGGAGGATTCCCCACAAAACCATGCCAAGCGTAAGCAGAACCACAAAGATTGCCATCACTTTCATCGCTTTTCCGGCGAGGTCGACCGTTTCGTACAGTTCATACCCTCGCGGCAGTCTTTCATGTGCAAAATCTTTCATTACCTGAGTGCCTCCAATACGGCTTCCTGCATTTGGCCGGAAGCGATCACGCCCTTGTGAAGTACCGGCTTTTTGTCCAAATCGCAAAGCCCGTACGGAATTGCAACGCCCGTCTTCTCCGCAAGTGCCTTGACATATTCAAATCCGTCCTTGCATGGGCCGATTCCGCAGGCCTTTGCAACGCTTTCCGCAAATTTATATGCGCTCGCCGTCGATGCGATTACCGTAGATGTCTTGTCACCCGTTTCTTTCACATAGTCCTCATAAACCTTGTATGCAACCGCCGTATGCGTGTCCATGAGGTAGCCGTTTTCAGACCACATCTTCGCAATCGCGGCAACCGCGTCTTCCTCCGTGCAGAATCCGCCGTAGAAATCACCGAGTGCCGCTTTAACGCTTTCGGAAACTTCGTAGCGTTTGCTGCTTTCCAAGGATTTCATCCATTCCGCAATAAGATTTCCGTCTCTGCCACTCAAAAGATACAGCAGTCTTTCGAGGTTACTGGAAATCAGAATGTCCATTGATGGTGAGTTCGTGCAGTAAAAACTTCTGACTTCGCTGCGGATATCGTAAACCCCGCTTCTGATGAAATCCGTCAAAACCTTGTTGTCGTTTGACGCACATATGAATTTGTTTACCGGAATTCCCATCAGTTTTGCATAATATGCTGCCAGAATGTTTCCGAAATTTCCGGTCGGAACTGTTACGTTCATCGGTTCGCCGGCCTTGAGGGTTCCGTCCGCCACAAGTTTCAAATAGCTGTATACATAATATGCCACCTGCGGCACAAGTCTTCCGACATTGATGGAGTTTGCTGAGGAAAGCTTGATTCCCATTTCGGCAAGTCTGCCGGCAAATGCGTCATTCGCAAAAATTTTCTTAACCCCGGTCTGTGCATCGTCAAAGTTTCCGCGAATCGCAAAAACATGGGTGTTCGCACCGGTCTGGGTTATCATCTGTCTTTCCTGCACCCGGCTTACACCTTCAGACGGGTAAAACACGATAATCTCGGTTCCCGGTACATCCGCAAAGCCTTCGAGTGCGGCCTTTCCCGTATCTCCGGATGTTGCCGTCAAAATGCAGATTTTGGATTTTTCGCCTTCTTTGCGGCAGGCGGTCGTCATCAGATACGGCAGGATTGACAGCGCCATATCCTTGAATGCCGCAGTCTTGCCGTGGTAAAGTTCCAGGAACCGCGCTCCTCCCGCCTGCTTCAGTTCGACGATGTCGGGTACCGTGAATTTTGAATCATACGCACCCTCGATGCAGCTGTGCATTTCTTCCTGCGTAAAGTCATCAAAAAACGCTCCGATTACCTGAAAGGCAACATCTTTGTATCCAATTTTTCCGGCGGCCATCCGCGCTGCCGCCTCCGCAATGTCAAACGGCAGCGCAGGGACTTGAACCGGCACATAAAGTCCCTTATCCGCGGCAATGCCACGGATGATGGCCTGCGCTCCGGTCATTCTGTCTAAACTGCCGCGAGTACTCTCATATAACATTCTGTTTCCTCCTATTTAAAAAAGCCGACTTTGCCTGCCCCATACCGGGCAGGGGCAAAATCGGCTGTCTGATTTGATTTTTTAAAGCGTGGCGAATGAATTACTTCAGCTTTGCAACCATTTCACCGGCCTTCACCTGCTGTCCCTCGGAAACATAGATTCTTTCAACAACTCCGCCTTCTCTTGCGATGATGTTTGTTTCCATCTTCATGGCCTCGATTACAGCAATCGGCTGGTTGGCAGCGACCGTTTCGCCTTCCTTAACGAGCACCTTGATGATGTTGCCCGGGATATTAGCGCCGACTTCCATCGGATTGTCTTCATTTGCATAAAGAACCGAGTTGGAAGAGTTTACGGTTACTGTTTTGTCTTTAATCTTTATGATACGGCGGTTTCCGTTAACTTCGAAAATTGCTTCGCGGAAGCCGTCATTGTCAACCGGACGAACCTCCTGAAGTTTAACCATGAGATTTACGCCGTCTTTAACCTTAACTTCGCAGGTTTCCCCTTCTTCGAGTGAGTGGAAGAAGATATCCGAACCCATGTAACGGAAGGATCCTTCCTTGCGGATGGACTTGATGTAATCCTCGAATACCTTCGGATACAGAGCATAGGAAATGACTTCTCTGTCGGTTCCTTCGAGTTCCAGCTCATCCTGCAATTTCTTTCTGATTGCTTCGAAATCTTCCGGTTCCAGGAGTTCTCCCGGTCTGCAGGTAATCGGCTTTTTGTCCTTGAGAACAACTTTCTGAATGTCTTCCGGGAATCCGCCTTCCGGCTGTCCCATCATACCTTCGAAGTAGGAAACCGTGGAATCCGGGAAGTCGATGTTTGCACCCTTTTCCACGATGTTTTCCGGAGTCAGTCCGTTCTGAACCATAAAGATTGCAAGGTCGCCTACAACCTTTGATGACGGTGTAACCTTTACGATATCGCCGAGCATCATGTTTACAGCCTTGTACATATCCTTTACTTCTTTCAGCTTGTGGCCGAGACCGAAGGATTCAACCTGTGCCTGAAGGTTGGAGTACTGACCACCCGGAATCTCATACTTGTAGATTTCAGCGGAAGCGGTCTGAAGTTCGGATTCGAATTCTTTGTATACCGGACGAACATCTCTCCAGTATTCACTGATTTTCTGAAGTCCGTCCGAATCAAGGCCTGTATCTCTGTCGGAATTCTGCAAGGACGCAACGATGGAGTTAAGTGCCGGCTGCGATGTAAGTCCGGACATGGAGTTAAATGCCGCATCCACGATGTCAACGCCTGCCTGTGCTGCCATAAGCACGGTAGCAACTCCGTTTCCGGAAGTGTCGTGCGTATGCAGATGAATCGGAATACCGATTTCCTGCTTGAGCGTTCCGATCAGCTTCGAAGCAGCGGTTGGCTTGAGAAGTCCCGACATATCCTTGATGCCGAGGATGTGAGCCCCGCGTTTTTCGAGTTCTTTTGCCATTCTTACATAGTAATCAAGCGTGTATTTGGTTCTGGACGGATCCAGAATATCTCCGGTATAGCAGAGGCAAGGTTCCGCGATCATGCCCTGATTGAGAGTTTCGTCAAGTGCAACTTCCATGCCCTGAATCCAGTTGAGTGAGTCGAAAATACGGAATACGTCGATTCCGGATTTTGCAGACTGTTTTACAAACTCACGGATTACATTGTCCGGATAGTTCTTGTATCCAACGGCATTTGCACCTCTGATAAGCATCTGCATGAGGATGTTCGGGCACCTTTCGCGAAGCACTTCGAGTCTTTCCCACGGATCTTCCTTGAGGAAACGGTACGCCGTATCAAAGGTAGCCCCGCCCCACATTTCGAGTGAGAAAAGCTTGCGTCCGTATACGGAAACCGCCGGAGCGATTTTTTCCATATCAACGGTTCTTACGCGGGTAGCCATGAGGGACTGCTGGGCATCACGCATAGTGGTATCTGTCACAAAAAGTCTCTGCTGTTTTCTTACCCACTGTGTAAAGTCCTTTGCGCCCATTTCGTCGAAAAGCTGTTTGGTTCCTCTGCCCTGAAGGTCCGCAATTTCTTCGCTCTTGAACTTCGGGAATACCGGTACGTTGTAGCTTCTCTTCCTGCCTTTTGTTTCGTTTACAAACTTATTGCCGAGGAATTCAATGACTCTCAGTTCGGTATCCTGTACCTTGCCGATGTCAAGCAGGTCCGGAGTGTTTGCGATAAATCCGGTATCACATTCACCTGCGGCAAAAGTCGGGTGATTCAGTACATTGAGCATGAAAGGAATATTCGTCTTTACGCCCTTGATGATGGTTTCACCGAGTGCACGGATAGCCTTTCTTCTCGTATCGTCAAAATCTCTTCCGAACGATGTTACCTTAAGAAGCAAGGAATCGTAGAACGGCGTGATCGTGGATCCCTGGAATCCGTTGCCGCCGTCAAGTCTGATTCCGAATCCGCCCGGTGAACGGTAGGATTCGATTGTTCCTGTATCCGGCATGAAGTCGTTTGCCGGATCTTCCGCAGTGATTCTGCACTGGATTGCGTGTCCGGTAACCTTGATATCGTCCTGACCCTTGATTCCGATTTCCCTGCTGTCGAGTCTGTGACCCTCTGCAATAAGAATCTGTGCCTGCACGATGTCGATTCCCGTAACCATTTCCGTTACGGTATGTTCAACCTGAATGCGAGGATTCATTTCGATGAAATAATGCTTGCCTGTCGTGTGGTCAAGCAGGAATTCAACCGTACCTGCGGAGCGATAATTTACTGCCTTTGCGATTTTAATCGCGTCTTCACAGATTGCGCTGCGCTGCTCATCGGTCAGGCAGAGCGCCGGCGTAAATTCGATAACCTTCTGGTGTCTTCTCTGGATGGAGCAGTCACGTTCATAAAGATGAACGATATTGCCTTCCTTGTCACCCAAAATCTGCACTTCGATGTGCTTTGGGTTCTCAAGGTATTTTTCAATGAAAATATCGTCAATGCCGAAAGCTTTCGCTGCTTCGGAACGCGCGGAACGGAACTGTGGAAGAAGTTCTTCTTCGCTTCTTACGATTCTCATTCCTCGTCCGCCGCCGCCGGCAGCTGCCTTGAGCATAACGGGATAACCGCATGAATTTGCGAATTCCAATGCTTCGGCTTCTGTTTCGATTGCTTTCTCAACGCCCGGAACTGTAGGAACTCCCACGGAGTGCGCTACGATTTTGGACTGAATTTTGTCCCCGAGGCTGTTCATCATTTCTGCCGTAGGCCCGATAAATTCGATTCCGGCATCGGCACAGGTCTTTGCAAATTCTTCATTTTCAGCCAGAAATCCGTATCCCGGATGAATTGCGTCTACACCCTTTGCCTTTGCAAGGGCAATGATTTCGTCGATGCTGAGATAAGCGCCGACCGGAGTTTTGCCCTTTCCGATTTGATAAGCTTCATCGGCTTTTGTTCTGAATAAAGAATTTTTGTCTTCTTCGGAATAAATCGCAACCGTTCGGATCCCAAGCTCTCTGCATGCTCTGAAAACTCGGATTGCAATCTCGCCTCTGTTGGCAACAAGCACTCTTTTGAATTTTTTGATTTCTCCCATTTCTTCCTCTCTCCTAAAAAAATTACTTGACCATGTGAATATCCATCTGCGGATATGGTATGTTTATGTCTGCTTCGTCAAAAGCAATCTTAACCTGCTCCTGCAGGTAATATTTTACACCCCAGTATTTCGGGGTTTCGCACCAGACTTTGAATTCAATTTCAATTGCACTGTCCCCATGTGCCGAAACTCCGAAAAACGGCTCCGGTGTTTTAAAAACATCCGGGCACGACTCTGCGACAGCCAAAAGCGTGTCTCTCACCTTTGAAAGGTCCGAATCATAGCCCACTGTGAACTTAAAGTCCACTCTTCTTGTTTCCTCTTTCGTGTGATTCACCAACACCGATGAGGTTATCGCACCGTTCGGAACCGCAATTATTTTGTTGTCATATGTTTTCAGGGTTGTAACCATAAGGTCGATTCCCTGAACGACTCCGGATGCTCCCGCAGTTTCAATAAAATCTCCCCGGATAAACGGCCGGTTGATCAAGATGATGATGCCGCTCGCTACATTTCCCAGGCTGTCCTTCATCGCAAGAGCGATTGCTGCACCTCCCGCTCCGAGCACCGTTACAAGCGGAGCTGTCGGTACGTGGAGGCAGGTAAGCACTACGATAAAAATCAGCACATACACCACATATTTCAACGTGTTCAGCAAGAATTTATATACCGACTCATCCAGCGAACTTTTGTCGAGGAGTTTCCGTGCAACCTTCAGTATGATTTTGGTGAGCAGTATTCCCACAATAAGCACAAGAAGTGCCAGCAGAATATCCTTTCCGTATTGCAGGAGTGCCTCCCATGTTTTTTCCGTAATTTTCATTGCGGTTTCACTCCTTTCCCTTGTTCGTGCAAAACTTATTCCGCGTAAACCCTGCCGCTTCTTCTTCTTTCAAGTTCGTGCAGGAGTTTCTTTCTCAGTCTGATATCGTCAGGCGTGATCTCAACAAGTTCATCGTCGTTTATGAATTCCAGGGCCTCTTCAAGGGTGAAGGTTCTCGCAGGACTGAGCTTAATCGCCTCATCCGAACCTGCCGCACGCATGTTGCTCACTTTCTTTGCCTTGCATGGGTTTACAACCATGTCGTCGTTTCTTGAATTCATACCCACAATCATGCCTTCGTAAACCTTGGTTCCCGGTTCCACAAACATCTGAACTCTCTCTCCGATGTTGAAAAGCGCATAAGGTGTGCAGACTCCCTCTTCCTGTGCAATCGCAACGCCGTTTACGCGCTGAGGAATTTCGCCCTTATACTCGTCGAAGGAGTCAAATCTTCTGACCATCGTTCCTTCGCCTCTCGTATCATTTATGAATTCGCTTCTGTAGCCGAGAAGGCCTCTTGTCGGCACAAGATATTCTATGCGCGAAAAACCGTTTTCGCCTGACATTTGCTTCATTAAGCCTTTTCTCATATTCAATTTATTAATAACCGTTCCGGCATATTCGTCCGGCACAGATATAACGACTTCTTCAATCGGTTCCAGTGGCTTGCCGTTTTCGTCGCGATGCAGAATCACCTCCGGTTTTGATACCGCAAGCTCATAGCCCTCACGTCTCATATTTTCGATCAGGATGGAAAGGTGCAGCTCACCTCTTCCCGATACCTTGAAGCAGTCCGTAGAATCCGTTTCCTCAACGACAAGTCCCACATTTACTTCCAGTTCCTTATTCAGTCTTTCTCTTATGTGTCTGGAAGTTACAAATTTGCCGACCTTGCCCGCAAACGGGGATTTGTTTACCATGAAGTTCATGGAAAGTGTCGGCTCTTCGATGTGTATCATTTCCATCGGCTGCGGGTCTTTCGGATCGCAGATTGTTTCGCCTATCGAAATGTCGGATATGCCGGATACCACAACGATATCTCCGCAATGGGCTTCCGGTACGGCCGTACGCTTCAGTCCTCTATATACGAACACCTGATTTACCTTGCGGGAAACGATGCTCCCGTCCGCCTTTGCAACCGCAACGGTCTGACCTTCCTTAATGGTTCCCTTGGTGACCCTGCCGATTCCCAGTCTTCCGATATAGTCGTCATAAGCAAGCGTCGAAACCTGGAACTGCAGCGGTTCTTCATCAAGATCCGGATAAGGACTGCAGTGTTCGATGATTGTGTCAAACAGCGGTGTAAGGTCCAGTCCGCCGTAACCCGCCGGGCTCTTCTTAATCTTGGCATCGCCTTCTCCAACCAGAACGCCGAGCGCATCCTTCGGATCCTTAACGGCAATCCCCTGACGCGCGATTCCGTACAAAATCGGGAAGTCGAGCTGGTCGTCGTTTGCCTCAAGATCCATGAAAAGTTCGTAAACCTCATCAACAACCTCGTCGATTCTGGCATCCTTCTTGTCCAGCTTGTTTATAAACAAAATAGGGTTGATTCCCTGTTCCAGCGACTTTTTCAAAACAAATCTCGTCTGCGGCATAGGGCCCTCACTGGAATCCACGAGAAGGATAACGGTGTCCACCGTTTTCATGATACGCTCAACCTCGGAACTGAAGTCCGCGTGCCCCGGAGTGTCCACGATATTAATCTTTACATCGTTATGCATAATTGAACAGTTCTTGGAGTAAATCGTGATTCCTCTTTCTCTTTCGATATCATCACTGTCCATAACGCAGTCGACCACCTCTTCGTTTGCTCTGAAAACGCCGCTCTGATTCAAGAAAGCGTCTACCAAAGTTGACTTTCCGGCATCGACATGGGCGATCACAGCTATATTTATAATCTTTTCTTTTTGACTCATTGCATATTCCTTCTTTCGTTGAAATTTTAACAATTTCGCGTAAATCTTAATAACAATTTATTCTATCATAACAAACCGGAGCTTTCAAGCCCCGGCGTTTAATATTTCGGTTTTTTGCAGCAGGGTTTACACCCTGTATTTTCTGATAATTGCTTCCGCAGCTCTGATTCCGTCCACGGCGGCGGAAGTAATTCCTCCGGCATATCCCGCACCCTCTCCGCACGGATAAAGTCCATCAAGAATCACCGTTTCCGCTTCGTTTTGCATTTGTCCCTGCATGCTTTCGTCTCTTATGATTCTGACCGGCGACGAACTCCTTGTTTCCACCGCGGTAACAATGGCAGCATCGTCATCGAAGCCCTTGATTTTCTTTCCGAGATGCGGCATGGCCTCGCGGAATGCCTGTGCCGCAAATTCCGGCAGGGATCCTTCGACTTCGGGTGCTTTTGAATCTCTGAGCCTGCCCCAGGTTGACTTCGGAGCGTGATAATTCCCGCCTCCGTTTTGGAATGCAAGTCTTTCGTATTTTTCCTGGAATTCCACGCCTGCAAGCACATCTTCCGAGCCGAAATCCGTCACACGGACATCGCACAGCAAAGCACTGTTTGCGGCTCCGCTCGCTCTGTCCCGATAGCTCATTCCGTTTGTCACAACACCGCCTTCCTGCGAAGATGCGACTATGACTTCTCCTCCGGGGCACATACAGAAGGTGTACACGCCTCTGCCGTTTTGGCATCTGTGATTTATCTTGTAATCTGCCGGCGCAAGTCCCAGCTCGCCTGCCGGCGCACCGTATTGGGCACGATCAATCAGTTCCTGCGGATGCTCAATTCTGACACCGATTGAAAACGGTTTCTGCTGCATGCAGATCCCCTTTGCGCTGAGCATTCGGAATGTGTCTCTGGCACTGTGGCCGAGTGCGAGCACAACCGGTCCACATTCCATGGTTTCCTCTCCGCAGTATTTCCCCTCATCGTCAATCTGCTTTATGAGGATGGAGGACAGTGCCGCCCCGCCGGGCATGGACCGAATGTTCATATCGTACATCTGCGAATTAAAACGCACTTCTCCGCCCAGTCGTATGATTTCTTCGCGAATGTTCTTCACGGCCTCCCTCAGTATATCCGTACCGACATGCGGTTTCTGCTTGTAAAGAATATCGTCCGGTGCCCCTGCTTTTGCAAGTTCTTCGAGGACCTTTGCGATTCTGAAGTCCTTCGTTCCGGTTGTCAGCTTGCCGTCACTGAAAGTTCCGGCTCCGCCTTCTCCGAATTGCACATTCGACTGAGGATTGAGCTGTCCCTCTTCCCAGAATCTTCTCACCGATGCAGTTCTGTCTTCGACTTTCTGTCCCCGCTCCAAAACAATCGGTCTGTATCCTGCCTGTGCAAGAATCAGAGCAGCAAACATTCCCGCAGGCCCAAATCCGACGATTACAGGTCTTTTCTCAAGTTTCGGAGCCGTATCATCGGGCTGCGGAAACCGGTATGTTGTGTCGGGCGTCATTTCGAGTTTTATCTTGCCGTCAGAAGCCAGTCTTGCCTTTTTTGACGGATTCTTTTTGGATACTGCAACAAAATCCACCGAATAAACCAGATAAATATTCTTTTTGTCTCTGGCATCAATGGACTCCTTTGCGATTTTCCAGTCTTTTATTATCAAATCGCTTCTGCCGAGTTTTTTGAGAACTTTCTGCGGCAGAAGATTCCGGCTTTCTCCGGGTCTGAGTTTAATTTGGTGTATTCTGTACATATGTTCCCCCCAAAGCGATTTCAGAAACAGTGCTTAAACTTCGGCAGCAATCGCCTTGCCTGCAAGGATTCCGGTCAGCCATGCGTGATGAAGGTTAAAGCCCCCGCACGGTCCCGCATAATCCGTCACTTCACCGCTGAAATACAGTCCCGGAACAATTTTGGATTCCATTGTCCCTGCTGTGATTTCCTCTGCGGCAACTCCCCCGCAGGTTATCTGCGCTTCCTTCCAGCCCTTGAGCCCGGTAACCGGAATTTCAAAATTTTTGATTGACCGCACGGTCTTCACAATTTCCTCTTCCGTAAGATCCGCAATCCGTTGTTCCGGCAAAATTCCCCCGCGCGATACGACCGCCTCCGCAAGCGGATATTTGATTAGGCTTTTGAGCGCGTCACACACGCTGAGGCCTTGCTTTGTCTGCATTGCTTTCATGTATGCCGTCAGCTCCTTTTCGTCGCAGAAAGGAGCAAAATCAGCCGCAATCACATAGCCGTCAAAAGACATGCTGCCATGCGGTTTCATGTGGTTGGAAAGGTTCATGACGCATATTCCGGAAACGCTGTCGCTTCGGAACTGAATTTCTCCTTCCTCGCTGAAAAGCTGCTTTCCCTCAAACTTAAGACATACCTTTGCTTTGGCGCGCACGCCTTTCAGCGTCTGCAGCTCCTTCATCTCCGTGCATACCGCGGTAAGCCCCGGTACCGGAGGCGTAATTCCATGTCCGAGCCTTCTTGCCATGACATAACCGTCTCCCGTCGTTCCCATGGACGGATAAGACTTACCGCCGGCTGCGATGAGCAGTTTCTTTGCATACACGGTGCGTTCCGTGCCTTTTTCTTCAACCAAAAGAAGGAAGCCGCCCTCAGGACACGCTTCCACCTTCTTTACTTCACTGTCTAATCTAATTCGCACGCCTGCTGAAACAGTCTCTTCCGTAAGGAGAGAAGCAAGCTGCCCCGCATCTTCACTGCAAGGATAGAATCTTCCGCTCTCATCTTTGCGAAGCATGATTCCGTTCTCACTGAAAAAACCAAAAACAACATCCTTGTTCTCGCAAGCTTCGTTTGAAAGATTGCATCTTCCGTTTCCCGTTGCGGCAAGTTTCTTTGCCGCGCGTTCTTTCTTCTCAAGCACAAGAACAGAAGCTCCCGGCTTATATTTTTTTACCGTCAGTGCCGCTGCAAGTCCCGACGCACCTGCACCTATAATTGCAGCATCATAATTACTGATTTGCTTCATTTTCGGCTTCCTCGGTACCCGGCTTCGGTGCCATGGTTACATCCAATAATTCTTCCGGTGTTTCCTCGATGACCTTAACCTCTGCCTTCGCTTCCTTCGCAACCTTGATTGCTTCCTTTGCAGCCTCGTGCGCTTCTTCTGCCTTAGCCGCCGCTTCCTGCAGAATTTCTTCCTTGGTCTTAAGGAAATCCGGTTTCAAGATGATAATCATTGCGCCGATATGGAAAATATTGAATCCCTGCACAACGATGCACAGTCCCACCATCGTAAGTGTCGCAAGATTGAAAATATCCGCATCGAAGAAAACGTAAATTCCGGCAATCAGATTCAGCAGGCCGATTGCCAAATGGTCATAAAACATTCTGTCGCGCTTCTCCATGTTTTCCCATGCCGTTACGAAGTTTCTTACTCCGGTTGTGATTACCCAAAGTCCGAGAACCATCGGAACAACGGCATCCGCCGAAAGCTTATTCAAAAGAATCAAGCCGCCGAGCAGGAAGGTAGTCATTCCGTCGATGAGAATCCACGTCCTGTCGTCCTCATCTCCTCTGTAACTGTTGTAGGAAAGGCATTCCACGATACCTCCCAAAATAAATAAAATTCCGATAATAAACGCAACTGACATAAACGTAATCCCGCCGTTTGCGATTAAATATATTCCAGCACCCATGAAAAGGATACCTGTAAGCATTGTTAAAATTCTCAAAGTTTCATCCTCCTTGTATATCTACCATTATACTTTGAAAACGCTTTCAAGTCAAGAAAGGGGCTTTTTCTTCACAAAATATACAAAAATATGTTATACTGGAATCGAAAGGAGGCACGCGATGGACAGAGTCATTCTGCATTGTGACATGAACAGTTTCTTCGCTTCGGTTGAGCTTATCGAGCACCCGGAGCTACGCTCAAAACCCGTTGCGGTATGCGGAGACCCGGACAGCCGCCACGGCATCATACTCGCAAAAAACGAAGCTGCAAAGAAGTATGGAATTAAAACTGCAGAAACCATCTGGCAGGCACGGAAAAAATGTCCGGGTCTTGTTTTGCTGCCCCCACACATGAATAAGTATAAGCATTACTCTCAGGAGCTTAACAAAATCTATCAGCGCTACACGGATCTAGTTGAACCGTTCAGCATCGATGAATCATGGATGGATGTAACCGCAAGCCTTAATCTTTTCGGAAGCGGCAGACAGATTGCGGATGAAATCCGGCAAACGGTAAAGAAAGAACTCGGTCTGACGCTTTCCGCCGGAGTTTCTTTCAATAAGATCTTCGCCAAAATGGGCTCGGAATACAAAAAACCGGATGCCACCACGGAAATCACGCGCGAGAATTACAAAGAGCTTCTTTGGCCGCTCGATGCGGGAGAAATGTTTTTTGTCGGAAAAGCTTCCGCCCAAAAGCTCAGAAACATCGGAATCAAGACCATCGGCGACATCGCCGCAAGCAGCCCCGATGCCCTTTCGGCTCTCCTCGGAAAGGTCGGCAGGTCTCTGTGGGAGCATGCCAACGGGATTGACGATTCTCCGGTCATGCATTTTGCCCACCGTGAAAAAATCAAGTCTGTCGGAAACGGAAGCACATTCAGACGCAATCTCACAAGCGAAGAAGATATTCGGATTGCCGTCACCGCCCTTTCCGATACCGTGAGCAGCCGCCTCCGCAAGTATGCGATGAAGGCGAGCGGGATAAAAGTCGATATAAAGGACCCGGATCTGCGGGTAACTTCGCGTCAAAAGCAACTCTTTGCACCTACAAATCTCAGCTCCGATTTTGTCAAGGCTTCCATGGAAATCATACACTCCATGTGGCGGGAGGGAATGCCTGTGCGTCTGATTACCATCACCGGCATCTATCTGGTTGACGAGACGGAAGACACCCAGCTCAGTTTATTCGGCGGCAGTGAACAGACCCGCAAAAAAAGCGAGACCTTGGATCATGCCATGGATCTGGTCAGAGAAAAGTACGGTTCCTCTTCCATCGGGTTCGCTGCAGTGCTTGGCAACGACCTCGGCGTGGGCGTCGGCACCTCACCGCACGAAAAGAAGCCGCAAAAAAAATAACGGCAGAGTCAATCTGCCGTTTCGTTTTCTGTTTCTTCTTGATTTATTTCCTGACCGCTCAATATTCGGACCGCCTGCACTCTGTTTGAAGCATTTTTCACGCGTTCTTCACAATTACCCAAGCGGTTAAACCGGCCTAAACTTTTGGGTAAATCTCAAATCGAGTAGGGG
>FR881927.1:12923-21078 GCA_000435615.1 Firmicutes bacterium CAG:238 | reverse complement strand
GTCAAGTTTTTGAGTTAATTTAATTTTTTTTTTGCTTTTTCCCCGGCCTGTGATATAATTCTTGTAGAAAGAAAGGCTCACTTATGAAATACGAAATTTTAACTGTTAAACAATTCCAAATCGCCTATCCCGGGATTTACAAAAGATGCTTTTCGTACAACAGCATCCGTCACCCGTTCTGCAAGGCAGAGGTGACCGGCGACGCCCTTGCGGGTACTTTTGCTGTCCCGAAAAAGCCCGAAGTTTCACTGGAAAAGCAGATTTTCGGCTACTGTATCACGGAAGGCCGTCTTCTCTTTATCGACGATACGGACTATGTTTCAACGCTCCTTGCCGCGCTTGAAACCGCAGAGCCGCATGCGAGCGATTCACCGATTTTGCTTCTCTATGATCTCATGGAGTACATGATTAAAGACGATATGCTTTTCCTTCAGAGTTACGAGGACGAACTTGAAGACCTCGAGGATATCATAACCGGCGAAAAAGAAGATGACGATGTGGATTTTGAAAAAACAATCCTTGCAATGCGAAAGAATCTTTCGAGGCTCGGCATGTACTACGACCGCCTCTCCGACGCAAGTGACACGATTCAGCAGTGGGCGGCGGAGCAGCACATGAAGGCCAAGCCGCTGCCGGAAATTTACGAAAACAAGATAAAGAGGCTCGGTGCACTGGTTGCAAGTCTCAAGGAATATTCGATCCAGCTTCGCGAGCTGCGGCAGTCCCGCATCGACATCCGGCAGAATCAGATTATGCAGCTTCTGACGATTATCACGACGATTTTCATGCCGCTGACGCTGATTACCGGATGGTACGGAATGAACTTCCGCAATATGCCTGAACTTTCGCACCCGTATGCCTACGGCTGCGTGGCGGTTTTTTCCGCCGTTGTGGTGCTCATCGAAATCCTGCTCTTCAAGAGGAAAAAATGGTTCAAATAAAAAAATCCCAAGCGGTGCGCCGCCGAGTGCACCCAAAAAAGCCCCGAAAGGCGGGATTTCCTTTCGGGGCTTTTCAGATAATTTTTATGTAATCCTTCCGGATTTATCTGCTCTTTAGGTAATTTTCGATAATGCGGATGCATTCCTCCTGCGACAGCTTGGAAGTGTCCAGCGACAAGTCGTAATTGCGGACATCCGTCCACTCCGTTCCGGTGTAGTGCTTGTGGTAATCGGCACGGTTTTTGTCCGTCTTATCGCGCAGTGCCGTTGCTTCCGACTTATCAATTCCGTACCGCTGCATCAGCTTTTCGATGCAGTAGTCCTTGTCCGCATGAATGAACACGCGCACAAGGTTCGGGTGATCGCGCAGAATGTACTGCCCACATCTTCCGATGATGATGCAAGGCTCGTACTGATCCGCCACTCTGCGGATAATCTCGGACTGGAACTTAAAAAGCTCTTCTTTCGTCAGTTTATTTTCAGGATGTGGCTGGGAAACCAGCGCCCCTTTGGAGATTCCGTGTTTACGCAGGAATTTATCCTCAAGTTTTTCGTCGGTAAGATTGAACAGTGCCTCGCTGATTCCGCTGTCTTCAGACGCCATGCGAATCAGCTCCTTGTCATAATATCTTATGCCAAGAGCCTCTGCCAGACGATGTGCGATTCCTCTTCCGCCGCTTCCGTATTCACGGGCGATTGTAATTACATATTTCTCCATATCATTCTCCTAACTTTTACTCGCCTAAGTAAGCTTTCTTTACTGCTTCGTCATTCATCAAATCCTTTGCATCCCCGCTGAGAACGATTTTCCCTGTTTCCAGTACGTAAGCCCGATCCGCAACTTCCAGCGCCTTCTTCGCGTTCTGCTCAACCAGCAAAACGGTCGTTCCGCTCTTCTTAATCTCCTGGATGATTTTGAAAACCTCACCCACAAAAAGAGGCGACAGACCCATCGAAGGTTCATCCATCAGAATGATCTTCGGGCTGGACATCAGTGCCCTGCCCATTGCAAGCATCTGCTGCTCGCCGCCTGACAAAGTACCCGCAATCTGACTTTTTCTTTCTTCAAGCCTCGGAAATTTCTCATAAACCATTTCCAGATTCTTCGCGTATTCCTGCTTGTCTTTGCGGGTATACGCACCCAAATCCAGATTTTTAAATACCGAAAGCTGTTGAAAAATTCTTCTCCCTTCCGGTACATGTGCCATACCCATCTCTACGATTTTATGCGGCGGCATCTTCGTTAATTCCTTGCCCTCAAACTTCACACTGCCGGATTTCGCCTTCAGAAGACCCGTAATCGTGTGCAGCGTCGTTGTCTTTCCTGCGCCGTTTGCGCCGATTAAAGCGATAACTTCGCCTTCGTTGACATCGAATGAAATCTTTTTGATAGCGTTGATGGCGCCATAATTGACTTCTAAATCTCTTATTTCTAACATTGCCATATGCGCGCCCTCCTTATTCGCCCAAATATGCCTTGATAACTTCCGGATTGTTCAAAACATCCTTCGTCTTGCCCTGTGCCAGAACCGTTCCAAAGTTCAGAACCGTAAGTTCTTCGCAAATTCCCGCAACCAGTCTCATGTCATGTTCAATCAGCAGTACGGTCATATCGAAGTTTTCTCTTACAAACTCAATGGTGTCCATCAGTTCCTGTGTTTCGTTCGGGTTCATGCCGGCAGCCGGTTCGTCCAGCAGAAGCAGCTTCGGAGATGTCGCAAGTGCTCTTGCAATCTCGAGTTTTCTCTGTTTGCCGTAAGGCAGATTCGCCGAAATATAGTCCTTTTCATCCGCCAGTCCGAAAACTTCCAAAAGTTCCTCCGCCTTTTCATTCATCCCCTTTTCGGTTTTGTAGTAGGACGGAAGACGGAAGATTCCGCCTATCGTTGAGTACTTATAATCATTATGAAGCCCCAGCTTGACATTGTCAAGTACCGAGAGCTGTTTAAACAGACGGATATTCTGGAAGGTTCTGGCGATTCCTTTTTTGTTAATTTCGATTGTGCTGCTGCCTGTCAGCTTTTCGCCGTTGAGGAAAAAGTTTCCCTCGGTCGGTTTGTATACACCGGTGAGCAGGTTGAACGCGGTCGTTTTTCCTGCGCCGTTTGGCCCGATTAATCCGTATAACTGTCCTTTTTCAATCGTCATCGTGAGCTCGTCAACCGCCTTCAGTCCGCCGAAAGAGATTCCCAAATTTTTCGTTTCAAGCATAGCTGTCATGCGCTCACCTCCTGACTTTCTTCAGCACCGGCTTTCGTTCCGCCTTTGCCGCCTTTGCTGCCTTTACCGCCTTTGCCGATATGCAGATATGATTTGAATCTTTCTTTATACATAGCCATGTTTTCGTTGTTGTTTACCAGCATCATTACGATCAAAAGAATTGCGTAAATCAGCATTCTGTAGTCGCTGAACGAGCCTCTGAGAAGTTCCGGAAGCGCGGTCAGTATGATTGCTGCGATAATCGAGCCTCTCATGCTTCCGATACCGCCCAGTACGACGAATACCAGTACCAAAATGGAAAGGTTATAGTCGAATTTTACCGCAACCAAGCTGGAAAGATTGTGTCCGTAAAGCACGCCCGCCATGCCCGCAAACATTGCGGAAATCGAGAACGCGATGAGCTTGTATTTTGTTATGTTGATACCGATGGACTCTGCTGCGATGCGGTTGTCTCTGATTGCCATGATGGCCCTGCCGGCTCTTGACTGTACCAAATTCAGGATTACGATTAATGTAATCAGCACCAGTACGAATCCAACGATGTAATTGGAGTCTCTCGGCGCACCTGTGATACCCATGGCGCCGTTGATGATGTTTTCAGCCGTCATGTCATCGAGTTCCATATTGTTGTAAGCGTCTACGCCCAGTGCAAAATGTACGCCGTTGACGTCTTTTACAAGATAAATATTGTTTGCGATATTTTTGATGATTTCGCCAAACGCTAATGTAACGATTGCCAGATAGTCGCCCTTCAGTCTCAAAACCGGAATACCGATCAAAATGCCTGCGACTGCAGCTACCGCGCCGCCCAGCAAAATCGCCAGTGGAAAGCGCACCCATACAGAGGTCAGGCTTTCCTGTGTCAGCATACTGAAAGTGCTTCCCACGAAAGCGCCCAGACACATGAAGCCCGCGTGTCCAAGGCTGAGTTCGCCGAGGATGCCTACAGTAAGATTCAGGGACATCGCCATAATTACATATGCGCAAATCGGAACGAACAAACCTTTAATCAGGCTGGAACCCGAAGGCAGTCCGCTGTATATGATGCAGAATACGAAACAGGCAAAAATGATTGCATAGGTGATTGCATTCTGCTTTGTTGTCTTATTTAAAGTCGTTGTCATTTTCTTCATCCCGTCCACCTACACTTTCTCACGCATTGCTTTGCCTAAAATGCCTGTTGGCTTTACTAACAGAACGATAATCAGCACGCCGAATACGATTGCATCCGAAAGCTGCGTGGAGATGTACGCTTTGCTCAGGTTCTCGATAACGCCGAGCAGGATTCCGCCGATCATAGCACCCGGAATGGAGCCGATTCCGCCGAATACCGCAGCTACGAAAGCTTTGATTCCCGGCATTGCTCCGGTGTAAGGTCCGATAAGCGGATAGGAAGAGCAGAGCAAAAGGCTTGCAACGGCTGCAAGCGCAGAGCCGATGGCGAAAGTAATGCTGATGGTGCTGTTAACATTTACGCCCATGAGCTGAGCCGCTCCTCTATCCTCGGAAACTGCCTGCATGGCAGCACCGATTCTCGTGTGGTTGATGAAAGTGGTCAGTGCGATCATGATGATGAGCGTAGCAGCAATTGTGATAATCGTCTCGCCTGTGATTGTAAGTCCCTGTGCAACATGCCAGTCACCTACCTTGAGCACATCCGGGAAATTCCTTGCGGCAGAACCGAAAATCAAAAGTGCGACATTCTGAAGGAAATAGCTGACGCCGATTGCCGTGATTAAAACAGCCAGAGGCGATGCGTTTCTCAAAGGCTTGTATGCGATTTTTTCAATCGCTACGCCCAGTACCGTACATACGATAATCGCTGCGATAATTGCAACTGCAGGCGAAGTATGCGCGGAGGAAACAGCTGTGAAAATTACAAAACCCCCGATCATGATTACATCACCATGAGCGAAGTTTAACATTTTTGCAATTCCGTATACCATTGTATACCCGAGTGCGATCAGTGCATATACGCTTCCCAGGCTGATGCCGCTGATCAAATACGATAAAAAGTTCATAAAAATTACCTCGTTCAAAATTTGGAATCGGGGACGGCATTGCCGTCCCCTTTATCATCTTTCTATTTTACATTTTCAAAATCTGTAAAAAATTACATAGCCTTGTATGCGCCATCCTTGATTACCATAGCGATCGGTGTCTTGGTCGGTTCACCGTCTGCAGACCATGTCATTGTGCCGGTTGCACCTGTGAATTCGATTTCTGTCATAGCTGTCTTCATAGCGTCGCAGATGTCGGAAACGCTCATATCAGGGGTTACGCCTGCCTTTTCTGCTGCTGCCTTGATGATGTACATTGCGTCGTAAGCGTCTGCTGCGAACTGGTTCGGAACTTCTCCGTTATATTTTGCTTTGTAAGCTTCCGTGAATTTCTTTGATTCCGGGTTATCGGAGTCAGCTGCATAAGGTGTCAAAAGCATTACGCCTTCTGCTAATTGTGCGTTGGATCCGAGCTGGTCGATTACGCCGTCAAGACCATCACATCCGAAGAACTGTACATCAAGTCCCGCTTTGTCTGCCTGAGTCAGGAACAAGGATGCTTCCTGTGCATAGAATGGAAGGAATACAAGATCTGCGCCTGCTTCTTTCATCTTCTGGATCTGTACCGTGAAGTCCTGTGCGGAATCCTTTGTGAAAGCTTCTGTTGCAACAACATTTACGCCCTTATCCGCGGCTTCTTTCTTGAATGTCTTGAAGATGCCGTTGGAGTATACGTCGGATGAGTTGTAAACTACGCCAATCTTAGCGTTCGGGAAGTTTTCTGCGAAATAGTCCGCAGAACCTACTCCTTGGTTAGGGTCGGAGAAGCAAACTCTGAACGCGTTGTCGCCTTTGATGGATTCAACAGCCGAACCTGACGGTGTGAGCTGGAACATATTATCTTCTTCTGTAAGAGCAACGACTGCTGTGCATGGTGCGGAAGTAACCGTACCCATTAACATCTGCATGCCATCATCTTTTAATGCGTTGTATGCGTTTACTGCCTTTTCTGTGTCGTGTTCATCATCCTGCCACTTGAATTCGATCTGATAGCCGTTGATGCCGCCTGCAGCGTTGATTTCTTCTGCTGCCATTTCAGCTGCGTTCTTAACCGCCTGACCGTAAACTGCCGCACCGCCCGTTGTCGGCCCGATGCCGCCGATTACGAATTTCGCTGTGCCGTCTCCGGTGCTTGTTCCGGAATCATTTCCGCATCCTGCAAAAGCCACTGTCATTACGACTGCCATTGATACAGCCGCGAATTTCTTCATAAATTTTTTCATGTTCATTTCAATTCCTCCTTTGAAAATTAAAAAACCTGCCGATCAATGCCTGCAGGTTAAAGTTCTGTTTCAACTTAAGTTTCGGATTCATGCCTGAGCTAAATATCTGCTCCGGCAAATTCGATTGAACTTGCTTCATTACCCGCAATGCAAATATCACTATTCATTCTGATGCTCATAATGACGAGGACCAGTAAAATAATGCTAATAAGTA
This sequence comes from Firmicutes bacterium CAG:238, assembly GCA_000435615.1. Taxonomy (GTDB): domain Bacteria; phylum Bacillota; class Clostridia; order Peptostreptococcales; family Anaerovoracaceae; genus CAG-238. Next base: position 14,420 of record FR881927.1, on the reverse strand, counting down.
TAATGCTGATAATGAGTGCCATGTAGTTCATCGTTTTTCTCCTTTCCTTAACTGATATACGCAGTTTAGCACAGAAAAAAAAGGATGTCAACCCCTTTTTTGTTTTTTTTCATTATTTTTTTTATTTTTTTTGTTACTTACCACAATTACTTATTTGCGTAAAGTTCTGCATATTCGGATGCCAGCATTGACATGAGGTGCACGTCGTAGAGTCTGCCATTCTTGCGGCAGTTGTCTCGGAGCACGCCTTCATACTTGAACCCAAGGCTTTGATACAAGAAGGAAGCCGGGTTTCCCGTGTAATGGTCGAGATAAAGTCTCTTCAGATTGAGCTCCTCGAAGCAGTATTTCATCATGGCAAGCATGGCTTCTTTTCCGAGGCCCCTGCCTCTGAGTGCCGTGTCCGCTATGTAAATTCTCCAGATTTCGGCCTTCCATTCGTCCTCGATGTCTGCAAGCACGATTCTGCCAATCATCCTGCCACCGGCCTCCGGGATGCCCGGCGTGCCCGCCTTGAGGCAGATGGTAAACTGCCGTGCCTTCGGATCGTCGCTGTCTGCCACATATTTGCGGACGACATCCTCCCTGCTCTGGTTGTCACGAATGCTGAAAAACTTCGTAACCTCAGGCAAAAGCTCCCACTCGTAAAAAGTATCCGTGTCGTCCCATCTTGACGGTCTGATCACTAGGCGTTCTGTTTCTATCGTTTTGCTGTTGACGTTGTTCATGTCGTTTCTCCCCGCTGCCGCGCTTCTGCGCCGTTTTGCTTTCGCTCATATTTCTTACATTATATCACTTCCGTGCCGCATTTTCAATTTGACTTTTGCGTTGACTTTGCGGTGTTTCGGCGGTACAATTCACATAACAACAAAAAATGACAAAGGTGGATATATGGATATTTTCATTTTGGTATTGGAGCTTATCGGTGCCGCCGCGTTTGCGGTTTCCGGCGCAATGACAGGAATCAGAAAAAACATGGATATTTTTGGCGCGTTCGTACTTGCACTCACCGTGGCAGTCGGCGGCGGTATCATCCGAGACATCATCCTCGGTGCGTTCCCTCCGGCAATGTTTCAGAATCCGATTTACGCACTGACGGCATTTCTCACATGTCTCATCGTGTTCATTCCACAGGTTCGAGACCTTCTCGAGCGCAGCAGCCGTGTTATGCTGCTTGCCGACTCGATCGGTCTTGGTATTTTCACCGTTTCCGGTGCCATGCGCGCATTTGAGGTTTCCGAGAACCCGACCGTATTCCTCGCCGTCTTCGTCGGTGTCATTACTGGAGTCGGCGGCGGCCTTCTCCGCGATGTAATGGCAGGCGATATGCCATATATATTCGTACGCCACATCTACGCGACCGCCTCTATCGCAGGCGCCCTGCTGTTTTGCATCCTCATGCCTTACACCAACGGCTATGTCGCAATGCTCTCGGGCGCGGTTCTCATCGTTCTGATCCGCCTGCTCGCTTCGCACTACAGGTGGAGCCTGCCAAAA
>FR881927.1:1579-12912 GCA_000435615.1 Firmicutes bacterium CAG:238 | reverse complement strand
AGCCTGCCAAAACCGGGCAGCCGCGGCGGCTGCTGCTAGCGTATGCCGGCTGGGGTGTGCCGGCTGGGGTGTGCTGGTTGCCTGTACTAGTTGCCTGTGTATAAAATGCCGGTTTTTTCTATTTTTTTGCCGTTTGAGCCGAAAAGATAGAAGATACCCTGAGATTTTGACGGACGGCCTGGCAAGATGAAGAGTCCTGTTCAAATCATTAAAACACACACCATCACGAAAACGTTGGAATTTCAACAATTTAATTTTTAAGTGTTTTTTACGCATAATCCTGTGGTGCGGGATTATGCGTTTTTTATGTGCCGGGAGGCCCGTCCGAGGCTCCCGGTTTCTATTTTTGAGGGTCGTTTGGGCAAAAAGATATGACTTTATGCATAATTATCCTTTTTCTTCCAATTTCAGCAATGGGAAATTTCACGCGGACTTCCGGAAACAGCATTTACACGAAGAGTGCCTCTCAGAGCGGGCAGTTCGTGTCTCGTGCGGTCAGTGGAATAAAATGCAAATCGAATCATGCCGAGAAAATGTTGAACCGGTCTTACATTTTTGGGGCCCAAAAGCCTGTTTTAATGTAATTTGCCCTGTACACCGAGTTTCGAACCAATATGCCGAAACTCCGGTCGCCGTGCCGCAAGAGGTGCACTGCTTTTACAGCTCCAGATGCGTCAGAATTTCCGTGATTTCCGCTTCTTCTGCGTGTTCTTCGATTTCTTCCGAAATGTCCTCGCGCCAAGTCGGGTTGCCCATGCCGCCCACGCAGCCTCTCATGCAGACCATTCCCTCGATGAAGTTGTTCGGCAGAACGCCCTTGCTTGCCTTGAGAAGCGCGGCCTTGCATTTGTCGATTCCGTCGCAGGAGATTGCATTGAGTTCAAAATCATCGACCTTCATTTCTTTCAGAATCTCTGCAACCGCTGCGGCAACTCCGCCGGAGGTTGCGAACATTCTTCCGTAGTATGAAGCCTGATTCCATTCTGTGATTTCCTGATCCCGAAGGAGAATGTCACGGCTGTCAAACAAAGCCTGCAGCTCCTCGAAAGTGATTACATAATCGACATACGGGGACACCGTTTCTTTTTTGATTTCGGCTTTCTTTGCAATGCAGGGACCGATGAAGACGATTTTGACATCCGGCTCATGTTCCTTAATCGAACGCCCAAGCTCCGCCATCGGTGACAGATTGTGCGAGATGTGCGGAATCATTGCCGGATGCTTTGTTTCTATGTATTTTACAAAAGCCGGACAGCAGGAAGATGTCAGAAATCCCTTTTCTACGAGTTCCAGCCCTTCTTTGTAGGCAACCATATCGGCACCCACCGCAACTTCCAGTACCTTTGCAAAGCCGAGCTTCTTTATTCCCGTAATCGCCTTGCCGAGCGGTACATATTGGAACTGGCTGGCAATTGCCGGTGCAACAATCGCGATGAGTTTGTTTTCCCCGCCTGCAGCCTCGGCTTCCGCTGCGGCTTTCAGTTCTTTGATAACAGTTACAATACTTGACTTGTCCACAGGTGCGCCGAATGGGCAGTGGTACACGCAGGCACCACAGTCAATGCACGCATCATAATCAATGCACGCCTCGCCGCCCGGTGCCATTGAAATTGCACCTACCTTGCATGCGTTTTCGCACGGACGCTGGAAATTGTGGATTGCACTGTACTTGCATGCTTTGGCACATTTTCCGCATTCCACGCACTTGCTTTTGTCAATTTTTGCATGTTGATGTTCGTCTATTACGATTGCATTCCGCTTGCACTCTTCCACACAGTGATGGGCAAGACAGCCGCGGCAAAGATCCGTGACAACGTATCCGGCCTCGGGGCATTCATCACAGGCAATATCGATGACATGTACAATGCCCGGTTCGTTCGGACTTCCGCCCGCTGCCTGTCTTATTCTTTCTGCAACGACTGCGCGGTCTTTATATATACAGCAAGTCTGGGGAGGCTGATCCTTTGGAATGACATTTCCCGCGATGCGATTGAATTCGGCGAAGATCTCGTGACCTTCCCATGCTTGAACCGCAACCTCTCTGAGAACTTTATATTTGGTTTCCTGTACCCTGTTGTCAAATAATTTCATTTATGTAACCCCTTCCATTTGATTTTTTCCAATATTTATGTTAAATTAGTATCAGTGTCGTATTTACAGATTCTGCGGCGCCGCGAAAGGAATGATAAAATGCATCTCAATCACAAGAAAAAAAGCAAAGAAGAAATCTTCTCGGTCATCGGCCTGCTTGTGGTGGCCATCTGCTGGGGCTTCGGATTTCTGGGTCTTCGCTATGTCGATGGGCTTCCTACCTTCTATGTGCAGGCAATACGCTTCGGCATTGCCGCATTGGCACTCGCAGCCGTTTTTTTCAAGCATCTTAAGAACGTTGACAAAGAACTGCTCAAAGCAGGCATCTTAATCGGTATTCTGATGTTTGCGTGTTACGTATGCGCCACGCTTGGCATCAAATATACGACGGCTTCGAGAACTGCTTTCTTCTCCACGCTCGGTGCAATCTGCGTACCGCTTCTTAATTTTGTAATTTACCGCATTAGGCTGACCCGCAAGTCTGCGCTCTGCGTTGTAATCTGTGTTGTCGGTGTTTACCTGATTTCGATGGGCGGCAGTGCCTCCCTTGGCTTTAACATCGGCGATGCCATCTGCCTCGGAGCTGCTTTCTTCAGTGCCGGACAGATCGTAACAATTGAAAAATTCGCAAAATCACACGATGTCTATGCGCTTACCATAATTGAGCTTGCAACCATATCCGTACTCGGATTCGCCGGAATCTTCGTTGCCGGTGAGGCTGTTCCGCAAGCACTTACAGGGCTTGAACTGGGCACGCTTATTCTCCTTGGGCTTGTATGCTCAGCACTTTGCTTCATCCTTCAGACAACCGCCCAAAAGCATGTCGCTGCAAACCGTGTGGCACTCATATTGACCGTAGAGCCGGTTGTCGGCGCTGCGGCATCCGTTATGATTCTTCACGAAACGCTCGGCATCGTCGGCTGGCTCGGCGGCCTCCTTGTCGTTGTCAGCATCGTGCTTTCCGAATGGAGCCCGGATCCGGGTCCGAAACTGGAAAACGATGCAGAATAGCATCTGTATATATTTTAAAATTTACAGCCCGTGATAGGTCTTCGCCTCATTGCAGTCCTTTGCAATCTGTGCGGAAAGTTCTTCAATGTTTCGGAACTTGACCTCATCGCGGGTCTTTTTTATGAATTCCACTTTAATCTGCTTCCCGTAAAGTTCCTTATCAAAATTGAAAATGTGCGTTTCCATGTTTTTCTTAAAGGAGCCTATGGTTGGCTTGATTCCGACATTTGTGATGCTCGGATATTTCACCCCGTTGTAAATGCAGTAGGTGATATATACGCCGTTCGGCGGCGTTACCATGCTTTCGTCAATCATAATGTTCGAGGTAGGAAATCCGATCGTTCTTCCGAGCCGGTTTCCCACGACAACTTCTCCGCCGATGTCATAATTCCTGCCAAGATACTTCGAGCATTCTTCCATTTCGCCTGCCATTATCATGTTTCGTATCAGCGTGGAACTTACAACATCCCCGTCGATGGAAACAGCCTTGACCTCATTCACATGAAAACCATATTTTGCGCCCAAAATCCGGAGCAGCTTCGTGTCGCCTTCGCCTTTATAGCCGAAGTGATAATTGAACCCGCAAAAAATCTCTTTCGCGTTCATTTTGTCTGCCAAAAAAGTTTTCACGAAAGTCTCCGGCGGCATTGTCATGATTTCCTTCGTGAATGCGAAGTTGAAGTAATAATCCACGCCGAGTGCTTCAATGAGTGCTTCTTTTTCTTCCTGATATACAATGTTTTTCACCGGTTTAGCTCCCGGTATCAAGCTTTTGGGGTGGTTCGAAAAAGTGAAAACCGCACTTGCAAGCCCCTTTTCCCTCGCCTTCTCCACAGCAGACCCGATCAGCTGCCTGTGTCCGACATGCACTCCGTCAAAGTTTCCAAGAGCCACACAGGACGGCTCAATCTGCGCGATGTCTTCTATTGTCTCAAACTTTTTCATCGTCGTAACCTCTGTCTTAAACCTCTTCGTCATTTCGGCAGAAAACCTTGTCTGCCACAAGTTTCTTGTATTTCGGGCTGTAAAATGCCACGCCCAGAAAATCATTGCCGCAAGCGGTGCGGCGGTACATCTTATATGCCCCTCTGTATTCCGGACGGATTTCAAATTCCGGTTCTTTCTGCTCAAATTCCGATCTTTCCGTCACTTCGCAGTCTCTGAAGGAAATGTGCCATCCGTCAATGAACTTCTTTCCCATCGCCTCATCCATGACCGCGCTTCCAAAATGCGTCAGCGGATAATCCGTCGGCAGCACCAGCTTCTCAATCTCGCAAAGTGCCTCCTCTCCGGCGGGCTCCACGAAATACTTTTCGCCCTCAAAGCGTCTGCTCGAATATGTATCCACGAGCTCGTAAAGATCAATGGCATCCTCGATTTTGAATGCTCCGCTTGCAATCCGGCACAGGCTCTCCATCACCGCGCCGCATCCGAGATGCCGGCCTGCATCCTCGCAAATCGTCCGGATATAGGTGCCTTTGGAGCATTCCACGGTGAAAGTCACCTTCTTCACATCGCTGTCATGCGCAAAATCCATCTGCTCTATTTCCAGTCCGCGGATATAGACCTCGCGCTCCTTCACCTCCACGGTTTCTCCCGCTCTGGCATAGTCGTAAAGCCGTCTTCCGCCTACTCTGACTGCACTGTACATCGGCGGCTTCTGACTGATTTTTCCGTGAAAGCCCGAAAAAGCCTCCCGCACATCATCCGGCGTAATTCCGGCTGTCGAATTCTCTTCGAGGATTTCTCCCCAGATGTCCTGCGTGTCCGTCACCAGCCCGAGCCTCAGCGTGCAGCGATACTTTTTGAAGTCCAGATCCGTGTACTCGGTGATTCGGGTCGCCTTGCCGATGCAAACCGGAAGAACACCCGTTGCCATCGGGTCAAGCGTTCCGGTATGTCCGATTTTCTTTATGCCAAGCAGTCTTCGGATGTCTCTTACCACATCATGCGATGTCACGCCCTGCGGCTTGTTTATATTTAAAATTCCGTCTTTCATTTCGTCTCCGATTCGCCTTGCTCCATCCTGTCGTGCTCTGCACCAGCGGCTCTTTCGAGTTCCGCACACACAGCGTTTACAGCATCTTCTATCGTCATATTAAGCGTTGCACCAGCGGCTTTTATATGTCCGCCGCCGCCGAATTTTTCGGCAATTACCGAAACATCGCCTTGGGTCTTTGCTCTGAGGCTGAGGCGCACCGTTTCCGGCCCTTTTTCTTTCAAAAAGGCTGCATATTCCACGCCTGCGATGCTCCTAAGCTCGCGAATCACATTCTCGGTTTCCTCCGAAAGGGCGCCGCTCTTTTCCAGCATTTCCTGTGTCACATATGCTACTGCGGCTTTTCCGTCTGCCAGAAGATTGAGGGTCGAAAATGCCATCGTCTCGATAATCTTTCGCTCCAGCCTGATGTTCTCATAAAGTTCAACGCTGACCTTGTTCGTGTCTACGCCCCAGTCAAAAAGCTCCGTCATGATTTCAAAACACCTTCTGGTAGTGTTTGAATACTGGAAGTTTCCCGTGTCTGTGGTGATTGCTGCAAAAATTGCCTCGCCGATTTCGATGTCCTGCGGAATTTCCATTTCCTTCAGCAGGTCAAACACAAGCTCGCCCGTCGCCGCCGCATCCGGGTCCACATAATTGTAGTCGCAAAATTCCGTTGTAGTGTGATGGTGGTCGATGCACACGCTTGTCTTTCCTTTCGCAAATTTCTCCGTGCGTCCCGGAAAGCGTGTTGCATCCCCGCAGTCCACGCAGAATGAAATGTCAACATTTTCAATGACATTTGTATCTTCCGTACAATATCCCTTGTCCAAAAAAGCAAGATTCAGCGGCAGTTCTTCCTCTACGAGAATGAAAGCCTCCTTTCCTTTCATGCGAAGAGCTCTGCAAAGCGCCGCACACGAACCGAGTGCATCCCCGTCTGCGCTGACATGCGGATAGAGCAGAATCGTCTGCGCTCCTTCGAGAACCTGCGCGATTTCCCTGTAAGTGTTGTTCATCTTCTGTTTCCTCTATTTTCGTCTTTGTTTCTGCACTATGCCAAAAGGCGAATCTTAAAATTCGCCTTTTCCATCTGCATCTTCTGCTTCTTCCTCATCTTTTTGATAACTGTCAAAATCGATGGTGTCTAAAATCTCCTCTATGTGTCTGCCGTAATCCATGGAGTGGTCGATTTTGAAAATCAGCTCCGGGATGTGACGAACCTTCACCTGACGCGAAATTTCTTTCTTCATCACACCCTTTGCGCTGTTAAGACCCGCCAGAATGTCGTTTTCTTCGGTCTTTTTTTCTTCCTCGTCCTTGCTGAAATTCAGCACTGACACATAACAGGTCGCGTAGCTTCCGTCGCTCGTCACCGAAACGCCGGAAATGCTGATCATATGCTCTGCAACTCTCGGGTCTTTAATTCCGCTGATCAAAAGCTCACTGATGATTCTGCGGATTTCCTCTCCGAGCCTGCCCTGTCTGTAGCCTTTGCCCATTTTTATTTCCTTTCTACCTCAACCATGTGGAAGCATTCGATGATGTCGCCTTCCTTGATGTCGTTGTAGTTTTCAATTCCGATACCGCATTCATAGCCCTGGTTGACTTCCTTTGCGTCGTCCTTGTATCTCTTGAGTGAGGAAATCGTTCCTTCGTGGATGACGATGCCGTCACGCACAAGACGAACTTCCGCATTTCGGATAACCTTACCTTCCTGAACATAAGCACCCGCGATGATGCCGACATTCGGAACTTTGAATGTTTCTCTTACTTCTACTTTACCCAGAACTTCTTCCTTAAATTCAGGATCAAGCATACCTTTCATCGCGTCTTCCACATCGTTTAAGATGTCGTAGATGACTCTGTAAAGTCTGATCTGGATGTTTTCTCTGTCCGCAAAAGTCTGAACCGCAGTCGTCGGTCTTACGTTGAAACCGATGATGATGGAGCCTGTCGTTCCGGCAAGCATTACATCGGACTCCGTAACCGTACCAACGCCGGTATGAATGATTCTGACTCTTACATTTTCGTTATTGAGTTTCTCAAGAGACGCAACGATTGCACCGATAGAGCCCTGTACATCGCCCTTGATGATGAGGTTGAGGTCCTTGACCTCGCCTTCCTGAATCTGGCTGAAGAGTTGTTCCAGCGTCGTGCTTGCGTTTCTTGCGAGAATTTCTTCTCTGAGTTTCTGCTTACGGTTGTCTGCGATTTCTTTCGCGATCTTATCCTGCTTAACCGCATTGAATTCATCGCCGGCTTCCGGTACATCGGAAAGACCGAGGATTTCAACCGCTGTCGCAGGGCCTGCTTTCTTAATTTCTTTGCCCTTGAAATCCGTCATAAGTCTGATTCTTCCGGCGCAGGTTCCCGCTACCACGCTCATTCCTGTCTTGAGCGTTCCGTTTGTTACAAGAAGGGTCGCAACCGGACCTTTGTTCTTATCCAGTCTTGCTTCGATAACCGAACCCATCGCAAGTCTGTTCGGATTTGCTCTGAGTTCAAGCACTTCTGCCTGAAGCAGAATCATTTCGAGAAGGTTTACAATGCCTTCGCCGGTCTTTGCGGATACCGGTACGGAAATAACATCGCCGCCCCAGTCTTCCACAAGGATTCCGTGCTCCGTAAGTTCCTGTTTTACTCTGTCAGGGTTTGCACCCGGCTTATCGATCTTATTGATTGCTACGATAACCGGAACGCCTGCCGCCTTCGCATGGCTGATGGACTCGATGGTCTGCGGCATAACGCCGTCGTCTGCTGCAACAACGAGTACTGCAATATCTGTAATATGTGCTCCGCGGGCACGCATTGCCGTGAAGGCTTCGTGACCCGGCGTATCGAGGAACACGATTTTCTGTCCGTTGATCATGACTTCGGATGCACCGATGTGCTGCGTGATTCCGCCTGATTCGGAGGCGGTTACATTTGTCTTTCTGATGGCATCAAGCAAGGATGTCTTACCATGGTCAACATGGCCCATAACCGTGATAATCGGTGCACGCGGCTTCAGATCTTCTTCCTTATCTTCAAAAAGCTCCAGACCTTCTTCTTCCTCTTCTTCTTCCACTTTGCTTACAACAACACTGATTCCGAGGTCATCCGCCAAAATCATAATGGTGTCTTCGTCGATATTCTGGTTGATGTTTGCCATGATACCCATTTTCATAAGTGCCATGATTACCGTGGATGTGGATACGCCGACCTGCTCGCAGAATCCTGCTACCGTGATTGGTGCCGTTACGGCTACTGTTCCTGCCTGCAGTTCTTCCAAAATGTCTTCCTCCTCCTCAACTACAGGCTTTGGTTTGTTGTGTTTCTTCGGTTTTGCCTGTTTTTCAAGAGAACGCTGCTGCATTCTTTCTTTGTTCTTCTTGCCCTGGCTGCCGCCGTTTTCGAGCTTCGCAAATTTATTTCTTTCCTTTTCCTGATGATCGCGTTTTTCCGTATTCTTCTGGTTCGGCTTCGTTTCCATCTTGGAAAGTGCCGGACGGTCGCCGCCTCTGCCGCCGCGGTCGTTTCTGCCTGCGCCGCCTTGGCCGCCGCGGTCATTTCTGTCGTTTCTATCGCGCGGACTTCTTCCGCCTTCGGACGGTCTGCCATCGCGGTCATTTCTGTCTCTGAAGTTCCTTCCTTCCGATTTTCTGTCACTGTTTCTTCCGCTGTTGTCCCTTCCGGAGTTTTCCCTTCCGGATTCGGCTCTCGGTGCACGTTTTTCGCGTGTCGGCTTCTGTGCTTCTGCTTTCGGTGCTGCCGCCGGAGTTTCTGTCTTCGGTGCTTCCGTCTTCGGAACTTCGGTAACCGGAACTTCAACTTTCGGAGTTTCTGCCTTCGGTGCTTCTGCCGCCGGAGTTTCTGTCTTCGGCACTTCTGTCTGCGGTACATCCGCTTTTGCCATCGGCTTGCCCATCGGTTTTGCCATCGGCTTTCCGATCGGCGGACGGCTTCTGTTCTCAAGTTCTTTATTTGCAACCGGTTTTCCGATCGGCGGACGTGCCTGCGGTCTGTCCGGCTGTGCCTGTCTTGTCTGTGGGTGTTTGTTTGCGCCAAGCGTTCTTACCTGTGCCATGCTCGCCGCTTTTACGGTTCCTCTCGGTTGTTCGTCTTTTTGGCCGTCAGCCTTTTTCGGGGCTGCCTTGATAATTGTGGTTTCCTGTGCATTATTTTCTTTTGCCATTAGAACACCTCCTCTTCTAACGATTGTCTATCAATCTCACTTACAATTGCATCTGCTAAATTCTTATCGGCAAGGCCGAATATTCCCTTGCCTTCCGTCCCGGTGATGTGGGACAAATCATCCATTTTTCCGTATGTGCGGCACGGTACCTCGTACTGCTTTGCTGCCCGAAGCATTTTTTCCTTTGAATTTTCCGAAAGGTCTTCGGTCAGAATCAAAAGTTTCAGTTTTCGCTTTTCCATCATGAAGATACAGGTGTTGTATCCGGTGGAAAGGCTCCTGGCTCTGGCCGCAAAGCCCAAGTAGCTTTCAACCTTGCTTCTCACTTTGCCGCCTCAAGCTCGCCTTTCAGCCTTTCTTTCTCATCGTCTGTTACCGGTCTTTTGAGCGCACGCTCAAACGCCTTTCTCTTTACGGCTTTGTCAAAGCACCCCGGGCTGTTTTTACAGATGTAAATGCCGCGTCCCTTGGATCTGCCTGTCGGATCGACCGTTATCTCTCCTTCGTATATCGCGATTCTGATCAAATCATTTTTGTCTTTTGATTCCGTGCATCCCACGCATGTTCTCATGGGAACCTTTCTTTCTTTCAAATTAATCCTCCATTTCAGTGAGTTCCGGTTCTTCGCTGACTTCAATAAATTCCGGTTCTTCATCAACTTCGATAAAGCCTGCTTCTTCCGGTTCGGAAGCCTCGTACTGGCTGTGGCTCTTGATGTCAATCTTCCATCCGCTCACTCTTGCCGCCAGTCTTACATTTTGACCTTCCTTACCGATTGCCAGTGAAAGCTGATAATCCGGAACTACGACAATTGCCGATTTTTCTTCCGGATTCGGGATGATTACTTTTTCAACCTTTGATGGGCTGAGCACATTTGCAATCAATACTTCCGGATCTTCGCTCCATGTAATGATGTCGATTTTTTCTCCGTGGAGTTCATCCACAATCGCTTGTACGCGGTTTCCTCTCGTACCTACACATGCTCCAACCGGATCCACATTTTCGAACTGCGTGTAAACCGCCATCTTGGTTCTGGAGCCTGCTTCTCTTGCGATTCCCTTAATTTCCACTGTTCCGTCCTCAATTTCCGGAACTTCCAGTTCGAAGAGCCTCTTCACAAGACCAGGATGCGATCTGGAAAGGAAAACCTGAGGTCCTTTGTTGCTCTTTCTTACATCCATGATGTAAACTTTGAGTCTGTCATTGATATTGTAATGTTCGCCCGGCACCTGTTCGTTCGGCGAAAGGATTCCTTCCGTATTTCCTACATTTATGAACAAAGTATCATTGCTGACTCTCTGTACGGTTCCCGTCACGATTTCGCCCTGACGCGTGATGAAGTTGTCAAAAACCATTCCGCGCTCTGCTTCTCTGATTCTCTGAACGACAACCTGCTTAGCAGTCTGCGCCGCAATTCTGCCGAAATCCCTCGGAGTAACCTGATATTCCACCACATCGCCGACTTCGTATCTCGGGTCGATTTCCATTGCCTCTTCCAAAGTAATCTGAGTCAGGTCATCTTCAAAATCTTCATCTGACACAACATCCATTCTCATATAAACGTTAATGTCTCCGGTTTCTTCGTTGATGTCAACGCGCACATTCTGTGATGTTCCGTAGTTTTTCTTGTATGCGGACACGAGTGCGGATTCGATGGCTTCAAGCAGAATCTCTTTGGATATGTGCTTTTCTTTCTCCAAATCCTCGATAGCCCGTATAAATTCCTTATTCATTTCCTATATTACCTCCTTAGAATATTACGGCAAGTTTCGTCTTTGCAACCTGCTCTCTTGGAAATTCAATTCTGTTATCCTGTTCATCCGTAAGGATGATTTTTCCGTCTTCGATGCCGACGAGCCTGCCCTGGTATGCCTTACGCCCGTCGACTGCCTTATACAGGCTGACATCTACGATCTCGCCCGCAAAACGCACAAAGTCCTTATCTCTAAGCAGTGCTCTGTCCATTCCCGGTGAGGAAACTTCCAGATAGTAATTCTGTTCAATCGGGTCGATTCTGTCGAGTTCCGCACTGAGGAACCGGCTGACCTTCTCGCAGTCGTCGGTCGAAACATA
>FR881927.1:0-1568 GCA_000435615.1 Firmicutes bacterium CAG:238 | reverse complement strand
AGATTGCCGGCAGCGGTGCCTCGTCGGCGGCTTCCCCGCCGCTTTCCGCCGCTTCTGCCGCGCGCTCCGAAGCCGCTGCAATTTCTGCTTTTGCGGCCTCCTGTGCTTCCTGCATCTTGTCGATGTATACTCTCAAAAACCAGTCGCGCCCTTCTTTCACAAACTCGGAGTTATAAAGCTCCAGCCCGTTCTGTGCAAGAAATTCCGCGCTGATTTCTTCTATGATCTCTGTAATCTTCTTCTTAGCCATTCATCAGCCTCCAAACAAAATTGAAAGAGTGGGCTTTCACCCACTCTTCTAGTCTTACCTTATTGAATCGTGCACATATATGATAACATATATATATGCGGATTGCAAGCGTTTTTATTCCAGCCTGTTCAGCTCATCAAAGATTTTCTGCATCCTGCGGTCGAGCGTTGCGCTGACCTCGGCACATGCCTTCAATTCAATGTCAATCTTTGAAGGAATATTTTTATCTTTCTTATAGCGCAGATTGTGTTCCAGGCTCGCCCAAAAATCCATGGCAACCGTACGGAGCTGGATTTCCACCGGAACCTCTTCCTCACCGTCCAAAAGATAGACCGGCACCGAAATCACAAGGTGCAGGCTGCGGTATCCGTTCGGTTTAGGATTTTTTATGTAGTCCTTTTCGGTAATCAGCGTCACATCGTTCTGTGATGTCAGCATGTCAGCAATCGCATAAACATCATCGATGAAATTACAGACAACTCTTATCCCCGCAATGTCAAAAATATTTTCTCTTGCAGATTCGATGGACACCTCTTTCTTCAGGCGCTCAAGCTTTTCCTCGATGCTCTCCGGCACCTTAAGCCGACGCTCCATGTGGTGAATCGGGTTGTAATCGTGCCGCACCGCAAAGTCTTCACTCAAAATCTCAATCTTCGTGCGGACTTCCTTGATTGCCGCCCTGTATGCATGGCGAAAGGCCTCAAAGCCCATCTGATTCTGCAAATGTTCCATATGTTCGTTGCTCAAAATCGTTGTCCCCTTTCTTGAAAACACATTTTGAAATAATTCGGCCGCACGGCATCTGATCGCACGGTGACCGGCCGCAAATTCCGTGCCGCCCGTTGTCAATTTGTTGACAAACAACATTATACCTTATTATAATAAAAAAAGAAAGGCTTTCGGTGTGAATATGAAGAAGAATATTTCAGATAGAATTCAACTTGGAAAAACGGGCATACGGGTCAGCCCGGTCGGCTGCGGCGTTCTGCCGATGGGACCCGGTCAGCTTGCACTTCCCGTCGACGAGGGCGCGGAGCTGATTTGCTACGCCCTTTCAAAAGGCATCAATTTCATCGATACCGCGCAGTACTACAGAACCTACCCCTATATACGCCGGGCTTTGGAGATGCTCGAAGGCCGCTCGATGGAAGCGTGCAGTGCATTTGCGCGTCCGGTGATTTCATCAAAGACTTTAGCCTCGGACTACGACGGTGCGTACTCTGCAATCCTTGAGGAATGTGCGGCTCTCGGTGTACCGTACATTGACATCTTCCTTCTGCATGAAGTCAGAACGGGTCAGTTCGCCATGCGCCAAGGC
>FR881926.1 GCA_000435615.1 Firmicutes bacterium CAG:238 | reverse complement strand
CGGTAATGCCGACGGTGTTGGTTTCAAAAATAAAACGCGTCTGATCATGGGTCAGGCGGCTTCCCTCCATATGATTGGAATTATAGGTCAGTTCCACCTGCACCTTATGATAAATTCCGCCGTGGATCCGGCTGCGCTTTTCTTCTTTGAGGATATCCGCCAAAGTCTGCGGTGTGGGCTTGCTTTTATTGCTCCGTTCGGGTTTCTCGGTGTTTTCGGGAATATTCCAGGTCTTGCCCGTCAGAAAAGCGCCTGGGACGCGCCCTGCCGCACAGTAGTTGCGAACGCTGCGCTCGGAGGTGTTCCAAAGCGCGGCTATCTCTTTTACGGATAAATACTTCATTCTTCTTCCTCGTCAGACCGTTCTTTGTCGCTCTCTGTAAGTATATCCTCATCTATTATACCAAAGGCTTTTATATCTTCATCTAACAATTTCAAGGCTTCCTCATTTGGGAGATCAAGGATTATCTTTCTAACCATTCATAAACACCATCTTTCCAATGTGTCTTATTTATCCGTAAATCAGTATACCACATTATCGGCAAAAAAACAATCGGCAAAAATCTGTTTTTCTCATATTTTTGCCGATAGTGGAAATTTTGATTCTGTACCGGCATTTGTCTACACGACTTTTGGTGCGGTTCGGCATAACCGGTGCTTTTCACGCACTGCCAAAAGCGTGATTTTGGGGCG
>FR881925.1 GCA_000435615.1 Firmicutes bacterium CAG:238 | reverse complement strand
ACCAATCATCAGTTCATTTTGGTTGACACGGTCGGCTTCGTGAGCAAGCTGCCGCACTCGCTGGTGGAAGCATTCAAGGCGACCCTTGAAGAGGTTGTCTACGCGGATCTGCTCGTGCATGTCGTGGACAGCGCCTTTGAAAACTACGATTTTCAGATCGAAGTGACGAACAAAGTCCTTGCGGAAATCGGCGCAGGTGACAAAGAGAAAATCATGGCATACAACAAAATCGACCTTGTTTCGGAGGACGATGTCGTGCCGCAGCCGGGAGCGGAAAACCTTTTTATTTCGGCAAAATACGGCGAGCACATCGACGGACTGCTCGAAAAAATCAAACAGCACATCTTTAAAGACGAGGTCTCCGCGTGTCTGTTGGTCCCTTACTCGAAGGGTGAGGTGAGCTCCTATCTCTGCGAAAAATCCAAGGTGAACACCATGGAGTACCGCGAGGACGGGACGTATTTTGAGGTCGAATTGAAGGCAGCGGATTACCAAAGGTTGAAGGAGTACGAGGTGAAATGAAACTGTACAGTACGGTAAGAGCGGAGGCAAGCGCAGAACAAATCATTGAAAAATCAAGGTTTATTGCATATGTATCGCCTGCCGAAACGCGCGAAGAGGCGGACGAATTCATTGCATCCATAAGGAAAAAACACAAAGACGCGACGCACAATGTGCCCGCAATGGTTTTGGGCGACAAATTTCAAATCCAGTGGGGCTCTGATGACGGGGAGCCGCAGGGGACTTCAGGCGCGCCCATAGTTCAGATGCTGGTGGCACAGGGCATCACGAACGTCGTTGTTGTCGTGACGCGCTATTTTGGCGGAATCAAACTCGGCACGGGCGGTCTGGTGCGTGCGTACACGAGCAGCGCAAAACTTGGGCTTGAGGCGGCGGGCATCTGCGATGTCTGCGAGCGGCAGGTGATGACCTATGCGCTGGACTATACGTATCTGGCAAAGCTGCAGAATCTGGCGGGCGGCGCGCTGTTTACAATTGAGAATCTCACCTATGCGGACGTGGTGCAGGCGGAGCTTTCCTGCGTGCCGGAACGCGCAGACGAGGTAAAGAACCTAATTGCCAATCTGACCGGAGGTCAAGGACGCCTGTGCAGTGAAGAAACGCGCGTGGTGCGGGTGTAAGACGGCAGGCTGTTTCCAAGTGGGAAAATTCCAATACAATGGTGGGTTTTTCTGAAACAAACAAATCGGGAATTTTTGAGGAGATAGATATAAAATGACCTTCCAATTAGTTTGTATAGAACCAAAAGAATTAACGCAATACAAGGCGGA
>FR881924.1:3647-4224 GCA_000435615.1 Firmicutes bacterium CAG:238 | reverse complement strand
ACACATCCAGAGGCTTTGATGATACCACGCTAAAAATTTTACAACTATTTTTGCAATTTATTCTTGACATTTTGGCAAACCCGTCCTGAGCGTTTTGGTCTGATTAAAATTACAATTCCACATACCGATAGCCATTCTCGTGCCTTTGCTGTCCAAAAGCTCCGACTTGCAGTCCGTTTTAAAAAAGAAAGCTTAGTTTTCGTCAGAAGCCGGGAATCTGACTGTCATGGAAGTTCCACACTCTGGGTTTTCTTCAGCCCTTATTTCGCCGCCGTGAAGAGCAGTTATATTCCAAACGAGTGAAAGACCGAGTCCCACGCCTCCGTATTCTCTGCTGCGTGATTTGTCAACCCGGAAGAACGGCTGAAAGATACTATCGCGATACTCTTTCGGAATTCCAAATCCGGTATCGGAAACTTTGATAAGAAGATCTGAATCATCCTCTGCTACCGAAACGGTTACCGCTCCGTTATCCCGATTATAGCGGATGGCATTTTCAATCAAATTAAACAGCAGACGATAGATCAGCGTGTCGCTTCCCGTCATGAAGGCATCCCCTGTATGCGTAAGGCTGACG
>FR881924.1:0-3599 GCA_000435615.1 Firmicutes bacterium CAG:238 | reverse complement strand
GCAAGATCCGTAAAAATTTCTTCTATCATCGGAAACAATTGGATTCTGTCATTGCACGGGATTGTGTGAAGTTCACTCATTTCAAGCAGAGTTCTTGTCATCTGCGCCATGCGCTCGGTCTGCTCTTCCAGCAACTTCAGAAAATCCGCAGTCTCCGGCAGGATGTCGGGGTGCTCGGCAGCAAACAGTTCGATCTGCGCCTGCATAAGCGTAAGAGGTGTGCGGAGTTCATGCGCGGCATTTCCCGGAAACTGACGCTGAGCGTTAAATCCTTCATCAAGGCGGTCCATCATACAGTTAAAGGAAGTTTTAAAATGCTGAAACTCCGGAATGACATCTTCCGTGATTTTCATCTCTGTTAGGTTGGTAGTCTGCACATTCTCCACACGCGACGCAAAATTCCGTAAAGGCTTCAATGCATGTCCGCTCAAAAAATATGCAAGTACTCCGCCGAGCAGTGTTACGGCGAATGTGATGCACCAGTTTGTAAAGTAATAATCTTTTTGCATACCGTCGATTATAATAGTAAGATTGTTGTCGGTTTTGCCGGTTTCCGGATTAAAAACTTCCGAATCGCTGCCCACGGTGATTTCGCATTCGGATACATAGGACCCTATGGAGTCCATATATCGGCTTCCGGAATAACTGAGAAGAAGATTGATGGACACACAGATTACTCCTATCAAAAGTGAGGTTGTCAAGGCTATACGCCACTTGAGCGAGAGTTTTTTCATGATTCTTTTTCCTCCATAACATAGCCTTCTCCGATGCGGTTATATATAGGATCGCATCCCAGCGACGCACGCAGCTTTTTTCGGAGAGCGGAAATATGTACGCGTATCGAATTGCTGAAAGAATCCACGCTGTTGTCCCAGACATGCTCAATCAACTCTTCCTGACTGACAGGGCGTCCCTGGTGCAGCAGCAGATATTCCAAAATACCGATTTCCTTTCTTGTGAGGGTAAGTTCCTGTCCCCGAACAGAGGCCGTGCGGGATTTCGTGTCAAAGGAAAGATCCCCACAGGAAAGCACGACATCATTTTGCGTAAACTTACGCAGCGTAAGACTGCGTATGCGTGCCTCGAGTTCCTCCAGATGGAAAGGTTTGGAGAGATAATCGCTTGCTCCGGCATCGAGCCCGGCGACCTTGTCCGAAACCTCGCTTCGCGCCGAGAGAATCAGTACCCGGGTATCCTTATCCGTCTGCCTGAGCTGTCGGAGAACGGTCATCCCGTCCGCACCTGGTAAATTCAAATCAAGCAGTACAAGATCGTATTTTTCCACAGCTAAGAGATTCAAAGCCTCATTTCCGTCATAACAAAAATCCACGCTGTATGCGAGTCTCCTAAGGCTGCGCACAATCGTTTCGCAAAGCGTGCGCTCGTCTTCAACGATCAGAATATGCATAAAAGTCCTCCTTGTGTTTCGAATCATTCGTTACGTTTCATTTGCTTCGAATCATTCGTTTAGATAGTTACAGTATACCATGTCGACATAAATTTTTGGTTAAATTTTCGTTCTTAACAGTAATTTTATATCCGTCATGCTAAAATGTGGGATAAAGAGGTGAGAAAATGAATCAATCAAAAAGCAAAATTAGAAAAAAGATTGCAATGCAGGTAATATTACTCGGCTGCGGCGTTGCAATGCTGTGCCTTGGGATTTGGCGCGGAGAAATTGATATCGTGCTGTCCAAGGCAGTCAGACTGTGTTTGGAGTGTGTGGGAATTGGATAAGAAGAGAAAGCGTAAATCAAAGTCAACCTCTCGGATTTTGGCACATTTCAGAGGAGTTTTTCAGGCATCGGCGACTTTGCTTTCCAATCTGCACCTTGCGAATTTTGGGAGCGGCGGTATTTACAGGGGAATGGGAAAAGCCGTTTGTGTGCCGGGACTGAACTGCTATTCTTGTCCCGCCGCGTCAGCCGCATGTCCGATAGGAGCTTTTCAGGCAGTCGCAGGCTCGTCAAAATTCAGTTTTTCCTATTATATAGCCGGATTTCTGATTTTGACAGGGGTGATGCTTGGACGGTTTGTATGCGGATTTTTATGCCCGTTCGGCTGGCTTCAGGAACTTTTGCACAAGATACCGACGAGAAAATTTTCAACAGAAAGGCTGAAAGCACTGACTTATGTCAAATATGCGGTGCTTGCTGTCATGGTGGTGCTGCTTCCGGCAATTTGGGTAAACGATGTCGGAATGGGCGATCCGCTTTTCTGTAAGTACCTCTGCCCACAGGGAGTGCTCGAGGGCGCGATTCCGCTGTCCATAGTCGACATGGGAATACGAGCTGCGCTCGGAAAGCTTTTTACATGGAAGCTTGGCATATTGACGACTGTCATCGTACTCAGCATACTGCTTTATCGCCCGTTTTGCAAGTGGCTCTGCCCACTCGGTGCGATTTACGCGCTGATGAACAAAGTGTCGCTGCTCGGCATGGAAGTCGATAAGACAAAGTGTGTCTCATGCGGCAAATGCGCGAAAGCGTGTAAGATGGATGTGGACGTAACCCAAACGCCGGATCACGCGGAATGCATTCGCTGCGGCATGTGCGTCAAAGCCTGCCCTTGCGAGGCGATTGCTTTTCGATACGGTTTCGGAAAATCTGAGAAGACTTCCGAAAAAAAATATGAAACAAAGGAGAACTAAAATGAAAGAAAAAAAATTATTATCAATGCTGCTTATCACACTGCTCGTACTTTCTTTGGCGGCATGTGCCAAAAACGGAGGCGATCCGGACAACATGAGTGCGGAGCCTGCAAACGAAAAAGAAGCAATCGAAATGTATAAGACACTGATGGGCGAGGAACAGGAGATCCTCGCAGAAAACACCGAACTTTGGCAAAAGGTCTATATGGAGGCGGACAAGGGCATGGCGATGGTGGAAGACGGAAAGAATTACGGCGAGTTTCTTCTTGATACCATAGAGTCTATAAGCGACGAATTTACAGAGGATGAGCTTACTTTGCTGCGTGAGAAGGCAACGCGGATCAGTGAAATCGAAAAGAAGCTTACCGCAATCGAAGAAAAATATCCGGAGACGGCACAGAAGGCTTTAGACGGTGGCATGGACATGAGCACGGATGCAGAGGCCATGAAACAATTTCCTTCCTTTGAGGGCAGCGACCTAAACGGGAATAAGGTAAAAAGCAGCGAACTGTTTTCGAAGAATGCGGTTACCGTTGTAAACTTCTGGTTTACGACCTGCAATCCTTGTGTGGGTGAACTTTCCGATCTTGACGCGCTGAATCAGGATCTTTCGAAGCAGGGCGGCGAAGTCATCGGTATCAATTCCTTTACACTGGACGGAGACAAGACAGCAATCGACGAGGCGAAAGCGGTTCTCGACAAGAAAGGAGCAAGCTACCGAAACGTCTATTTCAATACAGACAGTGAAGCGGGAAAACTCATTGAAACCGTCTATGCATTTCCGACCACTTATGTGGTGGACAGAAACGGTAATATCGTAGGTGATCCGATTGTCGGTGCGATTACGGAAAAATCTCAAAGCGAGGCACTGAAAAAGCAGATAGACAAGGCACTGAAGCAAGATATGAAGCAGCAATAAGCAAATCGCTTCCACCCGTCAAACGGGTGG
>FR881923.1 GCA_000435615.1 Firmicutes bacterium CAG:238 | reverse complement strand
CAAAGGTGCTGTTTCTGTCTTGTGGAACATCAACTTGAAATTCACCATATGAACAGCGAATGTTTTTCCCCTTGGTACCGTTGCGGTAATTATCTCTCGGTTCACGGTCTTCACTGCGCTCATAGTTTCCATAGCCAAGATGTTCATCCATTTCAGCCTCCATCATTGATTTAATGGTGCCTCCGAGAAGATCCCTAAGGGCTGCCTGAATATCATCAGCGGTCTGGATATCATACTCGTCGATAAGGGCTGCGATGATGTTCCTTTTGTTTTCATTTTTCCTTGCACTTCATTGCCTCGTCAATCGCGGCTTTGATCGCATGGCTGCTCTCCGGTGCAGGCAGAATCCCTTCGATTCTGGCAAAGAGTTCGGCTGCCTCAAAGACTTCGGTCTGTTCGACTGCTCTGGCTTCCATATATCCGTCGTGGTAGAGCTGGGACAGGGTAGCCCTCATGGGTCACTGCGACTTCTACAGCCTCCGAGATCGCGCAGCCGAGGCTTCCGGTCGTATCCGGGAATTCAGCCAGAATCTTTTTGCCGACCTCTGTCGTCATGGACGGAGATGGCGTGACCTTTGCACCATAGGTGCGCATGACCTCGCGGCGGAACGGCTTTTGCTCATAAGATACTTTTACCATAAATACATTGCAATCCAGATCAAAATAGCTGCATGCCATGGATAATGCCGTACCCCATTGTCCGGCACCGGTCTCTGTGGTCACGCCCTTGAGACCCTGCTTTTTTGCGTAATATGCCTGTGCGATCGCGGAGTTCAGCTTATGGCTTCCGCTGGTGTTATTTCCTTCAAATTTGTAGTAGATTTTGGCAGGGGTACCCAGCTTCTCTTCCAGACAGTAGGCGCGGACCAGCGGGGCTGGGCGGTACATCTTGTAGAAGTCCTGAATTTCCTGCGGGATTTCAATATAAGCGGTATCCTCGTCCAGATCCTGCTGCACCAGTTCTTCACAAAATACTCCGGAGAGTTCCTCAGCGGTCATCGGCGCACCTGTGCCGGGATTGAGCAGCGGTGCCGGTTTCACCTTCATGTCACTGCGCATGTTGTACCATGCCTTTGGCATTTCTTCTTCAGTGAGATAAATCTTATAAGGAATCTTTTGTTCGTTCTTTGCTGGCATTGTTTTTTCCTCCGTATTCTTTGTATTGTTTCAATGCGCATGGGGCAGGGGATGAAAACACAAAAAATCCTGTCCCATAATCTGCTGGGACAGGATGAAAATACAACCTGCGGTGCCACCCGGCTTGACGCATATCGCGCCCGACTCATCGCGTACCATCATACGCAGCTCTTTGTTTACGGAGGAGTTACTCCGTCTTACCTACTTTCGCATGTTCTCCGTCATATGGTTGTATGCGTTTCAGCTTGCCCTCAGGAGTCCATTCCTGTTCATGGTACATACTGCAATCCCACCGCCTGCAGCTCTCTGTGATGATTTTGACCTGGTGGAAGCCGCAGTCCTGCGCGAGCTTGAGCGCATCTGCAAAGGCGCAGGTGATGGTATCCGCCGCATGGCTGTCACTGTTGATCATGATCTGACC
>FR881922.1 GCA_000435615.1 Firmicutes bacterium CAG:238 | reverse complement strand
TTGAAGTTATCGCTGAAAATACAGGATTATCTGCCGAAGAGGTGGAAGCACTATAGGCACAGATGATTTAGAATGTATGTTAAGTTTAGGCTTGACATACTTTTTTTAATCATGTAATATGTATATACGAATCGTAAAATCGCATATAAGGAGATACATATGTGTTAACCGAATATGCACAGGAGAATCCTGATTTCGCAGCGTTCGTCGAAGAAGACGGCTTTTCTCTAAAAGCCATACTGGAAAATATTCACGAAGAGAATTGGTTAAGTTCACTATATGCTTCAGGTTTTTTCTTCAAACGCTACGGAAGACTTTTCAGATATTTCGATGATTGGGTAGTTATTAAAACGAATGAAGATGATACGAAAATTACCGATATCGTTGTAAAGAAAAGAGAAGCAAAACATATAGAGACGTGCTACTGGTGATTTCGTCGTTGAACTCAGGCGGGCCTTATGGTATGATGAAGAAAAGCATTCCTGAGAGGTGAGCCTATGATTATCAGTCAGAAAATTTTTTCACTGCTTGAGCAGCGCGGCATGAGCCAAAAAGAGTTTTCAGCAAGAGCGGAAATATCGCCGAGCACAATTAGTGATTGGAAAAGAAAAAAGACAAATCCATCTGCAGATAAAATTATAAAAATATGTGAAGTGCTGCAGGTGACACCCTACGAATTGCTGACTGACGGCGCTAATCAAAATATGATTTCACCGCAGGGAGACTTTCTTATTATCAGCCGGGATGAAAGTGTTTTGATAGAATCCTTTCGCAGACTGGATACAAAGAGGCAGCAGCGGCTTCTTGGGTATGCGGAGGCATTGTCAAGTCAGAACGACTGATTTTGAAAAAAACATATTATGTATGTCGCGTTTGCGTTTGGCATACATTTTTATTTGCTGCATAATTCGCATATGCGAACCGTAATATAATGTAGAGCCGGTTAGCAAGCTTTACAACGGGCGCAAAGCCCAAGGGGTAAATTCGCTATACCGATTGCTCTTAACATTCTAACAGCTTAAGCAACAAGATGGATAATTCCTTACTGGCTGTAAGGGATATTAACCATAAATCTATTGTAGTAGGGGTAAAATTTTTAGAGGCTTTGGGAGGATTTTTGGGTGCAGCTAAAAGGCGTTTTATGCACAAACTTCCCCTTCTGTATAGCACTGACAGATATACTCCCGTGATTGATAGTAAAAATCTGTATTATAATTGGATATGGCATCGCTAATCCATGAACTATACACTGCCATAATCGTATCAACAATCGCCTCGGTACTGTCTTCCGAAACATCCTCTATCAACCTCTCGTATACTTCTCCAATTGTCCAATAGTCCGGAATTTCATATTTTGCTTTTTCAAGGTTGTCATAGGCTCCAACAGGTATATTGCAGATATGAATGAAATCATCCGCCGTTTTCGCAATGGGTTCGCAGTGAAAAACATCTGCATATCTGTATATCCGTCTAATCGTTTCCCGTCCTAAAAGTTTTACGACAGTTTCTCTCTTTTGCTTCTGCTTTCTTCCGATATATTCTATAAGGCTGCAAGTGTAAAACAAATCACTATTATTCTTCATCCCAGACCTCACTTCCTTTCAAGAACTTTAAAGTAGTCAAAGATTTCGCCGTATGAAAGCTTATCTGATGCGTAGGCTTTTTAAACCTTGCCAAATCCCAAAAAGCTTCTCTGCTGATTTTGCCGTCAACAAAATTCTGCACATAGTTGAAAATTGTATCATTCGCCATTGGGCCTTCTACGATGTCATAGTTGTGAGATTTTCCACTTCTGCACGCAACAATAAAGTCTAGCCATTCTTCACTCATTTCAGGAAAAACTTTAACAGACAATTCTTCATTCGGAATATATCTGTATTCGTTTAGAATCCCTTTTCCATCGAATCTTGTCGCCCATCTTTTTGCTTGTGCATCTAAAGTAGTACAGTAAAAGCCAAAATAGAAATCTTTATTGTATTTTGTAACTCTGATTTCAGGAGATTCAACGATATTCTTGCTTCCATGATACAAAATAATTTCTTCTCGCATCTTTCTACCCTTTCTGTGCGAAACAATTTTTTACATTTGTTTTCATATATAGTATA
>FR881921.1 GCA_000435615.1 Firmicutes bacterium CAG:238 | reverse complement strand
AAGTCTCCAAAGAGCGTCTTACATTTTTTTCTTCAAAACGGCGTTTTAATGTAATTTTGGGCTGCACGGGCAGTCCGTGCAGCCCGGTTTCACTTAAAGCGCTGCGATTTCTTCTTCGCTGAGTCCGGTGTTCTTTGCAATCACGTCAATCGGAATGCCGGATTCTTTAAACTTCTTGGCAATCTCACATTGCCTCTGCACCGCTCCGCGCTCGGCGCCGGCACGCTCGCCCTTGCTGAATCCGGCGCGCTCACCCTTGCTGAAGCCGGCACGCTCGCCCTTGGTGAAGCCGGCACAGTCGTCTTTTTGTTTCTCGCTAAAGAAAACAAGATTTCATTGTTGCTTTGCATAAAGTAAGCATGCAATGTATAAATTGTTATATTTTTGCCAAAGATATTACCAATAAATTCTATTGACAATGTTTTGTCAATGTTGTATTTTTTAAGTACAAGAATTCTTATTTTCGATATCGACTTTCGCACCCCTGCTAAGGAGGGCGTTCATAAACTTTAGTGTGTTAAATTAAGAAAGTAATAGGTGGAAATATGAAGACATTGTTTTTTAGTACAAAGAAGATTACCTCTGCGCTTGCCTTTACATTAATGCTGATTGCCGTTACGGCATACTCATACGGTGGTGAACGTGATCTTAATGTTAGTTATCGAACGCCGGAAGATATTAATGCGTTTCTGCAGTCTCATCCTGTTGCGCATGATGCGTTCAGTGAATCTTATGAATTTTCTTATTCCGATGCTCCACGCCTTAGTTCATCGTATGAGCCCGGTTCTCTTTCAAAATCCGATTTGAATTCAGCTCTTCACATGCTTGAAAATATCCGTTATATTGCAGGACTCCCTGCGGATCTTAAACTTTCAAACGATTACAATCGTATGGCTCAGGCTCTTCACATGCTTGAAAATATCCGTTATATTGCAGGGCTCCCTGCGGATCTTAAACTTTCAAATGACTACACTCGTATGGCTCAAGCCGCTTCATTGGTAAACTATTCTAATGATTCCATTTCACATTATCCAGAATTCCCTTCGAATATTTCATCAAAAACAGCAAAATCCGGTATGAAAGCCTGTGCCGAATCCAATCTAGCGTGGGATTCCTGGCAGAATACCAGTCTTGAACATTCAATCTTAAATGTCTGGATGAAGGATGACAGTGTTTCCAATATTAAGGCATTGGGACATCGCCGCTGGATTTTGAGTCCGGAAATGAAAAGAACCGGTTTCGGTGCGGTATCCGGTTCCCGTGGCACCTACAATACGATGTATGTTTTCGATTTCGGCAGAAAAGTTAAGACAAATTATCAGGTCGCATGGCCTGCACAGCAAATGCCTGTCTCCTATTTCCCGGAAGGTACTCCGTGGAGCCTTTCTCTCGGTAAAGTGTTAAACTCGGAAAAAATTAAAGTAACTCTTACAAGACTTTCAGATAACAAGGTATGGAATTTCTCAAAAAAACAAGCCGACGGTGCTTTTTATGTAAACAACGACGGCTATGGTCAAAAAGGCTGTATTATATTTAATCCGAAGAATATCGGTCACTGCAAGAGCGGCGACAAATTTATAGTTAAAGTTTCGGGTGTCGGCAAAGAAATCAGCTACAGCGTGAATTTCTTCTAATCGGTGTCTGAGGACCGATTTAAAATGCATAAAAAAGGGGCTGTCGCATTAACGGGAA
>FR881920.1 GCA_000435615.1 Firmicutes bacterium CAG:238 | reverse complement strand
ACGGGGAGCGGTTCATTCCCGTTAATGCGACAGCCCCTTTTTGATTGCTTTTCGTATGAATCGCTTATATGAATTTGGCGAGGCGGGCACGGGTGCGCTCTTCACCGAGAATCTGCTGGATTTCCCATACATCCGGAGACTGCTGGCGGCCCATGAGCGCCACACGGATCACCGTGCTGACATGGCCGACGTGGCCCTTGTACTGATCCGGATTCTTCTTGAAATCCTTTGGCTTTACTGCATAGCCGAGCTCTGCGGTAATTTCGCGGATTTTGCCGAACCAAGTTTCCTGATCGTCCGCGTGGTTGTAGGTTTCCAGATATTTTGAAAGGATTACAGGCACGTCTCCTGCGGCTTCCTGCGGGAATTCGTCCTCAATTTCGAACATGTCATCAAAGAAATAGCTGATATTCTTAATGATCTGCTGTGCGTAAATGTGGTCCTTACGCGGATTTCTTTCTTCGTGGCGGCCGATGTCAAGGATTTTTTCGAGGTATGCTCTGTCCTCAAAAATCGAAGCCAGCTCAGGCTTGAATTCGTCCGACCAAGCCTTGAGGAAGTCGAAAAGATCTGCTGCAGGGATTTTGAGCAGGACATCTTTGCTGATGTCATTGAGCTTGTTGAGGTCGAAAAGCGCGCCGGAGTTGCTCATCTTCTCTGTGGTAAATTCAAACTCGTCGATGTCCGCATCCGGATTTGCGATGCGCCACTCTTCAAAATTCGAGTTGAGAATCGTCAGCAGATATTCGCGTACGGCTGCCGGATGGTAGCCTTCATTTCTATAGTAGTCGAGCGAAAGCTCAGGGTCTTTTCTCTTGGAAAGTTTTCTCTTATTGCCCTCCTCGTCGAGTTTCATAAGCTGCGCGGTGTGGCAGTATACAGGCGGCTCCCAGCCGAGCTTGTCGAAGAGCTCCACATGAATCGGAAGCGACGGAATCCATTCTGCGCCTCTCACAACATGGGTTGTCCGCATCAGATGGTCATCCACAACATGCGCAAAATGATAGGTCGGGATTCCGGTTGCCTTGAGCAGAACCGTATCCTGATCGTTCACCGGCATGTCAAGGGTTCCGCGGATTGCGTCTTCAACCCGGAAACGGCGGATCTGATCTTCCGGCAGGCTCATGTCGCCGTCGGATTTCAGACGGATTACATAGGATTTTCCTGCTGCAAGGTTCGCTTCGATTTCTTCCATCGTGAGGTTTCTGCTGAGCGCCCACTTGCCGTAAATTCCCGGATTTGCCTTCTCGGCTTCCTGTTTTGCGTGGATTTCCGCGATTTCTTCTTCGGTCAGGAAGCATGGATATGCATGGCCCTCGGCAACGAGCTTCTTCGCAAAGCACCGGTAAATCTCGCCGCGGTGGCTCTGTGTGTAGTCGCCGTAGTCGCCGATGTCGCCTTCCATCGTTGCGCCCTCATCAAAATTGATGCCAAAGAATCTGAGGGAGTTGATAATCACTTCAACTGCGCCTTCTACATAACGCTTGTCATCGGTATCCTCGATTCTGAGAAAAAACCTGCCGCCGGACTGATGTGCCAGTCTCTCGTCAACAAAAGCGCCGTAAAGGTTTCCAAGATGAATGAAGCCTGTCGGGCTTGGTCCGAGTCTGGTTACTTTCGCGCCCTCAGGCAGCTCGCGCTTGGGATAGAGCTTTTCGTAATCGTCCGGGGTTTTGGTGATGTGCGGAAACAAAATCTCCGCAAGTTTTTCATAATTCATATTTATCCTCCGTATTATGGCGGGGCGGGCGGCACGCAGCCTGCACTGCCCGCCTTGTGTCCGCACCGCCTTCTTGTTCAATATTCCAACACTTTATTATATATGTAAAAGTATGAAATGGCAAGATTTTGGAAGAATAAACAAGGATAAATTTGCTGCGGCGGCAGAAAGCGGAAGACAGCTCTGCGGGCTGTCCCGAAAGGAGAGAAAATGGAAACAAAAGAAAAAAACGAATTTGAGATATATCTTGATATTTTCAGAAGGGAGCTTCCGCTCGGCGAAAGCTTTGATTTGCTCGAACGGAAGCTTATAATCGGGGGACGGCGGGCTTCGGTGTTTTTTGTGGATGGGCTGCACGACTCCGATAAGGCTCTGCTGCTGTTCAAATTCCTGCTCGCCGTCCCTGCGGAATCCATGGAGGGAATCAAAAGCAGTCAGGAGTTTTTGGAACGGAACCTGCCGTTCATGGAAGCGGAGATAACGGAGCCGGCTGATGCGATTACCAAAATGTACACCGGCCTGATTCCGCTCGTGGTAGAAGGGCTTGACAAAATCATTATTATGGATGCCAGACATTATCCGGCACGCGCTGTGGAAGAACCCGAAAAAGAAAAGACTTTGCGAGGTGCCAAGGACGGCTTTAACGAAACACTGATGACCAATATCGGGCTCATCCGCAGGCGAATCAGGGATAAGGCCTTGATTTTCAAGGCATATAATGTGGGAAGCGTGAGCAAGAGCGATGTGGCACTTGTCTATATGAAAGATCGTGCGGATATGGAATTCGTCCATCGCATGGAAAATGCGCTTTCAAAGATGAGCAGGAAGGCAAGTCCTTTTGGTGAGGACAGCAAAAAAGACACTGATGAGAGCAGCACTTCCAACGCCACAAAGAGCGCACTCACCGTATCCGATCAGAGCATGCTCGAAAAATTGCTGCGGGAATTTGACGCAGGGTCAGGCATAAATCCGTTCCCGAGGGTCAGATATTCCCAGCGCCCGGATGTAATTGCAGCACATATTAATGAAGGAAAGGTTGCCATCATCGTTGACAATACCCCGACGGTGATGCTCATACCGACCGGAATTTTTGAATTTTTTCAGGATGTGGATGACTATTATTTTCCTTTGCTCACAGGTAACTATTTCAGATTCATTAAACTGCTGAATTTTTTTGTAATTCTTTTTCTGACGCCTGTGTATTATCTTATGGCGGAGTACGAAGAGTTTACACCGCGTGTTTTGAGTTTTTTTGTGCCGGCGGAAGATTTTGCGATTCCGATCTTCTGGCAGTTCATCCTGCTTGAAATTGCAGTGGACGGTCTGAAACTTGCGTCGCTGAATACACCGAGTTCACTCGGAGCATCGCTTTCTGTCATAGGAGCATTGATTCTAGGCGAATTCAGTATCGAATCGGGCTGGTTCATTCCGCAGACGATATTATGCATGGCGGTCGTGGCGCTTGCAGCGTTTACACAGCCGAGCATAGAATTCTCGTACGCAATGAAATTCTGCCGGGTCTTTATGATGGTCGGAGCATTTTTCTTCGGAGCAGCCGGACTTGTGGTGACGGCTTTTGTCGTCGTCGTGCTTATGGCATCGACCAAAACCCTCACGGGAAGCTCTTACCTCTATCCACTCATTCCGTTTGACGGAAAAACTTTAAAAAGGTTGATTTTTCGTACCCAAAAATGATATAATGCTTAGATAATATTGCGGACAGGAATGTCCGGCAGCCTATCAGATAGGGGGACAATATGGCAAGACTTTTGAAAAAAATACCGAATTTCAGGCTTCCGAAATACCGCATGGGCGAGATTGGTGAGCTGGAAGAACTTCAGCACGAATACGCA
The DNA here is from genome assembly GCA_000435615.1 of Firmicutes bacterium CAG:238. Classification (GTDB taxonomy): domain Bacteria; phylum Bacillota; class Clostridia; order Peptostreptococcales; family Anaerovoracaceae; genus CAG-238. Next base: position 1,991 of record FR881920.1, on the reverse strand, counting down.
AAAAGACATAAAGAACTTATCAGAAACAGCCTTGAAAGTGACATCCCGAGAAGCGCCTGCTATCCGGGGACACATTTTAGTACCGTAAAAGAAATTTTTGAAAATTCAACGACAAAATACGCAGAGCGGCCTTTTGTGCTCGAAACTTTTAACAAGAAAAAAGGTTTTGAAACCATCACATACGGCGAGTTCAGAGACGATGCCGTGAACTTCGGCACTGCGCTTACGCGGGTTTTGAAAATCAAACAAACCGATAAAGTCATTATAATCGGTGAGACCACTTATGAATGGTATGTGGCATACATGGCATTGCTTCTGGGGGCCGGCATTGCGGTACCTGTTGACAAGGAACTTCCGGAAAACGAACTTGAGAACCTCATAAAACGTTCCGGGGCTGTTGCCATTGTTCACACACCGAAGAAAAAAGATTTTGTTAAAAAGGCGGCTTCGCATTGCGGGAATGTAAACTATACAATTGAGATGTACAGCCAGGAAGCTCCGACTAAGGAAAAAGAAGGCAAGGAAAAGCAGGGAAAGGCACATTTCACAACTGTGGGATTCGATTTCCTCACGGAAGAAGGGAAAGTGTTTACTGACCTTGGGGATAACAGCCTCATGGAAAAACAAATCGATCCGGATACCTTTGCGTTGCTGATTTTTACCAGCGGAACGACTTCCGCGGCAAAGGGTGTAATGATATGCAACCGCAATTTGGCGGCAAACATAAACGGAATCACGCCTTATGTATATTTGACCCCGGAGGACAGACTTTTCTCGGTTCTGCCACTGCATCACACATATGAATCGACCATCGGTTTCATCTATCCGATGGCAAGCGGTGCGTCCATTGCGGTCTGTCAGGGATTGAAACATCTGGCATCCGACATGCAGGATACACAGCCAACGGCAATTCTTGCAGTGCCCCTTCTGATAGAAGCACTCTACAAGAAAATCATGAAAAACATTGAAAAGAGCAAGAAAGGCTCTGTTGTAAAATCAATGATGAGGCTTACAAACGGTCTCCGTAACGTGGGCATCGATGTGAAACGGAAAGTATTTAAGGACATATACGCAGGGCTTGGCGGCAATCTTCGCATTATTGTTTCTGCTGCTGCACCGCTTGATCCTAAGATAGGCAAGTGGTTTGAAGACATCGGCGTTACATTCCTTCAGGGCTATGGCTTGACGGAAACCGCCCCGATTGCGGCACTTACGCCGGACTTCGATACCAGAGTGGGGTCTGCCGGCAAGGCGGTATTTGGAGATGAAATTCGCATATCGAATCCGAACGAACGCGGAGAGGGCGAAGTTTTGATCAAGGGCCAAACCGTAATGCTGGGATATTATGAAGACCCGGAAACGACTGCGGAAGTTATGAAGGACGGCTGGTTCAATTCGGGAGATATCGGTTTCCTCGACGAGGACGGTTTCCTATACATCACCGGCCGCAGTAAAAATGTAATCGTCACGCAGAACGGCAAAAACATCTATCCTGAGGAAATTGAGACATTGCTTTCGGATGTTCCCGAAATTGCAGAGTGCATGGTATACGGCAAAGAGGTTTCCGGTGAAAAGGAACTTATCATAACGGCTCGTGTGATTCCGGATATGGCTGCAATCGAGGAAATTCACGGTGCTTCCCGCAAAGACCCGGGCAAGCCTTTCACCGAGGAGGAAATTTACAAGATTATTTGGAGCCAGATCAAGCTCGTGAACCGCAAACTGACGAACTATAAGTGCATCAAAAAGCTTGAAATCAAAGAGGATGCTTTCGAGAAGACAAGCACAATGAAAATTAAGCGTTACGCAGAGCTTCAAAAAGACTGCGGAGAAGGCAATCCGGAGGGCAAAGCATAAAACTTTTCTATTTTTGCCCTTTACAAAGCGTAAAATTTTTTGTATAATAACAAGGTACGAAATGCAAGGCATATGTGAACAATACATTTCCCTGCATTTCGATATGCGCCATTAGCTCAATTGGATAGAGTCGC
>FR881919.1 GCA_000435615.1 Firmicutes bacterium CAG:238 | reverse complement strand
TTGAAGTTATCGCTGAAAATACAGGATTGTCTGCCGAAGAGGTGGAAGCACTGTAGACGCAGATGATTTATACCGATACACTCACCTATCACACCCTCCCGCATATACTGAAATAAAGTATATCGGGAGGTTTTTTATGTCTGCAGGCAAAAAATTCTACGCAAAGCAGATTGACAAAGCACTCGCTTCCGCCAAGGAAATCAACCAAGAGGAGCATCCGCGCATCGTCGTTTTCAGCGACTGCCACCGCGGAAACGGCACATGGAACGACAGCTTTCTGAATAACAAGACGCTTTTTCAGGCCGCGCTCGGCTATTACCGTGAAAACGACTTCACCTACATAGAACTCGGCGACGGCGATGAGTTATGGGAAAACCGAAAGTTCTCGGACATTGAAGAAATCCATGCCGATATTTTTCAGCAGTTTCTCCCTTTTATGCTGGACGGGAAAATGTATATGGTCTGGGGAAACCACGACATGGTGAAGAGCCGCAAAATGCCGCTCTCCTCTTCCCTGCCGCCCTGTTTTCCGGCAGTGCGGATTTGCGACGGCAGCGGAAATATAAAATTCAATCTGATTCATGGGCATCAAGTGGATCCTCTGAATAATCAGTTTTGGAAGGCGGCGCGGTGGATGGTGCGCTATCTTTGGAAGCCGCTCGAGCTTGCGGGAATTAAAGATCCGACCAGCTCGGCGCGCAATTACAAAAAAAGAAAAGCCGTCGAAGAGCGTATGGCGGGTTGGGCAGCGGCACGCGAGTCAAATCTGATTGCCGGTCATACCCACCGCCCAACCATTCCTTCGGGCGCCGCCGCCTCGCCGATGAGCAGAGGCAAATACTTTAACAGCGGCTCCTGCGTGCATCCGAATAGCATCACCTGTCTTGAAATCATCTATAACCAGGTCAGTCTCATCAAGTGGACTTCATGTCCGGATGAAAACCGTTATCTGAAGGTCTGCAGGCACGTAATCGCAGGGCCGGTCTCCGTGTGAGCGGCGCGGCTTGTATTTTTCCCTGTGAAATGTTACAATATATAAGTTATGAAGAGAAAAAAATATAGACTCGCGCTTGCGCTTCTTCTGACTGTCACGCTGATTCTGGCATCCGGCTGCGCGCAAAGCGATATAAATGAACAATATAATAAGAATGCTTCCGAGGTGATTCTCTGCGCCGGATTTTCTGAATACGACTGGACGCGGAATGTTTTGGGCGATAATCCGGCAGGAATCGATCTGCGTCTGCTTAACACCGGTGGGGTCGATATGCACAGCTATCAGCCTTCCGTTTCGGATATGGTTCAGATTGCAGACTGCGACCTTTTGATTTATACGGGCGGAATTTCGGAGTTTTGGATTGACAAGGCGACTGCTTCCTCGAAGAAGGACAGCATCAGCGTGCTTTCGCTGATGGAGTATTTTGAGGAGAATCCCGGGCTTTTCCCGGCATATGAGCAAGAAGAGCACGACCACAACCACGGGCATGAGCACGAACATGAAGATGAGGACGCGAATCTGCACGGACACGAGCACGACGAAGAAGCGGACGAACATATCTGGCTTTCGCTGAAGATGGCACCTGTGTTCTGCGAAAAGATTGCAGACGCGGTTTCGCAGCTTGACCCCACAAACGAGGATTTATATCGGAAGAACCTGTCGAGCTACCGGGCGCAGCTTACGGCACTTGACTCGGAGTTTGAAGAGGCTGTGAGCAAGGCTTCGGGGGATGTACTTTTGTTCGCCGACCGCTTCCCTTTCCTGTACCTTTCACAGGATTACGGAATCCACTGCCACGCGGCCTTTCCGGGCTGTTCGGCGGAAACCGAGGCAAGCTTTGAAACGATTGTCGACCTTGCCGATGATTTGATAACGGACAAGCTTTCGCACATCGTGATTCTCAAAAACAGCAAAAAAAATCTCGCACAGACCATCATCCGCGCTTCCGAAAAGCAGGATGTAAGAATTTGCGAGCTCGACTCTCTGCAGTCCGTAACCTCCGAGGATATTGACGGAGGCTTTACCTATCTGAACGCAATGAAAGAAAACAAGGAGGTCATTTCCGAATGTCTCAACTGATTGTAAATAATTTATCGCTCGGCTATGACGGCATCGTCGTGTCCGAAGGCATCAATTTTCAGGTTAACAAAGGCGACTACCTGTGCATTGTCGGCGAAAACGGCTCCGGTAAATCCACGCTGATGAAAACGCTTCTCGGCCTGCAAAAACCGCTTTCCGGGGAAGTCATCCTCTCAGGCGGATTGTCACGCGCCCAAATCGGCTATCTGCCGCAGCAAACGCCGGTGCAGAAGGATTTTCCCGCATCTGTGCAGGAAATCGTCCTGTCGGGATTTTTGGCGTCTTTAGGCTCTAAACCGTTTTACTCACGTGTGCAGAAGCAGACTGCGCTTGACAATATGAAAAAACTCGGAATTTACGATAAGAGAAATTATTGCTACCGCAACCTTTCCGGCGGCCAGCAGCAAAGAGTTCTGCTTGCCAGAGCGCTTTGCGCCACTTCGCAGATGCTCTTCCTGGACGAGCCGATTTCGGGTCTTGACCCGGCGGCTTCCGCAGAAATGTACGAAATTATCGCAAAGCTCAATCGCGAAGAAGATATAACAATTGTGATGGTTTCCCACGACATTGAAGCCGCTGTCAAATACGCTAGCCATATCCTTCACATGGGAAGCAGCATGCAGTTTTTCGGCAGCAAGGAAGACTATGTGCTGACTCCGCTGAAGGGCAGGTTCCGTCTTTCAAACTTCGTGGACGAGCCGCTTTGCAGCCGCGCAGAAAGAATCAGTATCAAACCAAGGAGGTCGGTAAGAGATGAATTTAATAAACATGATTAGTGACTACTTCTCGTACTCCTTTGTGTGGTACGCGTTTATCGCCGGGATTCTGGCGGCACTGTGCTCCTCCCTTCTCGGTGTGACACTCGTTCTGAAGCGTTACTCGTTCATCGGAGACGGGCTTTCCCATGTGGCTTTCGGTGCGATGGCTGTCGCGGCGGTTTTGTCGGTAAGCAATAACCTTCTCATCGTTATGCCCGTGACGATTATCAGCGCAATCCTTCTTCTGAAGACCGGGCAAAACGCAAAAATAAAAGGCGATGCGGCGCTCGCAATGATTTCCGTCGGCTCCATGGCCTTCGGCTATCTTTTGCTGAATCTTTTTTCCGCATCTGCCAATATTTCGGGTGATGTATGCAGCACGCTTTTCGGCTCTACATCGATTTTGACACTGACCGGGAGCGATATTATCCTCTGCGTGTCCATGTCGATTGTGGTTATTTTAATCTTTGTGCTTTTTTATAATCGGATTTTTGCAGTTACCTTTGACGAAAGCTTTGCAAGTGCAACGGGCGTCAACGCTTCTGCCTACAATCTGCTGATTGCAATTACCACGGCGGTTGTCATCGTGCTTGCGATGAACCTTGTCGGCGCGCTCCTGACTTCGGCTTTGATTATCTTCCCGGCGCTTTCCGCCATGCGGATTTTCAAAACCTTCCGTCAGGTTATCGTCTGCGCTGCCGTTTACGCAGTTGTTACCTCCGCGGTCGGAATCCTGATTTCCATCATCCTGTCAACGCCTGCGGGCGCGACCATCGTGGTGACGGATCTGCTCGTCTTCGGCATCTGCAGTCTCATCGGAAAAATCAAAACATGCTGAGCTGGTCGGTTTCGGCAAGCCCCTCGAACACGCCGTGATTTCGGAGACCTTCCACAGCGGTTCTGTTCAGTTTCGCTCTCTTCACCGCCTCTTCAACCGTGTCGAATTCCTTGATTTCATATTCGCTTTGGAAAGCCTTCGCGGCATTTTCGCCCACGCCTTCAATCGCTACAAACGGAAGCAGAACCTTGCCGTTATCCACGCTGAACTTCGTCGCAAGCGACTTGCCGAGCCTTGCCGGAGTAAACTCATAGCCTCTGGCATACATCTCATAGGCAACCTCATAGATCGTATAATCATCCTTCTCCTTCGGCGCCGCATTCGTTCCCTTCGCGTCGATTTCCTCCATCTTTGCCAAAATCGCATCCTTTCCTTTCAGAATCGTTTCAGCGTCAAAGTTCGCAACCTTCGTTGTGAAATAGGTCGCATAAAACTCCTGCGGGTAGTAAACCTTGTACCATGCCATACGGAAACTCATCATCGTGTAGGCAACCGCATGGGCGCGCGGGAACATATATTTAATCTTATTGCAGGAATCGATGTACCAGTCCGGAACATTGTGCTCTTTCATCGTCGCTACCTGCTCATCGTCGAGGTCTTTCTTTCCCTTACGGACGATTTCCATGATTTTGAACGCGGTTTCATTCTCAACGCCCTTCAAAATCAGATAGTTCATGATGTCGTCTCGGGTTGAAATAACTTCACGCATCGTCGCCGTTCCGGAGCGGATATAGTCCTGCGCGTTGTTCAGCCACACATCTGTGCCGTGCGAAAACCCTGAAATTCGAACAAGATCAGCGAATTTATCGGGCTTCGTGTCGTCGAGCATCTGGCGCGTGAACGAAGTCCCGAATTCCGGTATCGCATAAGAGCCGTGCGTAAATTTATAGTCCGGATCTTTGATGTCGAGCGCCTCGATTCCGTTGAAAATGCTCAGTACCTTTCGGTCGGTCAGGTCGATTTTCAGTGGGTCCGTACCCGTCATGTCCTGAAGCTGACGGATCATGGACGGCACATCGTGACCGAGAATATCGAGCTTCAAAAGGTTCTCGTCGATTTTGTGGTAATCGAAATGGGTTGTGACAATATCCGTGTTCACATCGTTTGCCGGATGCTGAATCGGACAAAACTCAAAGATCTCATGGTCGTCCGGACAGATTACGATGCCGCCCGGATGCTGACCCGTCGTCCGCTTTACGCCCGTACAGTGCTGCGTAAGTCTGTCTTTCTCGTATTTATTTACCGGAATGTTTCTCTCTTCAAAATATTTCGCGACATAGCCGTAAGCGGTCTTTTCCGCTACCGTGCCTACGGTTCCCGCCTTGAAAACGTTTTTATCACCGAAAATAACGCCGACGTATTTATGCGCCTGCGGCTGGTATTCGCCTGCGAAATTAAGGTCGATATCGGGCTCTTTGTTCCCTTTGAAGCCGAGGAAGGTTGCGAACGGAATCGTGTAGCCGTCCCGCTTCATCGGCGTTCCGCAGTCCGGACAGTCCATCGGCGGCATATCGACGCCGCAGTCGTACTTCTGCATATCGCCCCAGATAATTTTTTTGCAGTTCGGACACAAATAGTGCGGGTCGAGCGGATTTACCTCCGTGATTCCCGCCATCGTTGCAGCAAAGGATGAGCCAACCGAGCCTCGGGAGCCTACCAGATAGCCGTCCGACAGAGACTTGTTTACAAGCATCTGCGCGCTGACATACATCACCGCATAGCCGTTGTTTATGATGGAATTCAGCTCAATATCCAGTCTTTCTTTGATTTCCTTCGGGAGCGGATCGCCGTACTGCGCGTGTGCGCGCTCCATACAGGTGTTTCGCAGAGTATCCTCCGCACCTTCAATCTTCGGTGGGAATTTTCCTGCCGGAACCGGACGGATTTCACCGTCCACAAGGCTTGCTATGTAGTTCGTATTTTCGATTACGACTTCGCGTGTGCGTTCGCCAAGATAAGCAAATTCCGCCATCATTTCATCGGTCGTCTTCATGTAAAGACCTTCGCCGTTTTCCGCATCATCGTAACCCATGCCTGCCATGACAATGTTTCGGTAAATCGCATCGTCAGGCTCCGTATAGTGGGAGTCTGTCGTTGCCACGACGCGCTTTCCAAGCTTGTCCGCAAGCGCGACAATTCTTTTGTTGATGGTGCGCAGATCGTCTTCGGTCTCCACACGCTTGCCGTCCAGGTAAAATTCTTCTTCAAGCATAAATCGGTTGTTGATGACCGGCTGGATTTCCAGATAGTCATAGCGGGAAGCGATGCGTTCCTGCTCTTCGGGACTTGCCTGCTCGGTAATATGCCGGGTATGCGTTCTTTTGTTGTACGAAACGCGCTTGACCATGGAAAGAAAAACCTCTCCGTAGCTGCACGCGGAGCCTATAATCAGGCCCTCGCGGTGCGCTTCAATCACCGACCACGGAAGTCTCGGTTTTTTATAAAAATAGTTAATATGGGAATAGGAAACCAGCTTATAGATATTCTTAAGCCCTTCCTGTGATTTTGCTAAAATAATGATGTGATTCGTCGGCTTGGTTTTGTAGTCGATTTCTCCGTTTTCGTCGATGCAGTCCGCATCGTCGAAGACATAGCCCTCCACGCCGTAAATCACCTTAATCGGACGGCCTTTTTCTGCCTGCTTCTTCGCCTCTGCCGCGCAGTCCGGAAATGCCTGAACCACACCGTGGTCGGTAACCGCAACCGCCGGCTGTCCCCACTTCGCCGCCTGCGCCACGATGTCCTTCGCTTCGTTGAAGCCGTCCATCTGGCTCATCTTGGAGTGGATGTGAAGCTCGACGCGCTTGCCGTCTTCCCAGGTATCCTCACGGCCGATTTCTCTGTCCGCTTTTTCGAGGTCTTTGAACATAATCGTGTTCATGTTCTCAAAGGTATCCCACTGTACCTCGCCGCGGATTTTGACCGCATCGCCCGGCTTCAGCAGATCATTGATTTCGCCCCACTTGGCTTCGGTCACGAATGCCTTCGTGCAAACCGTCGTCTTGTTATCCGTAATCAGAAGCGACACGAGATGATTTCCGTTTTTTATCAGGCGCTCCGAGATTTTGAACAAGATTCCCTCAACAACGACCGTCCCCATCTTCGGGTCGATGTCTCTGAGCTCGACGGTTTTGCCTCCCGATATATCGCGGCCCATAATGCGGTTTCCGGATGCAGGAAGCTCCTTCTCCTTACGCTTCCGGCCGCCCTCGCCGCCTTTTGCACTGAACCCGCCCTTTGGCTGAAATCCGCCGCCTGCGCTTTTTTCGCTTTGCTTTTGTACTGCTGCAGCACGCGCTCTGACCTCTTCGCGGTATTCCCGTGCCGTCTGTTCGATTTCTTTTCCCTCGTTTTCGCGGAAAAATTTATGCATTTCTTCAAAACGCTGCGTGTTGTTTTCGAACCGAACCTCAAAATGCAGGCCGAGCCTTTCCCTGAGTATTTCGCTGAATTTGCGGGCAAGTCTGTCATTAAGCTGCTGCGCGGCAAAATCACCCAGAGCATAATAGGTAACCATGCGGTCTTCGATTTTGACTTCTTTCTCGTCAATCATCTTGGTAATGGAAACATATTCGCCGTTTACTTCTTCAATCATGTACGGCAGAAAAAGCTTTGCAAGGGTTTCATCCTCAAGCACCGGATTTTCGTACTCAAAAATAAAATTCACATCCGTGATGAGATCCAGCTTATGGATGATGATTGCCTTTATTCTCTCATAATCCAAAAAAGGCATGACAAAATTCAGGCGCACCGGCATATCCAGCACCCCTGTATCCTTGTGAATCACGGCCTTTCCGAGCTCGAAACGGTATTCACTTTTTTGTCCACCCAGGGCATCCCAATTGATGCTTCCACGGATCAGATCCTTCATATATTCGCCTCTATCATCTTAATCAGTTCGTCAACAAGCAGATCCTCCGATACCGCTTTTACGATTTCGCCCTTAGAGAAAAGCAACCCTCTGCCGTCTCCGCCGCAGATTCCGAAATCTGCCTCCTTTGCTTCGCCGGGACCGTTTACCGCGCAGCCCATCACTGCAACTTTGAGGCTTCTTTCTCCGGATTTCTCAAGTTTTTCGGAGAGTGGGAGAAGCCGCCTCTCAACTTCTGCCGCCAGCGCCTGCAAATCGACTTTCGTTCGTCCGCAGGTCGGGCAGGAAACCAGGTCGATTCCTGCCTTGCGAAGTCCGACATTTCTCAAAATTTCTTTTGCAAAAATTACTTCCTCGACCGGATCTGCAGTTAAAGAAACGCGCATCGTGTCGCCGATTCCCGCAAGCAGCAGGGCTCCGATTCCGATTGCGGATTTCACCTTGCCTCTTTCGAGTGTCCCGGCCTCTGTGATACCGATATGAATCGGATAGTCCGTCTGCGATGCCAAAATTCGGTGTGCATCGTAATTAAGCTTTACGTCCGAAGACTTTATTGATACGACCATCTTGTCATAGTCGAATTCCTCGATAAGCCTCAGGTTGTTCATTGCGCTTTCTGCAAGGCCTTCCGCCGTCACACGGCCGTATTTTGCAAGAATCGGCTTCTCAAGCGATCCGGAGTTTACACCGACGCGAATCGGGATTTCATGCTCTTTTGCCGCTTCCACGACTGCACGCAGTCTTTCACGCTCTCCGATATTGCCCGGATTGATTCTGATTTTGTCTGCCCCTGCGTTAATCGCCGCCAGAGCAAGTCTGTAATCAAAATGAATATCCGCAACAAGCGGCAGGCTGCATGGGACTTTCTTCCGCACACGCGAAAACACCTCTGCCGATTCCATGTCCGGCACAGCGATTCTGACAATGTCGCATCCTGCTTCACAGAGTCTGTCGATCTGTCTTAGCAACCCTTTTTCATCGCGTGAATCCACATTTGTCATGGATTGTATCGTAATTGGCGCATCTGCCCCTATGAAGAGTTCGCCGCATCTTATCTTCTTGGTTTTTTTCATATTACACCTAACCGAATATCCTTACAACATCGTTGAATGTTACATATACCATGAGTAGCATCAAAAGTGCCAGTCCAACGAAATGAATAGTTCCCTCAACTTTTTCGCTCACCGCTTTGCCGGTAATCGCACTGTAAAGCACAAAAATGATTCTGCCGCCGTCCAGTGCCGGAAGCGGAAGCATGTTTATAATTGCCAAATTGAGGCAGATCAGCGCCGTGAGGAATCCGTAATACCAAAATCCGTACTGACTTGTCTGGCTTACCATCTGCACCATCCCGACAGGCCCTGTGAGTTCATCGGGACTTGCTTTGCCGGTAAAAAGCTGTCCGAGTGCCGAGAACATCATCTTTGTCATCCCCCAGGTTGACTGCGCGCCCGCGACCACAGCTTTGAACGGGCTGTGACTGATCTTGCATGTTACACCCAGCACATAGTGGCTGACCTTATTTCCCTGTGCGTCCACGCCTTCTGCAAGTGTCGGCCTTACCTCCGCACCGTAAAGCATGCCGTCTCTTTCGTAATCCACAGAAGCGGATTCACCTTCCGAGAGACCGCCGAGTGCCTCTGAAATCTGTGACCAGTCGTCAATCCGGTATTCCTTGTCAGTCGTAATGCTGATAATTTTGTCATTTGCCGTAAGTCCCGCAGCCTCCGCCGCACTTCCTGCCTGTACCTCACCGATGGTGGTCGTCGTAAACCCACGGATTCCGACAACAAGGCACATGATTACGATTGCACATGCGATATTCATGAGCGATCCCGCCGCGAGAATCAAAATTTTCTGCCACGGCTTCTTTCTCCCGAAAGCTCTTTCGTCTTCCGAGTCTTCATCCTCACCCTCCATCGCACAAAATCCTCCAATCGGAAGAAGCCGAATGCTGTGAAGAGTTTCTCCTTTTTGCTTTTTCCAAATCACCGGTCCCATGCCGAACGCAAATTCGTTGACCTTGACTCCGCATTTTTTCGCTGCGATGTAATGCCCCAGCTCATGCGGAAAAATCATAATGCAAAACAGTATAATCGCAAGAATTGCTGTCTTCATAAAATCTCCCTTGTTAATTTTCTCGTCTCTTTGTCGATTTCTAAAATACCCTCTAAATCCAAATTATATGCAGTTTTATGTGCATCGAGAATACATGCAAGTGTTTTTTCGATGTCCACAAAACGAATTTTCTCTTCCAAAAACGCCGCAACCAAAACTTCGTTTGCCGCATTCATAACCGCCGGGCAGCTTCCGCCCCGTGCAATCGCTTCATATGCCAGCGAAATACAGCCAAACACCTCCGGATTCGGCTTTTCAAAAGTCAGATTCGAGCCTTCACCGAAAAAGTCAAGTTCGCGTTCCCCGTTTTTCAGCCTGTCCGGATAGCCTAACGCCAGACTGATTGGAATCCGCATGTCCGGCACGCCGAGCTGCGCGATTACCGAATTATCCATAAACTCCACTGCGGAATGCACGATGCTCTGCGGATGTACCAGAATCTGTATTTTTTCCGCTTCCACATCAAAGAGCCACCTGGCTTCAATCACCTCAAGGCCCTTGTTCATCATCGTCGCCGAATCGATTGTAATTTTCGCACCCATGTTCCATTTCGGGTGCTTCAGAGCCTGCACCAGCGTCACATTTTCAAGCTGCTCCTTCGTATAGCCCCTGAACGGTCCGCCGCTTGCCGTCAAAAGAATTTTCTTAACCGGTCGGTTTTGATTTCCTTCCAGACATTGAAAAATTGCGCTGTGTTCGCTGTCCACCGGCAGAAGCTTTACTCCCGCTTTCGCCGCTGCATCCATTACGAGTTCTCCTCCGGCAACCAATGTTTCCTTGTTTGCGAGCGCAATGTCTTTTCCTGCCTGAATTGCCGCATAGGTCGGCGCAAGTCCACGCATTCCCATCAGTGCGTTGAGAACCATGTCACATCCGCCCTCAGCTGCTTCAATCAGACCCTTTTCCCCCCATGAAAACTCCGTCCGCGGAAACTTTCGCATAAGATCGTGGGCATCCTCTTCACGCTCTGTGACCGCAAAGGCAGGTCTGAACTTTTCAATCTGTTCCTCCAGCTTCTTTTTGTTTTTTCCGCAGGTCAGCGCCTCAACCCGAAACCTGTCCGGATGCGCTTTTATTACCTCAAGACTCTGCGTTCCGATGGAGCCGGTACTTCCCAATACAGTAATCTTTTTCATCTGTTTCTCCAACTAAACCCTTTTTTACAGCAAAACCGGCATCGCCTTCTGCGCCTCATTTACAAACAGAATGCAGTAATACACCATCGGTGCCGTAAAGAATACGCTGTCAAATCTGTCCAGAATTCCGCCATGCCCCGGTATGAGGCTGCCGTAGTCCTTGATGCCCATTTGTCTCTTGAATGCCGAAGCCGCAAGGTCGCCAAACTGTGCTACCACGCTTCCGACCACCGAAATAATCATGCATTCCGTCATCATGTCCGGAACGACAAGATACGCAAAGATTCCGCAAAAAACAATGCTTCCCAAAACACCGCCGACCGCGCCTTCTTTACTCTTCTTCGGACTTAGATGCGGACAAAGCTTATGCTTTCCGACTGCCATTCCCACGAAATACGCCATAATGTCCGTTCCGAATGATGCAAGGAACACAAGCCATATCAGGATGCTGTATTCGCTCCGGTCGATCAGCACAATGTGGAACGGAAAAAGTACACAGTACAGAATTCCAAGAAGAGTTGCTGACATATCCTCAAGTTTTCTTTCCTCAACATTGAATCCGTATATCATCGACCCCATAACCGCAAGCACAACCCAAAGCAAAATCAAAGACGGAATTCCCGGCGCAAGGATTTCCGCTGCATAAAGCAGCACAATCGCCGCATAGGCAAGTCCGTATGCCGGTCTGCTGCCGACTGCTTCATATCCTTTATAAAACTCGTGAACACCGATAAAACTTACGACGATGCAGGCTGCCATCAGCAGGTATCCGCCGAAATATACCAGGGCAATCAGCGGCAGCATGATGCATGCCGAAATGATTCTTGTCTTCATGTTTTTCACCTCTATCCTTTCCGTCCGCCGAATCTGCGGCTCCTGTGGCAAAATTCCCCGATTATTTTTTCAAACTCCTCCGGACTGAAATCCGGCCAAAGCGAATCCGTAAACGCAAATTCACTGTATGCCGCCTGCCAAAGCAGAAAGTTTGACAGACGCTGTTCTCCGCTTGTCCTGATAATCAAATCCGGATCGGGGATATTGCCGTTCTCATCACCTGTATACAGATATCTTGAAATCATTTCCTCATCGATATCTTCCGTGTTAATCCGTCCCGCGGCTGCTTCCTCCGCTGCTCGGCGGGCAGCCCTTGCGATTTCCGCACGGCTTCCGTAATTCAGCGCGATGTTGAACTGCAGCCCCGTATTGTCCTTCGTCGCATTCACAGCTTTTTCAATGCTCTTAACCGCAGACTGCGGCACCTTCTCATAGTCACCCAGCATATGCACCTTTACATTGTTTGCTGAAAGTTCCGCAAGCTCGCTTCCCACGAATTTAACGAGCAGATTGAAAATTCCGCCCACCTCTTCCTGCGAACGCTTCCAGTTTTCGGTTGAAAACGCATATACCGTTAAATACTTGATGCCCAGCACATCCGCCCTTTTGATAATCTCCTTCATGGTATACATACCCTGATTATGTCCGCTGAGCCTTGTTACCTTGTTCTTTTCCGCCCATCTGCCGTTTCCGTCCATGATGACCGCCACATGCCGCGGAATCTTCACTGATTCACTCATTCTGTCTCCTACAAAGAGTGTGGCTGCAAAAGCACAGCCACACAATCATTTCTTCTTAATATTTTTCCGCAAAAAGGCAAAATTAAACTTCCATGATTTCTTTGTCTTTCGCTGCGATGATGTCGTCGATTTCCTTCGTCGTCTTGTCCGTTGCCTTCTGAACATCGTCCAATGCCTTCTTCAGCTCGTCTTCCGTAATCTCATGGTTCTTTTCAAGTTTCTTCAGTTCGTCGTTTGCTTCTCTTCTGAGGTTTCTTACCGCAACCTTGCTGTCCTCTCCCATTTTCTTAACCGTCTTGGTGAGCTCTTTTCTTCTTTCTTCCGTAACCTGCGGAATCACAAGTCTCACGCACTTACCGTCGTTGGACGGATTGATTCCGATATTGGCAATATTGATTGCCTTTTCGATTTCCGAGATGGACTTCGGGTCAAACGGCGTAATCATCAAAGTTCTCGGATCCGGAACCGAAATGTTGGACAGGTTCTTAAGCGGCGTCGGTGAACCGTAATAATCAACCATGACCTTGTCAAGGAGCGCAGGGTTTGCTCTTCCCGCTCTGACTGTGTTTAAGTCCTCTTTCAAAATCGATATCGTCTTCCTGCTTCTTTCTTCAAGATTTTTCTTAATGGTTTCCATCTTTTCCTCCTACTTTATAATCGTTCCTATCTTCTCGCCCTGAATGGCACGGAGCACATTTCCGTCCTCGGCGATTGCAAACACATGAATCATAATCCCGTTGTCCTTACACAGGGTTGCGGCCGTCAAGTCCATCACCTTGAGGTCTTTTTCCACAACTTCCATATGCGTCAGTTCGTCAAATTTCACAGCCTTTGGATTCAGTGCCGGGTCGCTGTCATAAACGCCGTCAATATTCTTTGCCAGCAAAATGACATCTGCGTCGATTTCCGCAGCTCGAAGCGCTGCTGCTGTGTCAGTTGAGAAGAACGGATTTCCCGTTCCTGCTCCGAAGATTACCACATCGCCGTGGTCGAGATGGCTGAGTGCTCTTCTTCTTGCATACGGCTCTGCGATTTCCTTCATTTCGATTGCGGTCTGTACCTTCGCGTCAACGCCCAGTGCCAGAAATGCGTCCTGAAGCGCCAGCGAATTCATCACGGTTGCCAGCATCCCCATATAGTCTGCCGTCGCGCGGTCCATATCCTTGCTGGTTCTGCCTCTCCAGAAGTTGCCGCCGCCGACAACGATTGCCACCTGCACGCCCAGATCGTGAATTTCCTTGACTTCTTTGGCAACCTTTCGAGTCATCTCTTCATTAATTCCGAAACGCTGCTCACCTGCAAGCGCTTCTCCACTGATTTTCAGTAAAACTCTTTTGTATATGGGTTTCATCCGCTACCTCCCGGAAAAATTTCTTTGCTCTCACCAATCTTATTTATTCTACCATAAAAAGGCCTACACGAAAAGTCTTTTTCCCTCACAAAAATTTTTTTATTAATGATTCCTGACCATAAGGTGACAGCAGAAGCGGCGGAATGTCAAAAACCGTCCGGCATCCGGATTCTCCCTCTGCCGCAAGCCGGTATGCAGCCCGTGCATACGCCGTGAGAACGGCACCCGTAAATTCCGGGTTGGAATCCATTTTCAAAGAAAAATCATAGACTGCCTTGTTTTCTCCCCCGGTTTTTCCGACGCGGATAACCGTCCCTCCGTGCGGCATTTTCGAGTGCTTTTCCTGCAGCTCTTCCTGACTGATAAAATGTACTTCCGTTTCATAACCCTCAAAATAGTCGGGCATATGTAAAATTTTGCGGCGGATTTTTTTCGGATTGCCTCCGTCCTCACAAACCACGAAACATTCCCTCCTGTGGCACTGCCGGTCTGAAAGTGCATTGCATATTTCGCCCGTGCGGATTTTTTTCAGCACATCTTCTTTGGGAATCGTGTACTGACGTGCATCGAGTATGCCTTCGATTGAGCGGACCGCGTCCGAATGTCCCTGGCTGATTCCCCTTCCCCAAAAGGTATAGCTTTCTCCACACGGCAGCAACGCTTCCGCCAGCATGCGGCTGAGCGAAAACAGTCCCGGATCCCAGCCCGCTGCAATAACTGCAAGCCTGCCGCCTTTCTGCGCGGCAGCATCCACTTTTTGAAAATGTTCATGGATTTTCGCGTGACTGTCGAAGCTGTCCACGATATTATAATGTCCTGCGTATTTCGGGCTCTGCCACGGCAGATCGTTTGCCGACCCGCCGCACACGACGAGTATATCCGGTTTTTCAAACTGCGCCTCTGCCTTCTCCAGAAGTTTTGCAGAGAGCACTTCAACCCCTGCTGTCCGAATTGCAACCGCTTTCGGTGCCCGCCTTGTGAAAATATTTGTCAGCCGCATATCCGGGCTTGCATTCACCGCAGCTTCCACACCCTTTCCCAGATTTCCGTAACCGACAATTGCGATTTTGATTTTTTCTTCCATTTTGACACTCCTCTCCTTCTGCCGGCAATAAAGAAGGCCTGCCTGAGGTGTCCGTATAACGACTCTTCACCTCGGCAGACCTCATATGCTACCGTACTCTTATATAGCTCTTGCGATTTTTCCCCTCTCTTTTTATGCGGAAAACGCCAAGCGGCACAATTTGCTTATTGTCCAACACCCGCAGCACTTCTTCAATGTCACTGCTTCGCAGATAGAGCCCCGTTCCGCATGATCGGATAAGCTCCGGCGGCAGTTTTTTCATGGTCGAGCGGATTCCGCTCTCTTCAAGCATATCCTCGGCATATGCCGCTTTGTAAAAAGATGAAAATGACAGAATATATTCCTGTTCCACTTGGTTTACCTCCTCTTTCGCATGTAACAGCCCGCCCGGCGGCTTTTCTTCTAGCCTGTGATTTTTCGTATTGCAAGGTCTTTGAAGCTTGCCTTTTCGACACTCTTTTCTGCTAAAACCGGATACCGTCCGACTTCGGTTCCTGATTTATACACTACCATTTCTCCGACTTTTTCCCCTGCCTTAAGCGGCAGCGGAATATTTTCGTTCAGTGAGATTTCACTCGTAGCAGCATCTTTTTCTCCTTTTGCGGTAAGTGCTGTCATCTTTTCTCCCGCCACCAGGTGCACCGTCTCCGGTGTTCCGTGTGCGATCCGCATTTCACCCACGATATCGCCTTTTTCGGCAACCACCGCGGCCTCATAGTTGGCAAATCCGTAGTCGAACAGTTTCGCAACCTGCGCGTTTCGGATTTTGGAAGTCTGGCAGCCGAGTGCCACTGCAATCAGATGTGTGTCATCGCGTGTCGCCGATGCGCTGAGGCAGAAGCCTGCATCGTTTGTGAATCCTGTTTTGATGCCGTTGCAGCCCGGATAGGCTTTAATCAGCTTGTTGGTGTTGGTCAGTCTGAATTCCTTCTCTTTGCCCGGAAGGCCCACGGTTATCGTGCTCTGCCAAGTGGTGAACCACTTGTGTGTTTCCTCGAAGGCATAGAGTTTCTTCGACATGACTGCTATATCATATGCGCTGGAATAGTGATCTGCTACAGGAAGTCCGTTCGTATTGACAAAATGCGTGTCGACCATCCCCAGTTCCTTCGCGCGGGCGTTCATGCGCTCCACGAAAATTTCTTCGCTGCCTGCCACATATTCGGCAAGCGCCACACAGCCGTCGTTGGCAGACGCCATCGCAACGCCTTCCATCAGCTCGCGCACCGGATGCGTTTCACCAACCTCCATGTACATCTGACTACCTCCCATGGAAGCGGCGCGTTCCGAAATCGTAACTTCATCGTCAAGGGTGATTTTGCCGTTTTCCACGGACTCCATCACGAGCAGCATCGTCATAACCTTCGTTACGGACGCAAGCGGCAGCTCCTTATGTGCATCCTGCTGAAACAGCACCTCTCCGCTCTCCGCGTCAATCAGAACCGCGCCCTTGGCTTCGACGCTGAAGGCTGCCTGCGGCCCTTTGTCGCGGCTCGGCACATCGTTTACGGTTTCGACTTCAATCGGCTCCTGCTTCGGCAGCTTTTCTCCTAATCGTGAAAGTCCGACGAATCCGCAGAGAATCAGGCTTACCCCCACAAGACTCGATACTATCTTTTTCCACATAAAAAAGCCTCACCCTTTCACCTTTAGTGGTAAAGTATATGAGGCTTTTATTTTAAATATAACTTTTAGTTTATTCCGCAGTCGGGCCGATCTGTGCCCTGCCGCTCTTATGCTTGTCCAAATAAAACAGATAGTCTAAAAACTTTCTGTTTTCACTTTCGATGTCCTCCTGCGTTACGCCGCGGGCGAGGAACAATTCTTCATGCAGCACCCACGAGTCCGTGCTGAAAAAACCCGATCCTTTTTCGATGGTAAGCGTAATCTCACTCGAATCACACTGTGCGGAATACAGCCGCTCGCTTTTGGAATTTTCCAAGATAAGAAATGAAATTGGCGAAAATCCAACCCCTTCAGGACAGTCTGCTTCATAACTTTCCTTAAAAAATTGCAGTTCCAGACTCTCAACAGTTCTTTCCCGATAATCGAAATTCTCGTCCAAATACTGCTCTAAGAGGTTGTAATTATACGATTTGTGCTCCACTTTTCCTCTGTATCTTCTAAGCAGTTCCCGATTCAGTTCCGCTTCCGGATTTTTATGCAAAATACCGATTGCCGGGTTTCCCATTTTCATCTCCAATTCCCGAAATAATTTTTATCGACGGTCTTTTTTGTCCGGGCATTATGGCTGTACCCCGTGTTTATATGTCTTTTATTTTGTCCG
>FR881918.1 GCA_000435615.1 Firmicutes bacterium CAG:238 | reverse complement strand
TATTTTCCGTTAATGCGACAGCCCCTTTTTTTTCGTCCTTATCAATTAGAACAGCCAACCCGTCTCGGACAATTTGTTCAACAACAGCCGGAAGCTCTGCAAGCTCAGAACGAGACATGTCTTTGGTTTCAATCGGTTTGTGAACCATGAAGTCGATATGGCATCCTTTTGTTACCTTGCCCGTCTCTTCGTAAGTGTGGTATCCGCCGTTTAAAGTAACAGGAACAATCGGAACTCTAGCCTTGGTTGCAAGTTTAAAACTGCCGTGCTTGAATTCTGCCATGGCAGAGGAACGACTTCTTGTTCCTTCAGGAAAGATTACAAGGGAAAATCCCTGTTTTAAATATTCAACACCCTCGTTGATTGTCTTGAGAGAGGCCCTGGCATCACCCCGATGAATATAAATCCCGCGGATTCGGGTAACCCATTTCCCAAAAATTGGGATTTTAGACAAGCCATCTTTTGCGATGAATGCAACCTGATGATTCTTTACATTATATAAAAAGCTCAGTATGTCCGCATAGGATTGATGGTTTGAAATAAAGACCACAGGTCCTGATTGTGGAAGATTTTCCGGATGAATGACGGTAAAGTCAACCTTGAATTCATCGACAATATGAGAAGACCAAATCTGGCAGGCCTTAAGAATTTCTTCCTGCTCCTTTTTTACATCGCCCGATGCTTTCGCATTTTCAATCGCAATGCGGTTTTCTTTTAGTTTGTTCATTCCGCCTATAACGGTAAGAATTCCATATATATTATTAAATAGTTTCAAAAGAACACCTCCGTTTTGTAAACTTACAAGATATTATAGCACATTCCTGTTGTTTTTTTCTACATAAAAAGTGTATAATATTCAATATGTAAGACGAAATAAGAAAAGGAGACCAAGCATGAAGGTTTACAACAGTGTTACGGAAATGGTGGGAAATACCCCCATATTGAAATTAAACAGAATCATTGCGAAAGAAAACCTGTCGTTTCATCTCTTCGGTAAAATGGAGATGATGAATCCAGCGGGGAGCGCAAAGGACAGAGTCGGTTTGGCAATGATTCGCGATGCAGAGCAAAAGGGCCTCTTGATGCCGGGGGCAGCGATTATCGAGCCGACCAGCGGAAATACGGGAATTGGTCTGGCAATGGCCGCGGATGCTCTGGGATACAAGGTGATTTTGACGATGCCCGAAACCATGAGTGTGGAAAGAAGAAATCTCCTGAAAGCATACGGTGCAGAGTTAGTTTTGACAGAGGGCGCAAAAGGTATGCAGGGGGCTGTCGAAAAGGCGGAGGAACTGCATAAGGAAATACCGGGGAGCATAATTGCCGGACAGTTTTACAACCCGGCAAACCCGAAAATACACTATGAGACCACGGGGCCTGAAATTTACAATGCACTCGACGGTAAGGTTGATGTTTTCGTTGCAGGAATCGGAACGGGAGGAACGCTGAGCGGAGTCGGCAGATATCTGAAAGAGCAGAACCCGGATATAAGAATCATAGGCGTTGAACCGACAGGCTCTCCACTGATCAGTCAGGGACATGCGGGCCCGCATGATCTTCAGGGAATCGGTGCAAACTTCATCCCGGAAAATTTGGATAGAAATGTATTTGACGAAATCGTGACCGTGGAGAACGAAGAGGCATATGAAATGGGACGGAAGATGGCAAGAGAAGAAGGCGTCCTTGTCGGGATCAGTGCCGGTGCAGCGGTATACGCAGCCGTAAAGGTGGGAAAAAGACCCGAAAATCATGGCAGGAATGTCGTTGCACTGCTTCCGGATACGGGCGAGAGATATTTGTCCACGAAAATGTTTGAGGAGTAATACGGATGGAAAAGAAGAAAAACGCAAAAACGATTATGATTGCCGCAGCGGTGATTTTGCTTGCCGCTGCAGGATACATTACATATGAAGTCGCGGCGGTTTATGAGACGCTTCCGCTTCCGCTCGACAAGGCGGTTCAGAACTTTTTCTTCAGCCTGCGCGGACCTGTGCAGGATGTGATTATCAGTTCGATTACCCACCTGTCCGATACGGTGACGATTATAGCCTTTTGTATCGTGCTTCTGATACTGCCGAATCGAAAGACTTATGGGCTTCCGGTTTCGTTGGCTTGCCTGGGCGGCGTTGCGATTTACAAACCACTGAAACACTTTGTTCTGCGGGCAAGGCCGGATGCTTCCCTGCACCTTGTGACACAGGGCGGGTACTCCTTCCCAAGCGGACATTCGGTAACATCCATCGTCTTTTACGGGCTGATGCTTTATTTGATTCAAAAGCATTGCAAGAATGAAAAACTCAAAACAGTTTTGAGCTGGATCTGCGGAATCCTTGCGGTTGTCATCGGACCGAGCCGTATTTATGTCGGTGTGCATTGGCCGACGGATGTACTTGCGGGCTGGTGCCTCGGAGGAGGAATCCTTATTATTGCGATTTTGATTTTAGAAAAGATATATGTAAAAAAAGAACTTCAGCCCTAGAGCTGAAGTTCTTTTTTATCGCAGCACCGCTCCCGGCCCGCGGTCGAAGTAAATGCTTTTGTTTGTCGTGCTGAGCGGAATCGCATAGCATAAATTAACGTTATCACCGAGCAGACCGAGTTTTACGGCAGCTCTTCCCGCAGAGTACATCACGCGGTTATCAATACGATGATCTGCGGCAACGGAAACCGCCGAACCGACCGCGATTCCCAGGTCTGTTACGTTGAAAATACAAGGGCAGCCGTGCTTCTTGTTTTCCCCGCAGTTTTTAAATCCGCACATACTGCAGTTGTTTAACCCAAAATATGTATTGTAACATCCAATAAGAACGACACATGTGCTGTTATCAATATTTCCTGCATCACGCATCATGAATGCCTCGTTATACTCTTTGCCGAGTTCCGCAAGTTTGTCTCTGAGTTTGTCCTTTTCCTCTCCGGATACGATTGCAGTAATAATCGTATCTTTGCCACTTCCTTTCGGAGCCGTTTTTGCTGCGGCGGCCATCAAATCGGCAACGGCACAAATTGCATCTTTTTCCGCATCGTGCATGGTCTTTAACATAGTTCTGTATGCTCCTTCCTTGATTTTATGATAGTATTATTGTATCATAAGAAGAAAGGAAAGGAAAAGCGATATGGAAGAAAATAATAAAAAGTATTATATAAGCGCCATGGAATGCTGGAAAGGCAGAGAGGACAGCGACACAGACTATGACGCATTCCGCTGGCATCAGTGGGTACGCCCTTTGGATTTAAGTGAAAACGAAGAAGAACTGAAACCATTTGATGGAAAGCTTGGCTTTGCGTTTATCGGATTTTGCAGTGAGCAGGGTGTAAAGAGAAATAAAGGAAGGGTAGGCACGGCACTTGCCCCTGATTTTATAAGGGGACAGATGTCAAATCTGCCTTGCTCGTTTTCGCAGGAGGTAAAACTTTTTGATGCGGGCAATATTCTCTGCGACGATATATCAATGGAAGACGGACAGCGTGCACTCGGGCATGCCGTCGAAAAGCTTCTTAAGTTAAAGCTCTTTCCGATTGTGCTCGGAGGAGGGCATGAAACCACCTTTGGCCATTTTCTGGGTGAGTACCAGAACCTTCGCGGCGGCAGTATCACGCAGCCCGAACGCAAGGCCAATATGGGAATTGTGAACTTTGATGCACATTTTGATTTGAGGCCGTATAAAAACGGAAGCTCATCGGGTTCGATGTTTCGCCAGATTGCTGATATCTGCAAGGAGGACGGTGAAGAATATCACTATCTGCCGCTCGGAATCCAGCAGCACAGCAATACGGTGCAGCTCTTCAAGGTAGCAAAAGCACTCGGCGTGGAATATATATTAGCAAAAGAATTTCAAACGGCGGGGTTTGCAGGGATCCTTGAAAAAGTGGATATGTTTATGGGAGACTGCGAAAACGCATATATGACGATATGCACCGATGTTTTTTCATCCGCATTCGCACCGGGCGTAAGCGCAACGCAATCGCTCGGACTTGACCCGGAAATCGTACTCCCTGTAATCAAACATATCCTCAGGACGCGCAAAATAAGAGGATTCGACATCTGCGAAATTTCACCTCGTTTCGACCAGGATAACACGACGGCAAACCTGGGTGCGGTAATTATCTTTGCAGTCGTAAACACACTGTGCAAGATGAACGGATTGGATATAGACTTAGACGATATAAGCTGGATCTAAAGCAGGAGGGAGCATATGAAAAAAGAAGCGATTTTGGTTATAATGGCAGCCGGTATGGGCAGCCGCTTTGGAGGGCTGAAGCAAATAGAACCGATAAGCGATAAAGGGGAGATAATCCTGGATTTTTCTCTTTATGATGCATTTATGGCGGGATTCAAGAAGGCCATTTTTGTGATTAAACGCGAAAACGAAGAAGACTTCCGAAAGCTGATTGACAACGGTGCGGCAAAATACATGAAAGTTGATTATGCATTTCAGCAGCTTAATGACCTGCCGGATGGATACAGCGTTCCCGAAGGTCGTGAGAAACCGTGGGGCACCGCACATGCCGTTATGGCCGCAAGACATCTGGCAGACGGCCCGATTGCGGTTATCAACGCGGACGATTACTATGGTCCCGGTGCATTTCAGACGATTTACGATTTTCTTGAAGGCGCATGCGACGGAGAAAAATACTCTTACTGCATGGTAGGATACGATATTGAAAATACTTTAACAGAGAACGGCTTTGTTTCAAGAGGCGTGTGTAAAACTTCCGAGCAAGGCTTTCTCACGGAAATAACCGAGCGCACCAAGATTCAGTGGAAAGACGGAGAGATTGTTTATACAGAAGATGACGGAAAGACATGGAAGAACCTGCCGAAAGGCACGACGGTATCCATGAACTTCTGGGGCTTCACACCTTCGATGATGAAGGAAATGGAGGCGGGCTTCCCTGCGGCTCTCGACAAAATCCTTGCGGAAAATCCGCTCAAAGGCGAGTACTTTCTCCCAGGTGTGGTTGACAGACTCCTGCGCGAGGGAAAAGCGGAGGTAAAAGTACTGAAGTCAAGAGACCGCTGGTATGGAATAACATATAAGGAAGATAAAGAGAGCGTGGTTTCCGCCCTGCAGTCTATGAAGGACAAAGGGGAATACCCTGACAAGCTTTGGAAATAATAAACACTGCATGACGACAGAATGAAAGTAACGGGATGAATAAGATGAACACAATGGACACAAAACAGAAAGACTACTTACTTACGATAATATGTTATGTTGTATGGGGATTTCAGCCGCTCTATTACGCAATCAAGCCGGACACCGATGCGATGTTTCTTCTGATGTCCCGAATTCTTTGGGCCGGAGTTTTCGTAACGAGCATTGTTCTTGTGCAAGGACGAGGGAAAGAAATTATTGCAACATTCAAGAAAAAAGATTTGATGCTGAAGCACATTGTGCCGGGAGCAATCTTTAACTTCCTCGACTGGGGAGTATATATGTGGGCGGTAATGAACGGACATATCCTCGCTACCAGCATGGCGTATTACATAGCACCGCTTGCGGTTTGCTATTTCGGCGTTATATTTTTTAAGGAAAAAATGACATGGCAGATGGGAGTGGCGACGGCAATAATCGTTGCGGGCGTACTCTTTGCAGGTGATGGATTCGGAAATTCACCGCTGATTACAATTATTCTTATGTTTTGTTTTGCGGCATATGCGGCATTCATGAAAGGTGTTAAGGAGGATTCTCCTCTTTGCACCAGCGTAATGATGATTCTTGCAGCACCTGTTGCGATTATTTACATTGCAATTTTTCGCATGGGTGAAAACGGAATGGCATCTGTCGACCTTGGAATTCAATTTTTCCTGATTGGTGCCGGAATCGTGACGGTTCTTCCGATTTTGATTTACGCAAGCTGCGTAAAGCGACTGCCGATGACGATCATGGGATTTTTACAGTATTTATCGCCGACTCTCGGTATCGTCTGCAGTTATCTTATGGGTGAGACGATGGGGAAAAACGAATATATCCTGTTTGGCTTTATCTGGACAGGAGTGCTTCTCTACAGCATCGTTACAGCAATTCGCCAGAAAAAAGAAAGTCGCGCCGCCCTACAGGAAGAGGGACAGCACGAGCAAAACCAGTAGAGTAGCCAAAATTATAAACCGAATTCCTGAGCGCTTCAGCGGTAAAAGGAGTCCCTGCTCCGCCGCCTGGAGCGCTTTTTCATGCCAGCGGACATCGGCTGCAATTGACAAGGCACATGTAGCTACTACAAAAATCCAGAAAACCATAAGTACATATACGTAAGCATTTTAAATTTTTCGCGCGGCATTTTCCTACACCTCCCTCAGTAATGTTATCGCATTTCTCGAATATCGAGATTATTAAGCAAAATAGTGAAATAATAGTGAAAAAATAGTGGAATTTTTTAAATTTGTTTTGTAAAATATAAATATAGGATAAGAAGAGGTGGAGGCAAAATGATTAAAGTTTCACTTTCAAATGAAATACTAAACAGAATTTCAGCAATTGACGAAAATCGCTTTTCAATTAACGAAGCGAAACTGCCGCAAGCAACTGCAAGCAGGCTGCGAAAAAATTCCAAGAAAAAAAGCTCATATGCATCAAACAGGATTGAAGGAAATCCTTTGACGGAAAAGCAGGCAGACGAGGCAATTGAAAAGGACGAGCACAGACATTTCCTAAGACCGGAGCAGGAAATCCGAAACTACTTCATGGCAATGGAGTATTTGGAGAGAAAATGCAGAGAAAAGGAGCCGTTCTCAATTGATTTGATTTTAAGAGTGCAGGAATTAGTGGAGAAGGGTGCATCGAAAGAAAAAATCGGACTGCGAGGGGCTATGCCGCCCGGTGTTTTGTTTGCGGTATACGATGCAGAAAGCGGAGTGGCAGAGTACATTCCACCAGAATATACAGATGTACCGAATTTGTTGAATGAGCTGGTGCAATATGTGAACACAACAGATGATCATCCGCTGATTGCAGCCGCAATCGTGCATTATCAGCTTGTTACGATACATCCTTTTGAGGACGGAAACGGCAGATGTGCAAGGCTTTTGTCCGGATATATTCTGGACTTAAACGGATATGGATTCAACGGCATCGGATCGCTTGAGGAGTATTTCGCATATGATCCGGAGGAATACTATAATTCCCTGCAAATGGGATTGCCGCCGCTTTATTATTCCGGTCGGGAAAACCCGCCACATCCGGAGATTTGGGTGAATTATTTTTTGCGTATGGTGGAACTGTATTCGACAAAGGTACGCGAGATTTCCAAAGAATCGGCAGAGGGCAGCTTATATGAAAGCCTTTCGCATTTAAACTCGAAAGAAAAAGAAATGCTTCTGCTCTTATTGCAAAGGCATTTGTATGAGTACACGCCGATTGAGGTGAGCAAAATAAACGGAATCACGAACAAAACTGTTATTAACCGCTCTGTAAAGCTTGCCGCTAACGGATTCGTGACTCCGATTATTGTCAAAGAAAGGATTCGTTCCTATAAGCTCAGCCAATACGCAATTGCCAATGAAGATACCATTTTAAGCATTTTGCTTAGTGAGCATAAGTAAACAGCAGATAAAGCACAAGCAGATGCACCGGATAGAATGCGTAAAATCCGTACTGAAGTGCCTTGCTCGAAACACCCTTCCTGCCGTTGTAAAGCCAAATTGGAATCAGCGCAAACACAGCAAAGCCCTGCGTCTGAAGCTCAAAGGTGTGACCGAGGACGGTGAGCGGAATGTACTCTCCGGTGAACAGTATAAAGTTAAAAAGAATCATAAAACCGAGCTGAGCCGCCCACGCGAAGCGAAACTCGCGGCACAGATAAAACATGATAACCGTTGCAACGCCAAGCGCGCCATAATCCGTGAAGGTTACCGCAGCTACGAGGCAGCACAGCGCAGCAAGAAGTGCTCCGACAAGCCATGCCTTGACGGTGTGTTTTTCTTTGGCGTTATCCAGTGCCTTGACAGCCAGAAGTCCGAGCAGAAGTGTAAACATTACATTTTGGTGGAACGGGTAAAGCATCGTGCTGCCGTATACAAGGTCAAACGGAACTTCCGAAACCAGACCGAAAATCAGAAGCCTTACTGCGTATTTGCGGAAATTCGAAGTATGTAAGAAGCCTTCGGCAATTTGAAACGCGAAGATTGGGAAAGCAAGTCTGCCTACCCATGTCATCCACTCGTTGCCGGGCACGATGGTCGCCCACATGTGGTCGCAAAGCATCAGAAGACAGGCAAGTGCCCGCAGCATATTGGAGTCTAAAAAACGAATTGATTTTCTCAAGATAAAATCCCCCTTAGTTTTCTTTGTTATCAAAGTATATCAGTAACAAGAGGGTTTTGCAAGATTATGATTCAAACTTTGTGCTTCTTTCCGATGCATAATTTTCATGCAAATGAAAAAACTACAAAGAGAGTTTGTATGAAAAGAGGTGCAGGTCATGGAACTAAAGGGTTCAAAAACGGAGACAAATCTGATGGCAGCGTTTGCCGGGGAGACGCAGGCGCGCAGCAAATATACCTATTATGCGGCTGCTGCAAAAAGCGAGGGCTATGAGCAGATTTCCGCATTGTTTACGGAAACCGCCGATAACGAGAAAGAGCACGCCGAAATCTGGTTTAAACTTTTGGGCGGTATCGGAGATACGAAAGCGAATCTTTTGGCGGGTATTGCCGGGGAAAATTATGAGTGGAGCATCATGTATGACGATTTCGCAAAGGAAGCCGAAGATGAAGGCTTTACGGAAATTGCTGCAAAGTTCCGAATGGTAGGCGCAATCGAAAAGACGCATGAAGAACGCTACAAAGCACTTCTGAACAACATTCAGAATCAGGAAGTCTTCCAAAAGCCGGAAGAGGTCAAATGGCAGTGCCGCAACTGCGGACACGAATACGAGGGCACGAATGCGCCGCAAATCTGTCCGGTCTGCGGACATATGCAGGCATATTTTCAGGTGAAGCCGGAGAATTATTAAGAAAGTTTAAACCTGTAACCGTTGGAATCACCTAACGGTTACTTTGCAAATCCGGTACAGTATCTGGCAACCGTTGGCCGTGACGGCAAGGCCGTCTTTGAAAACAACATGGAAGTGAAAGAAATCTGCATGCAAAATCCGAAGAAAAAAGGGGACAAACACTATTCTTTGGCGAACTTTTCAACGAATATGAAGAGTATTATGATGAAGTATTAAGCACGGATACTAGGCAACATATTATAAATATGGAAGTTACACCAGATGGCATAATTGCAATTTCAGGATTAAATAATATGGCGAATGCAAATGTTACG
This sequence comes from Firmicutes bacterium CAG:238, assembly GCA_000435615.1. GTDB lineage: Bacteria > Bacillota > Clostridia > Peptostreptococcales > Anaerovoracaceae > CAG-238. The sequence goes on along the minus strand of FR881918.1, from coordinate 5,341 downwards.
GCCACATCAAGCATCGATTATCGTTCTTTTATTGACAAGGGTAAAATTGAATGGTATACTCACGATATACTTTTTAGAATAGGGGTTTGCCATGGGACAAATGACAAGAAAAGAGGCTGTCGCTGCGCTGCATAGAGCGCGGATTCTGACAGCTGCAGAAAAGCTTTTTTCAGAAAAGGGCTACGCACAGACAACGATAGATGATATTTCAAAAGCGTCCGAATATAGTCGGCGCACGCTCTATGCATATTATGAGAGCAAGGAAGATATTCTGCATCACATCATTGAAAAGGGGCTGAGGTCACTAAAGAAAGATATTGAAAGTGCTGCAAATGATAATATTGAGTTTGCCTGCGCCTATCGTGCGGTGTGCACGGCGAAGAAGCGTTACCGAAAGGAATATCCGTACTCACTTGAGACCTTAAAGCGTTCCGGCGCAGTGAAGATTGAGCAAACTGCAGCTTCAGATACCGTGAAAAATATACTTTGTCTTGGGACGGAGATAAACGAGATTCTTGAAGCACTTATTTTGCGTGGGCAGAAAAGCGGTGAGGTGCGGAAAGACGTCAATCCTTTGCTGACTGTCTATGTACTTTCAGCGAGCCTTGATTCGCTTCTTGCGCTTGCCGAGACAAAAGGGGAATTCATCTGCATGCAAAACGGCATGACTGAAGAGGAGTTCCTCGACTATGGTTTCCGACAGATAATCAATTCTATCCTTGAAGTACGAATATAAAAATGTGCAGATGCACGGAAACCAAGAGCAGCAAGCATGATCGAATCAAAAATCTATATCGGCTGAACGATTTAAAGACGATATAAATGATATTGCAAAAGATCTGTGTGCGTTCTTTCATCAGGAGTCCGTTCTGGTTACCGAAAGCCGGATACAGGCGCATTTTGTTCGTGAAACATTGGAATAACAGCAAATGCAATATCCAATAGAAGTGATTGGATATATGCTGATGGGCGTGCTGGTGCTGATGTCCATTATCAGAACAATCCTCTTCTGCCGGATGGATGCAAAGGGGGTTTAAGGCCGTGCTCGTAACGAAAATAAAGGAATACCGTGAAAGTGCCGGCATGGAACAGGCAGAATTAGCGGAACTGGTGAATGCGAGAAGGGAAACGATTGTACATCTTGAGTTTACAGAGTCCTAAAAATGAGGAAAGTATTTACAATATTATTCACGACCGAGACTACACAAACGCAAAAGCAAACGCAAAAAAATGCGTTTACTTTTGCGTTTGTTTTGGTATAATATATACAGATCGAAATGATACGGGAGGCCTGCAGCATGAAGGAAAATCAATCTTTAGAATTTTTAGAAGGTGAAAATCGTTCTTATGACGAATTAACCGCTAAAGGCAATGAATTTCATTTTTCAATTCTTGAACAAAAGCTGAAAGAACAGCTCGGTGTCAGTGCAATCAATTCGGACATTCTTAGGACACTGGGTTTGCTTGGGGCCGATGGAAAATACAAGAATGCGGGAGCATTATTGGCAGATGAAAATAGTTTTTACGGAATTGACTGTGCTCGTTTTGGTGACAGCATAGATATCATTTTGGATCGAGAAATTTTTGAACACAAATCCATTTTGAAGCAGTATGATGAGGCAGTGACACTTTACCGTAAATATTATCAATATGATGAAATCGAGGGAGCTCTTCGAAAAACCGTAGAACTCATTCCGGAAAAAGCGTTTAGAGAAGCGATTGCAAATGCACTTGTACACAGAACTTGGGACGTAAATTCACATATTCGTATAGCGATGTTCAAAGATCGTCTTGAAGTTTTTTCCCCGGGAGGATTACCAAAAGGAATTACGCAAGAAGAATATCTGAATGGTCAGGTTTCCGTGCTGCGGAATCCGATTGTTGCTTCGGTTTTCTTCCGATTAAATATTATCGAAAGCTTTGGAACAGGAGTTCAGAGAATGAATATGGCATATGCCGAAAGCAGAGCAAAGCCTAGACATGAGTTTTCCACGCACGCAATTAAGGTGGTTTTGCCGGTTGTCTCAGGGGGAGAAGAATTATCAGAAGACGAAGCGATGATATACAATAGCATGAATCGCCTTGGCAAATCAAGTTCTCAAATCGCAAAGGCTGTCGGATTCGGAAAGAACAAAACCCTGAAGCTGTTAGTGGCACTAGAAGAAAAAGGATATGTTACGAAGCTTGGAAACGGAAGAGGTATAAAATATTTGATAAAATCCTGATGGATGCTGCGACAGGAGATGTTTAGGAAGTGCTTCGAAGGGAAACGCAAAAGAAGAGATTGTAGGAAGCGGAGAAATACTTAATTTGAGAGGAGTTTACAGCATGGAAAATCTTTATGAAAAAGCGCAGCAGAGCGCAGAATATATTCAGGAGCATATCACAAAAAGACCGAAAATCGCTGTGGTACTTGGCTCCGGGCTTGGAAATCTGACGGCGGATTTTACAGAGACGGAAGAATTACCGTATCGTGACATTCCAAACTTTCCGGTGTCAACGGTAGAGGGACATAAGGGTGCTTTGCTTGCGGGAAAGCTGGGAGAAAAGGAAGTTTTTGCGCTGGAGGGACGCTTTCATTTCTATGAAGGCTATTCCATGAAGGAAGTCTGCTATCCGTTCTATGTTCTCAAACTGCTGGGAGTGGAACAGGTCGTGCTGACGAACGCCTGCGGCGGCATCAATCGCAGCTTCGAGCCGGGGACTTTGATGATCCTTACGGATTTTATCAATATGATGGGGACGAATCCATTGATTGGATCAAACGACGAACGCTTCGGGCCTCGCTTTCCGGATATGACCGAGCCGTACAGTATCAGGCTGCGGGATCTTGCAAAGCAAACCGCCGATGAAATGGGAATTTCATATAAAGAAGGCGTGTACATGAGCTTCATGGGACCTTGCTTTGAAACGGCGGCTGAGATTCGTGCCTTTGCCGGCATGGGTGCCGATGCGGTCGGCATGAGTACGGTGCCGGAAACGATTGTCTGCAATTACATGGGAATGGAAGTGTTGGCCGTCAGCTGCATAACCAATATGGCGACCGGGATTCAGACGGTAAAGCACAGCCACAACCGCGTGCTTGAAATCGCAAATCAGGCAAGCGAAGCGATGCAGCGCTGGCTGGGCGCAGTAATTCAGAGGATGTAAGGAAGGAGATTTTTCATGAATTACATTAGAATCACAAAGGACAATATCGACAAAGAGCATATCTGCTGCGCGATGTCAAACAAGCAGAGTGCTGCGAAAAAAGAATGGCTCAAACAGCGGTTTGAAGAGGGGCTTGTCTTTTATCGAAGTGAAGAAAGAGGCAAGTGCTTTATCGAATATATTCCGGCAGAATATGCGTGGGTGCCGATAGAGGCGGCAGGCTACCTTTACATAAACTGCCTGTGGATTGCGGGCAGCATGAAAGGGCACGGGTATTCCAACGACTTGCTCGACGAATGTTTGCGTGATGCAAAAGCGCAGGGTAAAAAAGGACTTTGCATTCTTTCTGCGGAAGGGAAAAAGCGGGAGTTCCTGTCCGACCCGAAGTATCTTGCTTATAAAGGATTTTTGACAGCAGACACATCGGAATGCGGGATTACGCTTTTGTATCTGCCGTTTGCACCGGACGCGCAGCCGCCGAAATTTAAGGACTGCGCGAAGCGGCCGCAGACAAGTGAGACCGGTTTTGTGATCTATTATACGGATCAGTGCCCGTTTACTTATTACTGGGTGCCGCGCGTGGCAGAAGTCGCGGCAGAGCATGGCATTCCGCTGAAAACGGTTCATATTACAGACAGAGATACGGCGCAGAATCTTCCTGCTCCGGTGACGACCTATGCGCTGTTCCGGGATGGAAAATTTGTGACACACGCAATCCAGTCCGACAAGAAGTTTTTGAAACTGGCACAGGGAAGCTGCGCGGAGTGACTTTAGGACAGAAAAAATGTAATGTTTGTTTAAAATTAGACCAGAAAAAATGTAAAAACCGACCTTGAATAGCCCGGAAAAAATGTGATATACTATAGATGCGACAGAAGAAGCGAAAATGAAGAAGAAAAAGGACGGTAATGGAATGTTCCGATTTGCGATAGAAAAACTTTTGATGTGGAAAGAAAAAGAGACCCGAAAGCCGTTGATCATTATGGGTGCCAGACAGGTGGGAAAACCGCGGCGGTACGTTTATCTGCCTTAAAATATAAGGAACAGGACTGGATGATCAATCTGCCGCTTTATGCGGTCTGTAATTTATAAGTGTAATTAAGATGCCGGCACAGCTGGGCATCTTTTTTGTTGCAGTATTTACTGCGAAAAGTGTAGCACATAAGTGAAGATAGAGGAGGGAGCATCGCCGGAATGAGTTTATGGAAAATTATCTGAGATAAAATATGAGCTAAAACTTGATATTTTACGCAAAATAGGATAAAATATTAGCTATGATAGTATTAGACAGACAAACACCAAAAGAAATACAAATGCAGATCGCACAAAACGTGCGTGCCGTCCGCAAGCGCAGAAAGATTTCACAAAAAGCCTTGAGCGAAAAGTCAGGCGTCAGTTTGGGTTCCGTGAAACGTTTTGAAACCAGCGGCGAAATTTCCCTGCACGCCTTGATCAAGCTCGCGATCGCGCTCGACATGGACGATGCGCTGATCCATCTTTTTGAGGATGCTCCGTTTTTATCCATAGAGGAGATCATACATGGACAAGATTAAACAGTTACAGGTTCTTTATGAGGGACGAACCGTCGGAACAATGGCATTATACCGGAAACATCTCGCTGCTTTTCAGTATAGTGAAGAATGGATTGCAGACGGATTTTCTATCAGTCCGTTTTCGCTGCCTTTGGGAAAGAAAGTTTTCGTGCCACAGATTTTGCCTTTCGACGGCATTTTTGGCGTTTTTGCGGACAGCCTGCCGGACGGATGGGGCAGACTCCTGGTAGATCGACAGTTGCTGAAGCACAATATCAATCCCATCGAAACGGAAAGCCTGGATCGGCTTGCGATCGTCGGAAGCTTGGGCATGGGCGCACTGCAATATGTGCCGGAATTCGACCTTGCGGAGGGAACGCAGATAGGCGATTTTGATGATATTGCACGCGAATGCAGCCGCTTGCTTGCGACAAACCAAACGGACAGCTTAGATGAGTTGTTCCGGCTTGGAGGTTCTTCCGGTGGTGCCAGACCTAAAATTTTGACAGAGGTTAACGGACAGCCATGGCTGATCAAGTTTCCGTCGAAAGAAGATGATGATGCGATTGGTTTGCAGGAGTACGAGTATGCGCTCTGCGCCAAAGCCTGCGGGATCGAAATGGCAGAAACCAGATTGTTCCCGTCCGGAATATGCAGCG
>FR881917.1 GCA_000435615.1 Firmicutes bacterium CAG:238 | reverse complement strand
TATTTTCCGTTAATGCGACAGCCCCCTTCTTATTTCTATTTCTTTGTGGTTACGCAAATCTTTGTAAACGGCGTGTATACAAGCTTGCCGTCCACCCTGCGCATGCCGCGGACTTTATACCAGTAAGTTTTGCCCGGTTCGAGTCCCTTCGTATTCACATAATACTTATGTGACGCACTCGTGCTCGTGAAGATTTTCGTATAGCCCGAAGATTTTTTCGTCGAACGCCAAATCTGATAAGAATCCACGCGGTATCCTGAATTGGACTTCTTCCAGGTCAGTTTTATGCGCTTTCTGCTCACCTCAGGTGCCTTGAGCAGGACAACCTTCGTGCGCTCTACACCGGCTTTGATTCGCGCATTCTTTGCTGCATTCGCATCATCGTCCGAGCCACCCGTGTTGTCTCCCGGATTGTCCGGTTTAGACGGCTGCTCAGGCTCAGGCATTGGTGTCGGCTCGTCTTTCTTATCGTCCACGACCGTCAGCGCGATTGTTTTCGTTGCAGTTCCGTATTCGGAAGTTGCCGCCGCACTGATTGTCAGCGTTGTCGTTCCGGCTGCCTTCGGTGTTACCGTCCCGCTCGATGAAACCGATGCGACAGACGGATTGCCGGAAGAATAGGTCAGCTTCGCATCTGCATATTTTGCACTTGCACCGAGCTTATATGCTCCTGCCGATAAGTTTGTGCTCGTTCTCGCATCTGTCACCGTAATTGACTGCGTCGCTTTGACAATATTGTACTTCACGGTTTTTGTCCCCTGAAGATTTCCCATAAACGAAACGATAAGATCTGCCTGACCGACTTCGACCGCGTTTGCAACCGTGTAGGTGTAGTCCAGATTCTCTATCAGCTTACGACCCGATGCATCCGTTACGGTTATGTACGAAGGTTTTGTGACGCTTCCGGTATATTTACGATCTTTCGGCTTCTTAATCGTTATCCCTGAAAGGTCACGGCTCGGCTCGATATGGAACGGCACCAGTTTATAATCCGTATACATGCCCCTTCCGATAATCATCGCGTATGCCGTTCCTGCAGAACCGTTGCCGACATGGCGTACATTATAATCAACGCCCTCGGTAAGGCTTACACCGTTGTGGGTTACCGAAACACCCGGTGTGAATGCCATGCCTGCGGAATATTGATAATTTGAAGCACCGGTTAAAAACGCTTCACAATCCGCCAGAGATTTATCCGAAACACGCTTTGATTCCTTCGGAAGATACAAGAAGTTGACATCGGCCCTTCCGCCGATGCCGTTTACACTGCCTCCGGAACTGTACTGCCAATAATCATAGTCATAATCGTAATTGCATGTTTTGTAATACTGTGCCACCCAAATCGGATATTCCCGGCCAAGCGCTTCGCCGTCAACGGTCTTGTTTAAGAAATTGAGATTTGCATAAAGTCCCGCCCTATGGCCGTTTGCTTCGATATATTCGCAAAACGCCCTGACATTTGCAGTTGCCTGAATCTTCGTAATCGTGCCGCTTGTGAATCTACCCGATGAAACCGGCGAGAATTCATAATCCATGAAAATCGGAAGATCCAGTTCGTAATCTCCGAGAAGTTCGAGCGTATAATCAGCTTCTGCCCGGGCTTCAAATGTATTCAAAGCCTGCGAGAAGAAATAGACTCCCACCATCACGCCGGCCGCCTTTGCGGCTTCAATGTTTCTTACGAACCAGTCGTCGGGCTGCATCCTGCCTGCTTCTCCGTATCCGCGGAATCCGATTCTGATAATTGCAAAATCAACACCGGCCGCTTTTGCATCGTTCCAGTCGATGCCGTTCTGATAAGTCGACACATCCACCCCATGAATCAATATTCTGTCATTAAACCGGCTGTTATGCGTGTAGGTTGTCCCCGTAAAACCGGAAACGCTGCTGCCGGCATAGGCAAAACCTGCCCCAAATACTGTTGTAAATACAAGTGCTGCGGTGAGAATCACCGAAATAATCTTCTTCTTACCCCTTTTTATCATTTTTCTGTATTTTCCCCCTTTGCTTTTTCTTCTTCTTCCAAAACGCGATATGCTACCTTTCCCACCAAAGTCTTAGGCAGTGCATCGCGGAAACGAATTTCTCTTGGCAAAGCATACTTCGCCATATGCTTTTCACAATATTCAAGCAGAATTTCCCGTGCCTCATCTTCCGAAACTTTTACACCCGGCTTAAGAACAACGTATGCCACGACCTTCTGCATTTTAAGCGGATCCGGAACACCGATTACGCAGCTCATATGTACGAGCTCATGTGCATCCAAAGCATTCTCAATCTGTGACGGGTAAACATTGTATCCGCTGGTGATTATCATTCTCTTAATTCTTTGTTTGAAATATATGAAGCCTTCGTCGTCCATGATGCCCAAATCGCCGGTATGAACCCATGTGAGGCTGTCCGCATGCTTTCTGAGCGTGTCCGCCGTTTCCTTCGGGTTATTAATGTATTCCATCATTACGGTCGGACCGGAAAGACAAATCTCGCCTTCTTCACCGTAAGGAACTTCCTCTTCCGTGCCCGGTTTCACAATCTTGTAATAAGTGTCCGGGAACGGCAGTCCTATGCTTCCTTCTTTCGCCGTATGGATTGGCGTCAGGCAGCTTGCCGTTACGCACTCTGTTGTGCCGTAGCCTTCTCTCACATGGATGCTGGCGTTGTGCTGCTCAAGGAAAGCATCAAAACGCTTTTTCAGTTCAATCGAGAGGGAATCTCCACCGCTGAAAACGCCTTTCAAGCAGGATAAGTCAACATGATTCAGAGTTTTAAGCCGAAGCAGTGCTTCGTAAAGGGTTGGCACTCCGGCAATGAAATTCGGGTTATGCTTCTTGAGAAGCTTCGCATAGCTTTCCGGATTGAAACGCGGTATCAGTAAGCATCTGCCACCGCTGGAAAGCATGGAGTGAATGCATACGCCAAGTCCGAAACCATGGAAAATCGGCATAACCGCAAGCATTTTATCACCCGGTTTAAACATTGGATTCGTTGCGATAATCTGCTGTCCGAGCGCATTGAAGTTGAGGTTCGAAAGCAGAATCCCCTTCATGGTTCCCGTGGTTCCGCCGCTGTAGAGTATCGCCGCCGGATCCTGCGCGTTTCTCACCGCATGGAAAGGTCCGTGATAATTGTTTCCGTCGCGTAAGAATTTTTCCCACCATACGATTTCGGCATTTTCCGGAACTTTCTTTATTTTACGGCCCTCCGCAAGATAGTATCCTTTTCTCTTCACAGGGCTCAGCACATCCTTTATGCTTGTGAGAATCAAGCTTCTGAGCGGCACATTGCCGCGGATGTTCTCAAACTTGCCGTAGAACTGGTCGAGTGTCAGGCAGACAACGCTGGATGCCTGCTTGAGGCAGAATTCGATTTCCTTCTCGCCCGAAAGCGGGTGTACCATGTTCGCAATCGCTCCTATCTTATTTACGGCATAAAACATGATAACAGCCTGCGGTGCGTTCGGCATACATATGGTAACGCTTTCGCCTTCTTTCACTCCGATTGCTGCAAGTGCCCTTGCACATTCGTCTACTTTGTTGATAAAATCTCTGTATTTCACTTTACCGCCCATAAAGTCGTAGGCAATGTAATCCGGGTAATTTGTTGCAATCTCCGCAAGCTTGTCGTACATCGACCCTTGGAAATAATTCAAATGTGCCGGAAGACCTTCAAGATGATCAATCCAAGGTGTCTTGACTTCATGAATTTCACACGGTCTCTTCAGTTTAACTTCTTTCATAATCAACTTCCTCCTTTGCTGCCGTTTCGAGTAGCTCCGGGTTTGCGAGCAGGTATTTCAGCAGCTTAACCGTTTTGGAATAATAGTATCCGTCAGCAATTCTCTCATCGAGGGTGATGCCAATCGGCAGGATGTCTTTCATCGACATGGTTCCGTCCTCATCGTAAACCGGACTCTTTTTCTTTTGTCCCAAAACGATGAAAAGGGAATTCGTCCCCCAGTTGCTCAGGTGATGATATCCTGATTTAAGCCCGATGGAACCTAGGTTTGTTATAAAACATGTGGCATGGTTCGGATCCGTTTTTATCAGAGAATACGGAACCTTACCACACTCATCCAGCTTGTGAAGAATCCACATTACAAGCCGAAGCACAAAGCGCGGAAGTTTCTTGAGCATGTCCATCTTATCCGTCGAATTGTCTGCCTTATCGCTTCTGCATTCGTTGATCTCCGCCGAAATCTTCCTGTGCACATCATCAATCGTGGTATTTTCGTCAAACTTCATGAAGGCAAGTGCCTCCGCCCCGTTATCGCTGAATTTTTTCTTAACGACAAACGCAAGGGCAAGAAAATCTCGCTGATACATTCTGCCGCCTTTAATAAAGCGGTTCATTTTCGGTCTGAGAGTAATGGTTTTAACCAATGCCGCAAGCAAAACATGAAAAAGTTTGTATTCTTCTTCCTCTTCAGGCAATGCTGCATTCTTGGCTGCAATATACTTTTCGATTTTTTCAAGTTCTATGTTTTCTTGTATAAAAGCTTCGTTGTCGGCTCTGTTTGGATACAAGTACGGCATAATCACATGCATTGCGTCCACATCGCGAATCCATGTGCCGTCCCTCCGGTCTCCTCTTTTCTTCTTTTTTTCCATAAACAATCTCCTTTGCCCCTCGCGTTTTCTTGCAAAAAGCAATAAAAGGGCTTATTCCGAGTTATGCTGCTCAGAAAGCACCCTTTTATTTTATCATTTTTGACCCGTTATTTCTACTTTTTTCGGGATATTTTATATTTATTTCGCCTTAAACGCCTTCCAATATTTGCTATACAGGTCATCGGCTTCGTGCCCGAGGTTTGCAAGCGTCTCACATCGTGCCAGGATCTCATCCGACGGATTGAGAATCGGATTGTCCGTGAGGTCGAGAATTTCCTTGTTTGGTATCCCGTATGTAAGATACTCAAAATTGATTCTTGCAATATCGCCTCGCAGCATAAAGTTAATCCAGTCTTCCGCAGCCTTTTTATGATTTACCGCACGCGGAATTGCCCAACAGTCCGTCCAAACTTCGGAACCCTCGTCAGGAACCACATAATCGAGTCTGTCGTTTTCATCCATCGCATAGATGACATCCCCGGAAGTAATGACCGCAAGCGTTGCGGAGTCGCCGATCATAAGGTCTCTCGCATTGTCGTTTGCGTAGCTGTAAACTTTCGGTTTCTGCTCTATGAGAAGATCCGTGATCTCTTTCAGCTCGTTTTCATCCGTCGTGTTCATGGAATATCCGAGAATTTTTCCGGAAACCATGAATGCCTCTCTGATGGAGTTCGGCATGATAACCTCACCCGCATACTCGTCGGACCAAAGCTGCTTCCAGCTGTTTATCTCACCGTGAACCGCATCCACATTATAGATAATGCCGTAGGTTCCCCATGTGTGCGGCACGCTGTACTTCATACCCGGGTCGAAATCATTGATAAACGATTTGACATTATCGGTCAGATTCTCAATATTCGGTACATTCTCGAAATTGATTTCCGCAAGAAGGCCTTCCTTACGCATCTTATCGATCATGTAGTCCGACGCGCAGACAACATCATATTCCGCCGTTGAGTTTTTGATGACCGGATACATTTCCTCGTTTGTGTCGAAATAGTCTATGATTACCTCATATCCGGTTTCCTCTTCGAATTTGTCAACAAGTTCCGGATCAATATAATCACCGAAACAGTATACGTAAACCTGTCCTTGATCCTGCGCGCCCACAAGGGAACCTGCATATCGGTTGAGTCCGAGAACGCACACAAGGAAAACAAGTGCAAGCACAATCGCTTTTTTTGTGGTGATTCCGCCCTTATGAGAATAGTAATCACCTTTCCCGCGTCTGCTTCCCGACAGGAAGTTCACGATAACAAGAACCAGCAGAACCGTAATGAAAATAACGGTCGAAAGCGCATAGAGCGTCGGCCTTACACCGATTTTTACCTGGCTGTAAATGAGGGTGGACAGCGTGTTTATCCCCGCGCCCCTCGTAAAATGCGTGATTACAAAATCGTCAACCGACATTGTAAAGGAAAGCAGGAAGCCTGAAACGATTCCCGGCATAATATCCGGAAGCACCACCTTAAAAAACGCATATATCGGCGTTGCACCAAGATCCAGAGCCGCCTCGTAGGTATGATTCTCGAGCTGTTTGAACTTCGGCATTACCGACAAGATCACATATGGGATACAGAAAGTGATGTGTGCAAAAAGCACCGTACCGTAGCTCAGGCTGATTCCGAACATCAGGAAACTCATCATAATCGAGATTCCGGTAACGATATCCGCATTCAGAAGCGGGATGTTGTTCATTCCCATGTAAAATGAACGTTTCCGCTCGCTCATGGCATTCAGTCCGATGCAAGCCAGTACTCCGGCCAGAGTGGCGATTACCGATGCCCAAAGCGCTATCGTAAGTGTATTGCCGAGTGCCTCCATGATTTCCTGATTCCGAAGCATTTCGCTGTACCACTTGGTGGAAAATCCCTGCCATGCGTTCATGCTCTTTCCGGAGTTGAACGACAAAACCATCAGTGTGCCAATCGGAAGGTACAGAAACACAACGATGAGGACAAGGTAAAACATTTTGAGGAATTTTTTCATATCATATTGCCCTCCCCGTTTCTGTCAAATTTTTCGATAAATGCCATGCTGATTACGATAAAAATCATCATAACAAGGGAAAGTCCCGAGCCTAGATTCCAGTTGGAACTTGCGGTAAACTCCTGCTCAATGATATTTCCGATAAGGTTTACCTTGCCGCCTCCGAGCATATTCGAGATTGCAAAGGTCGTAAGCGACGGCACGAAAACCATCGTCACACCGCTGACGATTCCCGGCACCGAAAGCGGTACGATGACCTTGCGGAAAACAAGTGATTTGCTTGCGCCGAGGTCGTATGCCGCCTCAATCAGATTATTGTCTATTTTGATGAGTGCATTGTAAATCGGCAGTATCATAAACGGCAGATAGTCATAGACCATGCCGAGTATTACCGCTGCGGGCGTATTGATTATGTTGAGTGCCGGAAGGCCGATTCCTGCCAGCATCCCGTTTATAATGCCGTTCTTCTCAAGCAGCACCTGCCATGCCATCGTCCGGAGCAGGAAATTCATCCACATAGGCAGGATGAACACAAATACCATAAACCCTTTCTTGCCGAGCCTGCTGTCTTTTAACGCAAGTCCCAGCGGAAAAGCAAGAAGCAGGCAGATAACCGTGCTCGCAAAGGCCAGAAGCAGGGAAAGTCCAAGAGCCTTGGCATGTTCCCCGCTTGCGATTGCAACAAGGTTCGCCAGTGTGAAAGCTCCGCTTCTGTCCGTCATGCCGTAATAGGCGATTACGCATGCGGGAATCAAAGTCCCACATAACATAAAGGCCATGAACGGCGCGGAAAAAAATCTCTTTGTCATTCAAAATCCTCCAATGTAATCGCTTCTTCGTCCTCTGACTGTGGTTTATTCATAATCTGTATGTTTTCAGGAGTCACGCTGATGGAAACCTTTTCTCCCACCGGGTAGCTCGTTGTGTTTTGTGCAAGCCATTCAAACCCGCCGGCCTCGATGCACATTTCGTAATGAACACCGATAAAGACATTCGATGTCACAATGCCGTCCATGATCCCGCAGCCCGGCTTTCCGATCATAATATCTTCCGGCCTGATTACAACGTCAACCGGTTTCTTTCTTCCGAATCCTTCGTCAATGCATGGGAAGATGTGGTCACAGATTTTTACCACGCGGTCTTCCATCATCACGCCGTCGATAATATTGCTGTCGCCGATAAAGTCCGCAACAAAAGCATTTTCCGGCTCGTTATAAATTTCCTCCGGTGTTCCCATCTGCTGAATGTACCCCTGGTTCATGACAACGACTTTGTCCGACATCGTGAGCGCTTCTTCCTGATCATGGGTGACATAAAGGAATGTAATGCCCAGTTCGTTCTTCAAGCGGATCAGTTCGTACTGCATCTCCTGTCTGAGCTTCAGGTCAAGTGCTCCAAGCGGCTCGTCAAGCAGCAAAACTCTCGGCTCGTTTACAATCGCTCTTGCGATGGCGATTCTCTGCTGCTGTCCGCCGGAAAGTGAATCCACTGAGCGCTTCTCATAACCGCTGAGGTTTACAAGCTTGAGTGCATATTTAATCTTATCGTTTATGTATTCCTGGCTTTTTCCGCTTATCTTCAGTCCGAAAGCGATGTTTTCGGCTATATTCATATGGGGAAAAAGCGCATACTTCTGAAATACCGTATTAATCTGTCTCTTATTCGCCGCCAGATTCGTAATATCCTCTCCCTGAAAGAGAACTTTGCCCGTATCCGGGGTCGTAAAGCCTCCCAAAATCCGCAGCGTCGTTGTCTTGCCGCAGCCCGACGGTCCAAGCAGCGTAATAAACTCGTTTTCCTTAATCTTTAAATTAAATTCGTCAAGCACCAGCTCTCCGTCATAAGATTTTGAAATGTCAATCAGTTCAATCAAAGCCATTTTTCCTTTAGAAACTCGGCGGCACGCTCACCCACAGAATTTCTGCTCCTTTCTTCGAAGTAATGTAGTGCTTTTTGTCGGGAGTGTAATAAAACGACTCCCCCGCCTTGGCTTTCAAGCGTTCTTTGCCAATCGTAATAACAATTTCTCCTTTCAGGACATATCCGAATTCCTCCCCTTCGTGCGGATTGTCGGGATACGTGCTCCCTCCGGCCGCCAGTGTAAGCCTGATCGGTTCCATCATGTTTTTCTGTGCATTCGGAATAATCCACTCGGTCATGCTTCCGAGTTCGTCGTCCTTCTTTTCAAAATAATCCTCCGGTCCGAAAACCTTCTGCACATGAGAATTTTCTTCCGAAAAAAACTCACTCAGCGTCGTTCCCAGACACTGCAGAATATCCTCCAGCGTCGCAATCGAAGGCGAGGTGACATCGTTTTCGAGCTGGGAAATAAAGCCTTTCGAAAGCTCGCTTCTGTCTGCAAGTTCCTCCTGCGTCAAACCGTTCAGCATTCGCAATTGTTTAATTTTCGGTCCGATATCCATATTTTTCTCCGTTTCGTTATAATAAACTTTAAGTTTAGTATTTCTAAACCGAATTGCAATGATAATTATACAGCATTTTTTAAAAAAATCAAGACTTTTTGCGTAAACAGTGCTATAATCGACAATATGCACCTGCGGTGCTGCTATTTTTTTCAGATTGGAAGGCATAATACACATGGTTTTGGTTATCAATAAAGTTTTGGCAATATTTTTACTCATCGCTGCGGGATACTTTGTGGGCAAAATCAAAGTTCTCCCTGCCGGAGCCGACAAAACGCTCAACATTCTTCTGATACAAATAATCACTCCGTGCATGATTCTCTCTTCCATAACATCAAAAGAACTGACGGACGACACTTTCACTGCGACGATTCAAACGCTTGTCGGTGCTGCTTTATTTTTCGTTTTGGCCGGAATTGTGGGCTTTCTGTTTTCGAAATATATTCTTCGCATTCGGCCCGACGCAGAAGTCGGTGTCTGGGCATATTCCTTCGGTTCCGTAAACACGGGATTTATGGGTTTTCCGGTGACTCTTGCTCTTTTCGGGCAGGATATCTTCTACCTGATTGTAATGCACAATGTCGTACTGACCGTTTATCTGTATTCGGCCGGTCCGTCCATGATTAAAATCGGCGAAAAGCATTCCGAAACAGCATCCGTTTCCTCTGAGCAAAATCGCCTGAAGGCTTTTTTTAAATCATTTGCAAATCCGAATGCCGTCGCAAGTCTCATTGCACTTATCATGCTCTTTTGCGGGCTGCATCTTCCGACGACGCTCTTTGAGTCCGTCAAAACTCTTGGCGACGCCACGATTCCGCTTTCCATGCTGCTTGTCGGCATCCAGCTTTCGGAAAATAATCTTTTGTCAATTATAAAAAACGGCAAGATTCTCGCATTTTCACTTGTAAAAATGCTTCTTCTTCCCGTTCTTGTTTTCTTATGTGTAAACTGGCTGCCGCTCTCGGCTTATGTCAAGACTGCACTCATTTTCGCCGCTGTCTTTCCGTCGGCTGTTGCGACTGCCCCGGTTTGTGCGATGGAGGGCAAAGGCTCTCTTACCGCAGCGAAACTCATTGCAATTACGACGCTTCTGTCCGTAGGCACGATACCGCTCTTTGCGACGCTGCTGACACAGTTTTATTTGAGCTGATAAAACAGCCCCTGCTGCGTGCTGTACCACACGAGCATTCCGTGCCCGCGCCTGCAATCGACGCTGCGTAGAGACGGTTTGAATGCACCAAAAGCTACACCCTCACATACCTTTGGTTCCTGCTGCTTGGCTTGTCCGGGATGGTCATTTTAATAAGATTGAGCTCCTCCGCGGGGTGCAGATAGTTCCTGCGATTGGAAAAGCTCAGCTTTGTCATTGGGAGCAGCTTCCTGCACTTTTTTTGTCTTGGGATGCTTCAGGAAAGCTGGAAAAATTAGGCAATTCCCACCAAGCACCTCATATATACCCCCTCTTCGTGTATTTTTGTCTGTTTTTCACACTTTTGAGCTTGTTTTATGCCGGATTTATGGCTTGCGTTTACCCTTTACAAAAATGTCATATTTTGGGATGTTGAAATTTCAACGTTTCTGCCGGGTATTTTTTTAACATTTTTTTGCAATACAGTTGATTCTCTTCCGGAATCCCCCGGATACACGAAACACCCCTTCTACAGAGGCATTCTTCGTGCAAATGCTATTTTTCGCCTGAGGAAGCGTGTCGTGTAAATGCTATCTCGGCCCCTGCGGTTTGCCACAACTGATCTTGGCCGCCTGCACAAAAACAGAGGGCCGAAGCCCTCTGTTAAAAATCAATTATTCAAGTATATCTTTTCTCGTAAGGTTGATTCTGTTCTGGCTGTCGATTTCAAATACCTTAACTTTTACGGTATCGCCGACATTCATAACATCTTCTACCTTCGCTACTCTTTCCTTCGCCATTCTGGAAATGTGCAGCAGGCCTTCTTTGCCCGGAAGGATTTCAACGAATGCACCTACAGAGCCTTTCGCAGTGCTGAGGATTCTCGTAACCTTGCCTTCGTAGATTTCGCCGACTTCGACATCCTTGGTAAGGATTTCGATTTCGTGCTTGCAGGCTTCGGTGTTTGCTGCATCTGTTCCGTAGATGGAAACCAGACCTTCGTCGTTGATGTCAATCTTAACATCGTACTTTTCAACGAGTCCGTTAATCGTTTCACCGCCCTTGCCGATGACGATTCTGATCTTGTCAGGGTTAATCATCATGGAAAGCGCACGCGGTGCGTACTTGGACATTTCCGGACGCGGAGCAGGGATTTCTTCGAGCATCTTACCCATGATGAACATTCTGCCTTCCTTCGCCTGTCTGAGTGCCTTTTCGAGAATGTCACGGGATAAGCCATGAACCTTGATATCCATCTGGATTGCCGTTACGCCGACTTCCGTACCCGTTACCTTGAAGTCCATATCGCCGAGGAAGTCTTCCATGCCCTGGATGTCGCTCAAAATTGCGAATTCGGAGCTTCCGTCTTCCTTTACTCTTTCAATCAGTCCCATTGCGATACCTGCAACCGGTCTCTTAATCGGAACACCTGCATCCATCAGAGCAAGGCAGGAGCCGCAGGTCGAACCCATCGAAGTCGAGCCGTTGGAGGATAAGACATCGGATACCACACGGATTGCATAAGGGAATTCTTCAACCGGCGGAATAACCGGAATCAAAGCTCTTTCAGCAAGTGCACCGTGACCGATTTCTCTTCTGCCCGGGGAACGAGGTGATTTTGCCTCGCCTGTGGAGTAACCCGGGAAGTTGTAGTGGTGAATATATCTCTTTTCTGTCTGTTCCGTAATTCCATCGATTGTCTGTGCTTCGGATGCCGGAGCCAGCGTGCAGGAAGAAAGCACCTGCGTCTGACCTCTCTTGAAAAGTCCGGTTCCGTGAACTCTCGGAAGAAGTCCCGTTTCGCAGAAAATCGGTCTGATTTCATCGCATTTTCTGTCGTCCGGACGGATTCCCTCGTCAAGAATCATGCCGCGAACGGTTTCTTTTGTAATGTTGTAGAGAACCGCGTCGATATCCTTCATGTTGTCCGGATAAGTTTCTGCAAAATGCTCTTTGGTTTCAACTTCAACAGCATCCATGTTGTCAAGTCTTTCAAGCTTGTCAACCGTATGGATGGCTTCTCTCATCTTCGGAGTCGCGTATTCTCTTACTGCTGCGTCGATTTCTTCAAGCGGCTTGTAAAGTTCGACTTCCATCTTCGGCTTACCGACTTCAACAACAATCTGGTCGATGAATTCAACAATTTTCTTGATCTCTTCATGTGCGAAAAGAATTGCATCAAGCATATCCATTTCCGGAACTTCCTTCGCGCCGGCTTCTACCATCATAATCGCTTCCTTCGTTCCGGCAACCGTCATATCGATATCGGAAACTTCTCTCTGCGCAAGAGTCGGATTGATAACAAATCTTCCGTCCACTCTGCCGACTTTTACGGAAGCGGTAGGGCCGTCCCAAGGAATATCGGAAATCGCGATTGCGATGGATGAGCCGATCATTGCAGCAATTTCAGGGCTGCAGTCCTGGTCAACCGACATGCAGGTCGCAACAACGACAACATCATTGTAGAATCCCTTCGGGAACAAAGGTCTGAGCGGTCTGTCCATGAGTCTGGATGTCAGAATCGCGTGTTCCGAAGGTCTTCCTTCTCTCTTGATGAATCCACCCGGAATCTTTCCTACCGAGTACATTCTCTCTTCAAAATCGCAGCTGAGCGGGAAGAAATCAATTCCTTCCTTTGGCTCTTTGGAGCAGCATACGGTTACGTTTACAACCGTGTCGCCGTAGCGCACCCAAGCCTGTCCGTTTGCCTGCTCGCAGACCTTGCCGATTTCAATCTGCAGAAGTCTTCCGCCGAGCGGGTACTTAAATGTTCTGTAATCTGTAAATCTAGGCATTTTCACCCTCCTGTTTTTTTCGCGCAGCCCGGATTTCGTATGACTCTCGGAAAAAGCTCATCCTGCATGAGTTCTTTCAGAGAGTCACATCATACTGACTTCGGGCATGCGTTTTCTATGTGTCATATTATTAAAAATAAAAGCGGGGTTTCTTATCGCCCCGCTTAAATTTACAGTAAAACCGAAACTTACTTTCTTAAACCTAAACGAGCGATTAAAGCTCTGTATCTTTCAAGGTCGTTCTTCTTCAGATAAGCAAGCATGTTTCTTCTCTGACCTACCATTTTAAGAAGTCCTCTTCTGGAGTGGTGGTCTTTCTTATGAATCTTTAAGTGTTCGTTTAAATCGTTGATTCTGTAAGTAAGAATTGCGATCTGAACTTCAGGGGAACCTGTATCTCCCTCTTTGAGCTGATAATCTTTGATAATCTGCTGTTTCATTTCTTTCGTAATCATGTTATTCTCCTTTTCTAAATACGCCTGCTGCCGGGCTGTGCGCCGGATCGTCGCGAAAGCGCAGCACAGGTAAAATTTTAACAATTTATCTTACCACAATACACCCGTTTTCGTCAAGCACATTTATGAACTTGTCACGTTCTTTTTCGATTTCCGCTCTGTGAAAAGGTGTGTTGATTCCCGGCATGCCGCCCGTATGCAGAAAAATCACCGTCTCATCCTGTGCAATTTCGCCTTTCTTAACCATTTCAACCATTCCTGCGAAGCATTTTCCGGTGTAACACGGGTCAAGAATGAGTGCTTCCTTCTCTGCGGCAAGGTACATTGCTTCACGCACCTCTTTGCAAGGGTTATTGTATGCTCCTCGGTCATATTTATCCGTGATGTCAAAATCGTTCTCGGTCACTCCGGACGCTCTGCCGCATGTCGTGTCAAAACCGTAAAAACCGCACACTTTGTCAAAATAGTTCTTCGCATAGGTCCTGATCCCGTTTTCGTACGGCATAATGCCGATGCCCGTGAGCCTGAGCGGAAGATTTTCCATTCGAATCCCTGTGAAAAGTCCCATGTAAGTTCCCATGCTTCCGACCGTCGTAATCAAACGGGGAAATTCCCTGCTGCCGGACGCGATTCCGGACTCCGCGAGCTGCCGTGCCGTTTCCACTGCACACTCATAATATCCCAAAATCCCGAGCTCGTTGGAGCCGCCCATCGGAATGTAATATACTTTCTCGCCTTGCTTCTCATAATTCTTCGTAACTTCGGCAACGGTTTCCCTGAGAAGCGCTCCTTCCGGCTTTGTGCCGGCAGGGTCTTTCTTTCGAAGCCATACATCGCAGCCCATCATTCCGTCAAGAAGAAGGTTTGCCGAAAGCTCGCCCGGATACTCGTCAACACATACGATTGCAGCCTTCATGCCGTATTTGCGTGCAACCGCGCATGTCAGTCTGCCGTGATTTGTCTGTGCCCCGCCCACGGTGAGCAGCATGGTTGCCCCCTTCGCCTTCGCATCGGCCAAAAAATATTCAAGCTTCCTCAGCTTATTTCCGCCTGCCGCAAGCGGCGTCAAGTCATCGCGCTTAATATACAGGTTGATTCCCAGTTTCGCCGACAGATTGTCAAGCCGCTCAATCGGCGTCGGAAGATGCAGAAAAGAAATTTTTTCGTGTCCTAAAAGCATCGTGCTACCTCCTTGCAAACTTTTGTCTCTTTCTTTGCCACTATTTTATTCAATCCGCGCCTGCAAGTCAACCGTTTTGTTCGACAAAAAATACAGCAAAATCTTGTATACACAGTGTTGACATTGTTTGGTCAAAGTGTTACATTTTAGTTGAGAGAAATACGTTTATTTAATAACGATTTCCGTATAAAATGACTTTTATTTTAAAAAAAGAAAAGAGGAGATTAGTAATGGCAACTTATGTTGAAAGAGTAATTGATGAGTGCAAGAAGCACAACCCGGGAGAGGTTGAATTTCATCAGACAGTAGAAGAGGTTTTAACTTCACTGGCGCCTGTTATGGACGCACATCCTGAATACGAAAAAGCAGGCTTACTCGAAAGATTGGTAGAACCTGAAAGAGGAATCACTTTCAGAGTTGTATGGGTAGACGACCAGGGCAAGACTCAGGTTAACAAGGGTTACAGATATGAATTCAATTCCGCAATCGGACCTTACAAGGGCGGTTTAAGATTCGCACCGAACGTATATCCCGGAATCATCAAGTTCTTAGGTTTCGAACAAATTTTCAAGAACTCCTTAACAGGACTTCCTATCGGCGGCGGCAAGGGCGGTTCCGACTTTGACCCGAACGGCAAGAGCGATGCTGAAATCATGAGATTCTGCCAGGCATTCATGACAGAATTATACAGACATATCGGACCTGACACTGACGTTCCTGCAGGTGACCTCGGTGTTGGCGGAAGAGAAATCGGTTACTTATTCGGACAGTACAAGAGAATCACAAACAGATTCGACGGCGGCGTTTTAACAGGCAAGGGAATCCCTTACGGCGGATGCCTCGGAAGAACTGAAGCTACAGGTTTCGGTATCGTTTGGTACGCAGAGGAAATGCTGAAGGCAAACGGCGAAGACATCAAGGGTAAGACAGTTGTTATCTCCGGTTTCGGTAACGTAGCTTGGGGTACTGCTTGGAAACTCCAGCAGCTCGGCGCTAACCTCATTGCATTCTCCGGCCCGGATGGATATATCTATGATCCGGATGGAATCAACACACAGGATAAGCTTGACACTCTGCTTGAACTCAGAGCATCCGGCAAGAACATCTGCGCTCCTTACGCGGATAAATATCCTAACGCTAAATTCTTCGCAGGCAAGAAGCCTTGGGAAGTTAAGGCTGACCTCTACATTCCATGTGCAACTCAGAACGAAGTTCAGATGGAAGATGCTAAGCACATCGTTGAAAGCGGTGCTAAGTTCTACTGCGAAGGTGCTAACATGCCTACTACTAATGAAGCTCTTGAATACTTACAGGAACATGGCATCGTTGTTGGTCCTGCTAAGGCTGCAAACGCAGGCGGCGTAGCTTGCTCCTGCATCGAAATGGGCCAGAACGCAAGCCATACTGTATATCAGCACCAGGATGTTTATGATCAGCTTCACCAGATCATGATTAACATTCATAAGGCTTGTAAGGAAGCTTCCGAGAAATACTACGGCAAGTACGACCTCGTAAAAGGCGCTAACATCGCAGGTTTCGAAAAAGTTGCAGAAGCTATGATGGGCCAGGGTCTTGTATAAGATAGAAACAACATAAGCTTAGGACAAAAGGGCACATAACGAAGCAGAGGCGGTTCCGTAAA
>FR881916.1 GCA_000435615.1 Firmicutes bacterium CAG:238 | reverse complement strand
CTTTCTTTTCCATCCAGATATAGATTTACAGCATATATCTTATCCTCAACAGATACTTTTCTTTTAGACATAAAATATGCTCCCTCCTAAGTGACAAGTTTTTATTATTTCACTTGTCTACCTAGAAGGGAGCATATCAACCGCATTGTAATTTTCGTTTTTGAAAATTTCATTTTTTTTTGAAGATTTATTTGCGTTTTTGAAAATAATATGCTACATTTTTCTTAGGAGGATGATGTTATGGGAGTTAATGATTATATACATGTAGGTCAAAAAATTAAAAAAGCTCGCTTATCGAGAGGTCTTAGTCAAAAAGAAATGGCAGCCCTTATGGAGTTGCCTGTTTCCACTTATGCGAACTATGAAGCGGATCGTCGTGAGATGTCTACGGGTTTGATTTCAACTGCCGCCCTTTTGTTAGACATATCTCTTGCAGACTTGATGGGTTGTCAATATAGCGGCGTCGACCCTCGAAAAATGATAGATGAGTACCACTTTGAAATAGCTCTTAGCGGCAGAAAAAAATTAGGTTATGGTCCTTATACAAAGTTTTCCTCTTCATCCGCCCCGGAGCTTGAGCTTACGGAACAACAAGAAGAGTTTATTAAGCTGTCAAAAAATTTGTCTGAAGCGCAGATCGAAAGAATTCTTGCCTATGCTCAGGCAATATACGATTTGCAGAGAAACAAGCAACCTTCTACGGCTCTGGATCGAGAGGGCCGAAGAATTGATTAATGAAGTTGCTTAAAAAAATGATAGGTTACAATATTGTCCCGACTTTTGATGCTGAGGAGAAGGCTGTTTTCTTCGACCGTTCGACAAAGGCAGTTTTTGTGAATCTGTCTCGGTGGCGTGATTTGCGGTATGTTGATTTCTTGTTCTGTGCCTTTAGGGTTATCTTCGACTTTTTGCTTTATGATGGTCTGGCCATTGTTTAATACTATCAATGGTTTATGTCTTTGCCAAGCTACTTATCTTTTAAAGAAGTGGAAAATTTGAGTTTAAGGAGACTTTGAGTCTGTACGGAGGTATTTTATGTTTTTCTTTTTTGATGATGAGAATAATAATAGCTTTGAAGATATTAAACATATAGATGAGGATGGTCAGGAATACTGGCTTGCAAGAGAGCTGCAGGAAGTTCTTGGTTATGCCAAGTGGGGCAACTTCCACAATGTTATTCAAAAGGCTATGATCTCATGTAAAAACAGTGGAATTTCAATCTCGGATTGTTTTGCCGACGTCGGGAAGCCAATCGTATCCGGAAAAGGAAAGGTCGAAATTGTTATTGATTATAAACTCGGACGCTATGCTTGCTATATGATTGCGCAGAACGGCGATCCCCGCAAAGAGATCATCGCCCTTGCACAAACTTATTTTGCAGTGCAGACCCGCAGGCAGGAGCTGCAGGATCAGTTTGACCAATTGACTGAGGATCAGCGCCGTCTTACTATACGCAGCGAACTCGTTGAACACAACAAGTCTCTTGTCGAAGCTGCACAGCAGGCAGGCGTGAAAACTCGCGGCGATTTTGCCAAGTTCCAAAATCGCGGTTATCAAGGGCTGTATGGCGGCCTCGGTGCTAAAGAGATTCATGCTCGCAAAAGCCTGAAAAAGAGTCAAAATATTCTCGATCATATGGGCAGCGAGGAGCTTGCTGCAAACCTTTTCCGTGCGACACAGACGAACGCGAAGCTTCGCAGGGAGAACATTCAGGGTAAGGATGCTGCCAATGAAACGCATTATCAAGTCGGCACTAAAGTCCGTAAGACCATCGAAGAGCTCGGCGGTACCATGCCAGAAAATCTTCCGACTCCAGACAGGAGTATCCAACAGCTCCAAAAGGAAGAAAAGAAGCGTTTAAAGTCCGATGAGCAAATCACAATGAATATTTTTGAGGAAAACGAGAGGGATTAGCGCATATGGCATCTTTTAGGGACCGCGGTAACGGCCGCGTACAGATAATAATTAAACACGGAAAAAAGCCGGATGGAAGTCTGCGTTGTTACTACATGGTGTCAAAATGGTGTGAAACATAAAAAACACCTTGAAATTTATTGAAATTCCAAGGTTTAAATGGTGCGCGATGAGGGACTTGAACCCCCACGGTCACCCGCTAGATCCTAAGTCTAGTGCGTCTGCCAATTCCGCCAATCGCGCAGATATATGAGCCCTCTGAAATATAAAAGCTCCTGATATGTGAAAAGCTCACTAAGAGTAGTGAGCTTTTCGTTTTGGTGACTCCATCGGGAATCGAACCCGAG
>FR881915.1 GCA_000435615.1 Firmicutes bacterium CAG:238 | reverse complement strand
GCTTTGCGATCAGGCCCGTGCCGGTGGCCAGCTCCAGCACTGTTTTTGCTTTCACGACCGGCCGGATCAGCTCACACATCTCGTCATACGCCGCATGGTCCTTTCGCATAAAGTGGTCGTATCGACCGGCATTTTTGTCCCAGAAGTTCTTGTGTTCTTGCATCGCTATCATTCCTTTCGGCGTTAGATTCGGCTAACCGATACGCACAGTCATATAGTTAGAGGAAGCTAACCGCTGTATCTCGAAAAAGCCGCATCTCTGCGACCTTCCGCTTATTTAAATAACTCCCTGCAAGCACCGTACACCAGTGTTTCCAGCACCTGCGGGTACAGTTCTCCAATCTGCTCCTTGTGAGAAACGGTAAGAATCAGTCCTCGCACCGTGGCGGCAGCCAAAGAGATACCGCGATTCGGTACAAGGTCATATTTCTCTAAAAGCTGACGGATGTGTGTCTCGTCATCGTGGTAATGGACATTTTTGACGTCATCCGGCAGCCTCTGCAAAAGCAGCTTCGCATCGTTTTCAATGAAAACCATGTCGCCGGTATC
>FR881914.1 GCA_000435615.1 Firmicutes bacterium CAG:238 | reverse complement strand
GAAGCTCTTTGCGGTAAAATCACCGGTTGAAATTGAGCAGGTGGAAATCACAACAGGTGATCAAAGACAAATTGCAATTGTTTAGGATTAACATCATTACACAGATAAGTACTGAGAATCCATTTTCGGTTTTTGGAAGAAAGGAATTCCTAATTATGAATACGATGAAAAAATTTTTTCTGAATATCTTAATTTTACTTATAATCGCATTTCTTTGCAGCTGTCAGAGCGAGGACAGCAAAATTCTTGCAGTTGCAGAGAAAAATTTAAAAAGCGGCTTGGAATCGGATTTGCAAAACGGATATTTGAATTACTATAAAATCCTGAAAGCGGAGATTTATACTCCAAACGCGGAAGATTCCGACAATCCGGATCTTGCTACGCAGTGCAAAACGGCAAATACGCATATTGTTTATGAGCTGCGCCTTGGAAGCAATACAGGAGAAACCGGGCTGGTTCAGATGGAGCGATACAGTCATGTTGAAAAGGACGAAAGCGGTAACCTTGCTGAAATACCGGAAGATACCGTTTATTTTGACTATGATCTGCATGAAGAAAACGCAGGAACTTATGAAGAAACCATTGCGGGTCTGAACTGCGTAATCTGGAGCAATGACTATCAGCCGCGCATCGAAAAAGAGCGGGTGCAGGGGAAGAACACCGAGGAAATTGCTAAGATTCTTTTCAAAGACTGGATGAACAGCTTTCATGAATGGGGAAACAATTCTTTCATCGTCACGGATTTTGAAAATGTCAAAATTCTGGGAATGGAAACAGCCGCTGATAATCCGGTTGCCGGATACACAAAAGAAGAACTGACCGAGCCGGAGGCGAAGAAAACCTATGTATTTGGTGCTGCCTGCGGCTACACCTATATCGGAATAGGCCCTGAGGCTTTCGGCAGCCTTGCCGCAGGAGGAGGGCAGGCCTTTGGTAATGACGGAGTAAAAATAAAAGCTTCCGAATCTTTCATAAATACGACCAATGGCTTCGTACTGACGGAATGGGAAGATTCTTACAGCATGGATACGATTTCAAATTGTAAAAAGAAAATTGTAAGCGGAGACTAAAATGAAGGAAAAAAATAAGAAGAAAATAAAATACTGGCTATTCGTGAAATCAGCAAGGTCAGGAGGATAGAAGAATGAAGGAAAAATGACCGCAAGAGAAATCCTGCAAAGCTACCCCCTTGACACTTGTCAGAAAGTAAAATATGATAAAGGCAAAGGAGAAAGTGAAATGACTGAATTAAAAAAGAAAATCAATTACACAGTCGCCTGCGTTTCGGAATTTGCAAATAAGCATGAAATGACGCAGCAGGCAGCTTTTCAATTCCTCTATGAGCATAAGGCAATCGCATTCCTAAAGGACTGCTACGAAATTGAGCACACATTATCGTTTGATGATGCAGTCGAAGATATGGAGCGTATCTGTGCCAATAACGGAGGTGTTCTTGCATGATTTTATATCACGGATCAAATCTTGACATCGCAAGCATAAATCTGAATATGTGCAGACCATATAAGGACTTTGGCAGAGGGTTTTACCTGACCAGCATGGAAGATCAGGCAAGAAAAATGGCGCACCGCGTATCCAAAATTTATGGCGGTCCGGAGATTGTCAATGTGTACGAGATCGCAGATGATTTTCTGCTGCAAGAGGGGCTTCACATTCAAGATTTTGGAATGACCATAACAGAAGAATGGGCAGCTTTTGTCATGAACAACCGAAACAGAAAGTTCACAGATATCGAAAGCAAGCTGTGTAACTTGGACTGCAAATACGATATTGTAACAGGCCCGGTGGCAAACGATGATTTAGCGATGCTGCTGCGAGAATATCAAAATCATGCAATCAGCCTTGATGTTTTGCGTAGTGAATTAAGCTATAAACAGACTACGAATCAATACTCGTTTCACACGCAGCGCGCAGTCAAGCTGTTGCGAAAGGCAGGTGTCATTTATGGGTAAAAA
>FR881913.1 GCA_000435615.1 Firmicutes bacterium CAG:238 | reverse complement strand
ATTTCTTGCTTCATTTCTTGCTTCATTTGACATAGATTCAACTTCTAATGTCAAAACCACCCTTGACGGCTCCGAGAGTTCATCAATGCGAGGTCGAATAAATCCGTTTTCTTCCCAAGTGCTGTAAATATCGCATAGCCCACATCCGGAACGCTCTCCCACATTAATCAGTGAAAACATATAAAAAATTCTTGTATTTCGCGCGTCACTGATTCCGCCTGCAATGGCATCATCAATGCTGATTCGGAATGTGCCGGGATTTGATATGGTAATCTTTTTAAAATCTTTATCGACTACAATGCCCTGACGCCCATAATAATCCGCATGAATCAATGCGTTTGCAAGTGCTTCTCTGATTGCAGCATGCACCTGCGTATCATCAACGCGAAGCATATTTTCATCCAGCTTAAACGGTTTTTTCACATCTGCTGTCAGTTTGCCTATGATTTTAAAATAGAAGTCAAAAATATTGCCGCTCCAGTCTCCGTCACTGCTGCACACGCGATCAGACCAGCGAGTATCCATTGCCAGCTTTTCTCTGTAATCCAAAAAATAATTCGGCAGTTCGTTCATTATGCTAACAAAATCTCCGAAAAAGATCAGTCCGGCAAGTGTCGGATGTAATTCCCCGTCTGACCCTTTCTTCGCCGCACCTATTTTTACGAGAAATTGTTCATCGCTGAGTTTTGTCCAGATATGATTTGGTTTTCGGTTGGAAAACATCATACGATAGCTGCGCAGCGATTCGCTGTTCAAATCGGAAAGTAAAAGTTCTTCTATAATTCTGCCGTCGGCACTTTCTTCTGCTTGATCGCGCAGCATTGCCAGAATCTCTTCGCGCTTGCAGCGGTAATCCCCTTCTCCGTTTCGGCGATAGGTTCCCGAAAAAATATCCCGCCCACTGTATACCGGACGGCTTTGCCTTGCCGCACGAGGAACTTCAATGACAATCAAGGTTCGTCCGGCATAATCCAGCGAATAAATATCCTCATTAAGCAAAATATTTTCGCTTATTTTTTGCGGATTATTCAAAATATTCCAAATTTCCGAAATCAATTTCTCGGGGTTTTCCACACCTGCCGGCATCAACTTTTTCGAGCCTTCCTCTTCCTTCACGCCAAGCAAAATAATCCCTCCGTTTGTATTCGCAAACGCTGAGTAAGTTTCCCATAGACTGCGCGGCAGACCGCCTGCGGCTGTTTTCGCTTCGATATAAGCGTTTTCCTTTTCTGATGATAAAATTTTATTAATATCAATCATGGATAAATCTCCTTTGCTTTCGGAAATGTTTCAATTGCTCTTATTATTATACTTGTTTTTTTAAAAAGAAACAACAAAAAGTGCGAAAGCCCGCTGAGGATTTCTCAGTGAGCCTTCGTGTTTATACATACAAGTTTTTCATTTAGTCCATGTGCGACTTGCATACTTGCACTGTTTCAATGCCGTCTTCGCAACGAGTTTGCCGTTTTCATCGTAAACTCTTACCTGAACTTTATAGAAGTATTTCGTTCCCTTCTTACCGCTTGTGTTGGTGTAAGAAGCGGTCTTTTTCGTGACGGCTGCCTTGTAACCTGCAGCTTTCTTCGTTGAGCGATAGAAGCGGTACTTCACAGTGAAGCCGAGGTCTTTCAGTTCCTGTACGGACGCCTTAACCTTTGCATCGTTCTTCAGGACTGCTTTGACATTCTTCTTCGCGATCTTGCTGGAGCGAGCAACGAGCTTCATGTTCTTAACGATGGACTTCGCCTTTTCAATTTTAGCTGCGTTCTCCTCGGTTGGCTCTTCCGCTGCCGTGTCAACATTGTCTTTGTTGATTTC
>FR881912.1 GCA_000435615.1 Firmicutes bacterium CAG:238 | reverse complement strand
ATGATTATATATTAGATTTTATATTAAATCAATGATAAAATTAAAAAAAAGCAACCAGAATGATGCAAGGTTAGGAAGGAGGATTCATGGGAAGTAAAACAATTCGTATCGGTGTGGACGTAGGCGGCACCAATACCGATATTTGTGCCATAGATGAAACAAGTGGAGCACTTATGGTATATAAGCTGCCTTCATCTCTTTATGATCAATCCGAGGCAGTCGTATCAGGCGTTAAAGTTATTGCCGATGAAAACAATTTTACGGGAGAAGAAGTCAGCAGATTCATGCACGGAACCACAGTTGCAACCAATGCGATCCTGGAAGGAAGAGGTGCAAAGACAGCCCTGATAACGACAGGGGGGTTCAGAGATCTTTTGGAAATCGGCCGGCAGAAGAGACCGGATCTTTACAACCTGCAGGCTGACAAAGTAAAAACATTGATTTCGAGGGATTGTAGATTTGAAATCAGCGAAAGAATCAACTATGAGGGTAATATTGTAAGGAATTTTGATGAGGACGAGCTGATTCGGATTGTAGAGGCTATGAAGGCTGAGGATGTGAAGGCAGCTGCGGTTATGCTGCTTAACGCATACCTTAATCCGGAAAATGAGCGGAGAATTAAAAAAATTCTGGAAGAGAAATGTCCGGATGTCTTTCTTACTATCTCGAGCGATCTGTCAAAGCAGTTCAGAGAGTATGAACGCCTTTGCGGCACTGTCATAAACTCATTCGTCGGACCGGAAGTAAGAAAATATATGGATAATCTTAAGAGCACATTGAAGTCCATAGGAGTGGAAAACACATATATCAATCATTCCAATGGAGGCTTGATGTCAATTGACGAATCCATGAGATATCCAGTAAAGACAGCATTGTCAGGTCCCGCCGCGGGTGTTGTGGGCGCGCAGTATATCACAGAGCTGATCAATGAGAAGGATCTGATCACTGTGGATATAGGCGGCACAAGTACAGACATCAGTCTGGTAGTAGATGGAAGATTCGAGGCCTCTGATGAAAAGACTATAAGCGGATATCCTGTCAGAATCCCTTCTATAGATATATCTACAATAGGTGCCGGGGGAGGCAGTATCGCGTGGATTGACAGCGGCGGAATTCTTAAAGTAGGTCCGCAGAGCGCAGGAGCGAGCCCGGGTCCTGCATGCTATAAGCAGGGAGGCGAAGAGGCCACGATAACCGATGCCCGCGTGGTTTTGGGGCATCTGAACAATCAGGTGCTGTTAGGGGGAAGACTTCCGATCGAGGCTGCATTATCTGAGGCAGCAATAAAAAGGCTGGCCGACAGAATCAACATGGATTTGATGGAGACCGCGAGAGGAATCATTTCCATAAGCAATTCCAATATCATCAAAGAAATCAAAAATGTTACGGTTGCAAAGGGATACAACCCAAGTGAATTCTGTCTTGTAGCCTTTGGCGGCTCCGGACCGCTTCATGCAGCAGAGCTTATCGATGAAATGATGATAAAAAAGGCTCTGATACCGAAAACGCCCGGCCTGCTTGCGGCTTACGGACTTCTTACAGAAAACATGCGAAGAGATTTCGTTCAGACCAATGTAATGGAAGTAAGTGCGCAGTGCCGCGACATTTTAGAAAAACAGTTTGCACTTTTGGAAAAAGAAGCTGATGCCTGGTTTGATGAGGAAAAGATAGATCCTGAGAAACGAAGCAGAGAATATTTCCTCGATATGAGATACAAGGGACAGAATCATGAAATCAGAGTCCCGATTGAAAAATCAATCATCTCATCTGCCGAAGAAATCAGAAAAGAATTCACAAGCGCATACGAGAGACTTTATTCATTCAGTTCAGATGATGCAGTACAGATTGTTAACTTTGGTCTGTCTGCGATTGGAGACATCATCTATCCAGTCATCCATGAGGAGGCGTACGACGGAGAAGATTCACGGAAAGCCAAGACAGGCTCCCGCAAGGTATATGAAGGAAATGGTGCATATTCGGATTATGACCTTTACGATAGGGAGAAATTAAGAAACGGAAATGTTGTTTATGGTCCTGCAATCGTAGAGCAGATGGATAGTACGACGATTATTCTTAAGGGGCAGAAAGCCACAGTAGATCAGTATCTGAATATGATGATAGAGCGAGTATAGGAGGTGGGAGAATTGAAAGAGATTAATTCTATAACGCTTGAGATTGTAGCCAACAGCATTACATCGATAGCAGAGCAGATGGGCGTAATATTGTCAAAAACAGGATACAGCACCAACATTAAAGAGAGAAAAGATCTTTCTGTTGCAGTATTTGATCGTAACGGCAAACTCCTGTCACTTGCACAGCATATTCCTCTGCATTTCAGCTCACTTTCCGGTGCAGTGGAAGTGCTGACCCAAAAGTATGACATCGACGACATACATGAGGGAGATATTTTCATTGCAAACGACCCATATAGCGGAGGCGGCTCCCATCTTCCCGATATCGTGCTTTTGAAACCTGTCTTTTATGAAGGTGAACTTGTAGCTTACATGGTAAACACAGGACATCATGCAGATAAAAGCAGAAAAGGGACCACCATTTATGATGAAGGGCTCCGGATTCCCGTGGTAAAGCTATACGACAGAGGTGTCCTTGTAAAGGACGTCATGGATTTGATTATGCTCAATTTCCAAATGAAGTACGAGCGCCATGGAGATTTGAATGCCCAGATCATTACAAATCAGTTCGGTGCTGACAAGCTCGTTGAGCTGATAGATAAAATAGGACTTGACACGTACGATGAGTTCTGTATAAAATGGCTGGAATACGGAGAGAGAAAAGCGAGGCTTGCCATTACAGAACTTCCTGACGGGGAATATCACTTCGAGGATTTTCTTGATGATGACGGCGCAGGAAATAAGAACCTTCTCATCAAAACAAGAATTACGATCAAAGGCGATAGCATCACCTTTGATTTTACAGGAACCTGCAGGCAGGTAAGTGGTCCGTATAACTGCGTACCGTGCGCGCTTAAGGCGACTGTGTATTACTCCATGATGTCCATACTGGACAATACTATTCCTGCCAATTCCGGGTTTTTTGAAAGCATCAATATCATTGCAGAACCGGGAAGTCTTGTGTGGGCAACCGAACCGGCGCCTACAGGAGACAGAGAAACCACGGCACAGCGTATCGCGGATGTGATTTTCGGCGCCTTTGCCAAAATGGATCCGACAAGAGTAGTGGCAGCGGGCAACGGAGCAATGAGTTTCTTTTCTTTCTCTGGAACGGATGCACGCAGCGGACAGCCGTACATCTATGTTGAAACCATAGGTGGAGGTTCCGGGGCCAGATATAACAAAGACGGACTTGATGCTGTGCATGTACATATGACCAACACCTCCAATCTGCCTGTTGAGGCACTAGAAATGGAATATCCTTTGATGGTTGAAAAGTACGCGCTTTCGGAGAACAGCTGCGGGGCAGGTAAATATCGCGGCGGCATGGGAATTATCAGAACTATTCGAATTCTTGAAGAAAGCAGAGACACCATGCTCGTGGGGGCTGCAACGGAAAGAGCAGTGATTCGCCCATGGGGACTGGAAGGCGGACAGCCGGGCGGAAACGCGAGCATTAAAATATACAGAGACGGTAAGGTGATTTCAGATAATCCCAAGCCTAGGAATGTAAAACTTGAAAAAGATGATATTGTTGAGATGATTACTGCCGGAGCAGGCGGCTATGGACCTGTTTCGGAAAGAGATCCGGAAATAATCAAAAGGGAATATAAAGAAGGCATCATCGATCGCCAATGGATTGAGAACGCAGGTATTGATATTACGTTGTAATACAGATAATTTTACCGGGAGGTGGACTAATGAGTAGTAATAATGAAAAGAAAACAGTAGGACTTCCTATGGCACTTTTTACCTTTGTAGTAGTAGCGGTCATTATGTCAGTAGGGCTGGCGATCCTGAAAATCAATACCATGGTAACCTTTATCCTGGCGCTGTTTGCAGTGTGCGTCATTGCGGTATGTACAGGCATGAGCCTGGAAAAACTTCAGGATATCATACTGACAGGATTTAAAAAGTTTGCGTTGATCGGCATGATTCTAATCTCTGTAGGTATGGTGGTGGGAAGCTGGATGATTTCCGGAATCGTGCCTTCTATAATCTATTATGGATTGAAGGTTTTCACACCGGCATCTTTTCTTGCGATAGGCTTTATCGTTTGCTGCATCGTATCCTTTTTTACAGGATCGTCTTATGCGGCGCTGGGTACAATTGGTGTTGCGTTTATGGCAATCGGTTACGGCATGGATATCAAGCCCGGTCTGGTAGCCGGCATGGCGGTATCAGGCGCAATTTTCGGCGATAAAATGTCTCCGTTCTCTGATACGACCAACATGGCTCCGGCTGCAGCGGGAACAGGTGTATTCGAGCACATAAAATCTATGCTCTGGACCATTACGCTGCCATTCATTCTTTCAACGATCCTCTATTTCATTATGGGGCTCAAGCACGATGCTGCTTCTGCAGAGTCACTGCAGAGCATCACTGATATTATGGGGGCTCTTGACGAGACCTTTCATATCTCTATATTTTTACTGATCGTTCCGGTTTTTACGATCGTTTTGGTTGCTAAGAAGGTACCGGCTATGATTTCTCTTATGATAGGAGCATTTGCCGGAGTAATTGCGGCACTGATCACGCAGCCGCAGTTCACTTTTAACGAAGTGGTAACGTCAATGTCGACGGGTTTCAACGGTGAATTTGAAAATGAGGCAGCAGCAAAACTTCTCAACAGAGGTGGTATCAGTGGCATGATGTCAACCATTGTCTATTGCATTTTTACACTGGAGCTTGGAGAACTGATGTATGAGATGGGTGTGCTGTCTGCAATATTGGAAACGTTCAAGGAAAAAATCGCAAAGCCTTGCAATCTGATTATCGCTACTTTGATTTCGTGTCTGGCTACCGTCATGCTGACAACTTCACAATATATGGCGATCCTGCTTCCGGGCGAGGTCTTTCAGAATGCCTATAAAAAAGCCGGAATTGCTCCGTATGTCCTCTCAAGAACACTTGAAGATGGCGGGACCATCTTCTCCTTCCTTGTACCGTGGTCTGCAGCGGCAATCTATACGGCAGGTGTCTTAGGCGTACCGACGCTTTCTTACTTACCTTATGCCTTTCTGCCGATTATATGTCCGATCTGTTCGGTTATATGCGCAATTACCGGAATCGGTGTATTCGATACGGAAGGAAAGAGTTTGCGCGGCAAGATGCTGATGAAAAAAGCAGAATAACATTTTCGCAATCCACCGGATGACAGAAAGCGCCAATTTGTGCGCAGGCATTTCAAGATAATCGCATTGATCCGGATAGAACGGATAGTTTTTTAAGAATCACAACATGAAAGGAAGTATTGAAATGAAATTTGGAGTTTTGAAGGACATTAAAAATGGCGAATACAGAGTCGTTGCAACTCCTGCTGAGGTCAGCCTGATCGCAGGCGACGGTCACGAAGTTTATGTGGCAAGCAAAGCAGGCTATGCAGCAGGCTTCGATGACAAAGAATATGCAGCGGCAGGTGCGACAATCTTGGCAACTAACGAAGAAATCTGGGCAATCTGTGATTTTGTAGCTAAGGTCAAGGAGATCGAGCCAAGCGAATATGACCTAATGAGAGAAGGGCAGATGATTTTTTGCTGCATCCATCCAGCAGCACACAGGGAAGAGGTCGATGCGCTTCTGGAAAAGAAGGTTATTGCCATCACTGCAGAGGATTCTCACAGATATGGTTCCCCGAACTGTGAGGCAGCAGGAAAGGCAGGCGCATTTATGGGTCTGTGGGCAATGATGAGCATAAACGGAGGCAGTGGTAAATTCGTAAGCGGTTTGGGTGCGGCTCCCGGAATCAAAGCTCTCGTATGCGGGTGCGGCACAGTTGGAAAGGGCGCTGTCGAGGTGCTTCAGACGATGGGTGCATGGGTCACGGTTGCGGATATCAATATCGGCGCTCTGAGAGATATCGCAACGAAGTATGACGGTAAAGTGAATACCATCATTTCCAATAAATATAACCTTACAAAGGAACTACCGATGACAGATCTGGTAATCAATTGCGTAAGATGGCCAAAGGATGCCAAGGAAGCTATGATCACAAGAGGGATGGTTGCTTCCATGAGAAGGGGCTCCGTCATTGTAGATGTCAGCAACGACGAGGGCTGTATCGAAACTTTCCATGAAACAACGCATGACGACCCTATCTACACGGAAGAAGGCGTTGTTCACTATTGTGTAAGCAACATCCCGGGAGCGATTGCTGGCTCAACATCTGTGGCATATGCTGCGGGAATTGTAAATCATTTTCGTTCCATCATGAACAATGGGATTGAGGAAGCCTGCGCAAGAGACGGCTTTCTGAGAAGAAGTCTGACTGCATATAAGGGATACCTTACGCATGAGGAAACCAGCGGCATTCAAAACAGACCTTGGGTAAAACCGGAGGTGATTCTGGGTCTCGCAGGCAGAAAGCTGGATCCTGCGCCTGCAGCTACGGTTACTAAATCCGAAATCTTCTACGACGAGTTTAAATAGTTTCCTCTTTTGCCCCATACTTTTTTCATTGACATACCCGATCACGTCGGGTATGTCTTTTATGGTGCGCTCGGCGAGCGCACATTCTAACGGGTGAAAGTCCCGAAGCTGCCCGGTAGTGGGAAGGACACAGCCGAAGGCTATGACGTATCCAATATTAAAAAAGGCTGAGAGCCGCTGATGGTGTATCAACGGGCTGTCAGCCTTTTTTTATGTAGGAAATATCGTTCCGATATTTCCGGAATAACGACAAAAGCACCTTGCGAAGCGGCGCTCATGGGTGAGCGCCATGTGCGCATAGAAATCTCTGATTTCGTTATGCGCACTTTTGTCCGCACCCCCGTCTCGATTTTGCAAAAAGAAAAAGCGTAAATCCGTTTGGACTTACGCTTTCGCTACATACTTTTTATTTTTTGCGTCGCTTTGCAGCGGCTTTCTGCGCCTTTGCAACTTCTTGCCTGTGAAGAATCTGCTGTTCGCGGAGCTCCTGCTCCGTTTCGGTAATATCATCAATATAGATGTGCGGATTCATGCGCCGCGCAAGCTCCATTGCGCCCTTACAATCGGAAGGCTTCATCGTGAAAGTCCGTGTTACCACGTCCTTGCCGATATGAAGCATGACATTCGGTCTCGCACGCTTGTAATCCGGGTGCAGGGTCGTTATTTCATCCCATGCCCAATAGTTGTGCTTGATGCAGACTTTGAACAAATTGTATTTAATATCTACCCCTTCTTCCGAGATAATGTGTTCCCTTTCAAAGAAGCAGGCGAGCATTACCATTAACGCAAGCGGAATATAAATGTACTGACCTGCGGCATATTCTCTGTAAAGCAGGTATGCGGCAATGATAAAGATTGTAATCGTCAGCCAAAGCTCACGCTGTTTAATGATTCCGTGGTATTTCATAGCAAAATCTTCCTTTAAATTCTATCGAATATTATTTAATGTCTTTCGCTTTGCCGGCACTTCTGAGTTCTGCGAGAGCGGCGAGTGCCTTTTCGTGAGCTTCCTTCGGGGCACCTGCAACGGAGCCCTTGACAAGCTTGCCGAAGATATTGGTTCTCGATCCGTCAGCATAGAGAATGTTGGAGCCGAAGGAGACGGTAACGATTGCGAAAATCGGGTTGATTAAGTTCATGAAGGTGAACGGCAGGTAGGATAATGTCGGAACACCTAAAATGTTTGAGTGGTAAGCACCGCAGGATGACCACGGAACCAGTGGTGACCAGAGTGTACCGCCGTCTTCCAGTGTTCTGGAAAGCATGTTTCTTGCAAGACCCATTTCGTCAAATTTGTCTTTATACATACTTGCAGGAATAATCAGTCCGAGGTACTGGTCGCACATTGTCGTAATACAGAATACGGATGTAAGGATTGTAACGACGATGAGCTGGAACGGTGTACGAACCTTCTTGATTAAACCGCCGAGCAGGGATTCTACAGCACCAATTGTCTGGAGAATTCCGCCGAAAGCAACGGCTACGATTACGAGGTTGTTTGTCCAAAGCATGCTGTCCATACCACCTTTGTTAAGGAGTGTATCGCAAAGCTCATTTCCGGTTTCCGCACTGTAGCCGTAATGCATCATGGTGATGCAGTCGGAGAAGTTTGCACCTTGGAAAATTACTGCAAAGATACATCCGATAATCGAAACCAGAATTACGCCTGCCAGTGCCGGCATTTTGATAAGAGCAACAACTACGATTGCAACCAGAGGAAGCAGGAGTACAGGGCTCATATAGTCATAATGGTCGATGATTGCTTGAGATAAGCCGTTTGCAAGTTCAGGATCATACTGAGCACTGCCCTGAAGCGAAATAATAGAATAAATAATGATTGCAATTACAAGGCTTGGGAATGTAGTTGTTATCATTGCTCGTACATGGTCGAAAAGACCGGTCTGAGCGGAACCTGCGGCGAGGTTCGTGGAGTCGGAAAGCGGGGAGAATTTGTCTCCGCAGCAAGCACCGGAAAGAATCATGCCGGCAACGAGCGCAGGGTTGAGCCCCATTGTCGTACCGATTGCCATGAACGCAATACCGAGTGTTGCAGTTACCGTCCAAGCAGAACCGATTGCAATACCTACAGCAGCGCATAAGATACATGCAAGCGGAAGGAAAAGCTTCGGGCTGATTAATTGCAGACCATAGTATACAACGGCAGGAATTGTACCTGTCCATTCAAAAGAACCGATCAGACATCCTACGCAGAGAATGATGATGATTGCTTCCAGTGACTGGCTGACAGCGTTGAGGCCGCCTGCCAGCATATCTGCATAGGAATAACCGCAGAGTTTGCCGACAAGCATTGCTACGCAGCAAGCAAGAAGTACCGGAATGTGAGGATCCTGTCCCCAACCGAAAACATAGTTTGAAATCATGATAGCGAGCAGGAATACAATCGGAATCAGAGCTTCGATTTTATTCGGCATGCGCGCGGTTTTTACTGTTTGTTCGTTCATTGTAAAAATATCCTCCTTGACTTAGATTTCCTCGATGTCTTCCAGCCTGTCCCGAATCGGTTTTGAAGGATCCAAAGGTGTGAGCTTAAATCCTGTCACGGCATAAAGTGCCGAGATGAGGGGGTTTAAGTAGGCCATGAAGCAAAACGGGAAATAAACGAATGCACTGACGCCTAAGACGGAGTAATACAAAGCACCGCAGGTCGACCAAGGAACAATGCCGGATGTCAAAGTTCCGGCGTCTTCCAGAAGCCGAGACAGGTTTTCCGGTGCAAGGTTCAGCTTTTTGTAGGTTTCTTTGAACATTTGTCCGGGGATTACGATGGACATATACTGGTCGGCAGCTAAAAAATTCATGCCGATGCAGAAAAATATGTTTGCGATCATGATGGAAGCTCTGGTTCTGCAGCTCAGAAGGATCGTCTCGATGAAAACATCCAGACAGCCGATGCACTTAATCGCACCGCCAAATGCCAGTGCGCAGATAACCAAAGAAATTGTATACATCATGGACTGCATTCCGCCTCTGTTCAGAAGCTTGTCCACCGAATCACTGCCCGACGTGAGCTCAAAACCATAAAGCATTTGCTGCATAATATCTCCGAGACTGTTTCCCTGTACCAAGGCGAAGATAACGCCAATCGCTGTTCCGACTGCCATGCCCGGAATTGCCGGGACATGCAGAATCATAATCAAGATAATGGAAAGCGGCGCAAGCAGAATCCAAGGTGTAATATGGAAGTTTGCCTGCAGTACATCGCAGATCATCTGAATTTGGCTGTCATCAACATTGCTGCCGCTGTAGCCTGCGCCGATAACGGCAAAACAGCCGACTGCGAGAACAAAACTCGGGATTGTGCTCCACAACATGTGTCTCACATGCGTAAAAAGATTTGTGCCTGTAATTCCGGCAGCCAGATTCGTGCTGTCCGAAAGCGGTGATAGTTTATCGCCGAACTGTGCGCCTGTAATGATTGCACCCGCGGCAATCGGAAAAGGTATTCCAAGTCCTGCTGCAACACCCATCGCCGACACGCCGATTGTACCGGCGGTAGTCCACGCTGAGCCTGTTGAAATTGAAATAATTGCGCATAGAATCGGCAAAGCCGCCAAAAAGATGCCGGGCGTGAATAATTTCAAACCGTAGTAAATAAGTCCGGGAACAACGCCTCCCGACATCCAAACCCCCATGAGACAGCCTACAAGCATGATGATAAAATTCGCCTGCATTGCCGCCGCATTGCTTTCAATCATTGCATTTTCAATGTCGCTCCACGAATAGCCGAGAACGAAAATTCCGATGAAAGCAGTAATTCCGATGCAGATAATCAGCGGAATCTGAGGGTCGGCACCCAAGATAATTACGCTTGGGAGCATAATCAATATTAAGCTTACAAAGGGAACAAGGGAAAGCCACAACGGGGGCTTCCGCTTTACTTTTGAATGCAAGGTAATCTCCTTCCCTAGTCAGTGACTGCTCATTTATAAAGCAAAAAGCGTGCCACCGACTATTGTGATGATTCTATGTTGGATTCTTGTTGAAATTTCAAAGGGTGCGATAATGATGAGAACACCAGGCAGGGTGCCGGGTGAAGTTTTTTTCATAGGTCAGTGAAAAAAAA
>FR881911.1 GCA_000435615.1 Firmicutes bacterium CAG:238 | reverse complement strand
TGCTTGAATCCAAGTTCCTTGCCCTTCTCAATCGCTCGCTCCCACTGCACCTTCATTTCTTCATCCAATGTCATAATGCGGTCAACCTCCTCATCTTCATTGGCTTCTTCCACTCGTTTGCTCAGGTATTTCACGAAGTCGTTTCTCTCGTCTACCTTACCCGTGTTCACAAAGTTGTAGAAAGCCTCAAATGCCTCGGGAGTCTTGCTCCGCGAGCACTTTGTGTTTAAGATAATTGTACTTGACCCATCGCCTAATTGCAACTGTAAATTTCTATCATACATTTCAAATCGGTAAACCGGCTCGTCCCTCTTAAAAGGATCAAAACAGCACACAAAGATGACATACCCGGTCTTGAGTTTGTCATAAGTCTCCCCCTTCTTAAGCGAATTCCTGGCGATTGCCATGTGGTAGTAGCGGCTTCGCTTTGCAATTTCGTCTTCCGGTTCAAGCTGCATCTCAATATCGTAAACCGTATCATCCCCTTTAAACAGCACATCCAGCCGCACAGACTTTGAAGCAATTCCGGTAATGATTGTTTTTTCGACTTCAACGGCGATTTCGTTTATTGTCGCAGCACCGCCATCCTCTTCAGCCTTGTTTGGAAATAGGATTTTTTCTACGGTTCTTTCCGGAAAAATCATTTCGATGAATTTCTTACATGCGATAGGATCCCGCATTATGATGGCAAACATCAGCTTATTGGCGAATATGTATTTCCCCATTCTAAGTCCTCCTTATGTGTTATGATTGGAGAACAGCGCTATTCTT